>JBFFIY010000009.1:0-58307 GCA_041556195.1 Enterobacterales bacterium
GGGAGCTTCAGTGGAAAACCAGTCCTTCGTTGCCTCCATGGACGGAGGTAAGGGGCGTTAGCAGGACGCGGAAGCTTTGTCGCTCTTGAAAATGACCAGTCATTATCTACGAGCGACGTCTTGACCTGGATTCCCACTGAAGCTCTGAAATCCCGCTTTTCCAGGTATCACGGGTATATACGCAGATCACTAGTTTCTGACGTAATCTAAGTACCTACGTCCTGGAAGCGTTACTGAATTCACTAATTTCCAATGAGCCAGGGTATAAATACCATTAAAAATTGGATTGAAATGTTGTAACAAAATGCCAATTAAATAGACTTTAGTGAGTGTGTTGCTTTTGCAAGCCCATAAAATTGAGTTTTTTTGAGATCACGAACTATTATTAAGGGGTGTTATTAATTGCATCATCAGGAAAATGCAACTAATATGCTTTTAGACTCCCCCCACTTTTATAGAGGAAAATAAAATGAACAAAAATCTATTATTAGGTGCAACTTTAGCGGCCGTATTAACTGGTTGTGCAGGTATTGACCCTAATTTGGTAACTCGACCTTCTGGCACAACTGCTTTTTCTGGTGATAGAGCCTCACTTGTCAAAGAGGGCGAGGCTTTATGGAAGGACGCTAGCATTGGGGAAAGTGGTATGGCTTGCCAAACTTGTCATACGGGTGGAGCCCAGTTTAAGAAATCTTTTAAAGCCGCATATCCACATAAGGTAGCTATGGCTGATAGTATGTCAAATTTGAGTAGTGTCGATGCTGAGCAAATGGTGCAGTTTTGCATGATGGCCCCTATGAAAACCAAAGCTCTTCCCTGGGATTCTAAAGAACTAGCGGCATTAACTGCCTATGTTGAAGATGTTGTTCAAAAAGAGTACCAGGCAAAGTAAGTAAGCTTGGCATTCATTCTTTTTCTGAGTAGAAAACCTTATCTCAGAAGATAGATACAAAAAAAGCGCATTTTCTAAGATTTGCGCTTTTTTTGTCTTACAGTATAGGAAAGGTATAGGTACTTTAGTTATGCTTTTTGGGACTCATATTGACGATATATGCGACCACATCTTCAATAGCCTGGTCATCTTTCAAAAGTTTAGCCATAGGTGCCATCATAGCACCGTTCACATCTTTTGGATCTGAGCCTCGGATCCCGGACTGGAAGTTTTTAAGTTGTTGAATAAGATACCAATCATACTGACCTGCTAATTGAGGTGCTTTGGTATCAGGATTTCCTCTTCCTTTCTCTCCATGGCAGTTTGCACAGATCTGAAATAACTGCTTTCCTTTGGATTTATCACCTTTAGCATAGGTTGACGTTGCATAAAGAGCAGAGGATGCGGCTAATAATCCATATATCAAAGTTTTTTTCATGTGCGATACCACCTTCATTTGGTTTAAGTAATTGCTTAATATCAACGTATTAAAGCTTAGATGTTCGTCAACTATTTTTATTACAAACTCTGACTATAGTTGTACTGAGTATTTATAAGTTGTACTGAGTATTTATACCCAAACCATCTGAGAATACATATTTTCAGATGGTTTGGGTATATAAGAATTCTATATATTAACCTCAACTCTGGATAAGATAGGTCACCTAATTGGCTTAAACATATTAATATCAAAGAGTTACAAATGTTGACGTTATGACGGAGGTATTTAATAGGCTCAATATTGGGATTTTTGTGTCTAGCAAGGCAAAGCTTCCGCGTCCTGCTCCCGCCGTATTCATTCCCTGCTTTTTGTTTAATCCTGCGAATTCATTAAACGGCAAGGCATTTTGCATCGCTAAGGTTAGGGCTTTGCCTTGTTGTTGGCCTGTCGCAACGGACAGTATACCAGCCAAATCACCGTGGAGGTTCAATTTAAGCTTTTTGTTGTTTTCATCGGGAAGCAAAACAATCTTGTCCACCAACTTCCTAATCAGCTCAGCCGCTTCATGGCGCTTGTTTTTTTGATTGAGGGAGTCTCTTAAGTTGGTGACTTGCTCATGATAACGCAATGCCATATTGGGGTGAAGCAAGATGGGCGATTGTTTTGTTGTGCATAATAACGCCTCTAGATTTTCGCGCTGCTCGCTAATATTAGCCAGCGCGTCTTTGACCTCACAGGCTGGAATTCCTTGTTTAATGGCTTCTATTAATTTGTTTTTTTCAGTAGAGAGCTTTTCAAGTTTGGACTTTGCTTGGGTAATATCAGTATTACCTTGTTTGCGAATTTGATTGCTATGGCGCGTATATTCTGCGCAAAATTCTGCTACCAATTCAGGCTGCATCAAATGGGTTTGTAAGGCCGATAAAATCGTGTTTTCCAGTTTATCTTGCGCCATGGTGATACGGTTATCACAGGTGCCTTTATTTCGCGCAGTAGTGCAGCCATACCGCAGGGCTGATATTTTACTGAAGCCGCCGCCGCAACAGCCGCATTTTATCAGGTAAGAAAACAGGTGTTTGGGACGGCGTTTTTCGTGAGGTGTAGACTTTAAAGACAAAGCAACTTGTTTGGCTCTGACTTTATCCCATAACTCTTGCGTGACAATTCTTAGCTCTGGAACATCGCTTATGACCCATTCTTCTTTTGGATTGAGTCGAGCGACCCGT
The DNA here is from genome assembly GCA_041556195.1 of Enterobacterales bacterium. Lineage (GTDB taxonomy): Bacteria > Pseudomonadota > Gammaproteobacteria > Enterobacterales > 21-14-all-40-8. The sequence continues at coordinate 2,600 of JBFFIY010000009.1, forward strand.
TTGCCTGTATCAGGATTTTTAAAGTAACTTTCCCTGTTCCAGATAAGTTGACCTATATATAAAGGGTTATTGATAATGCCAGAGCCACGTTTACGTGTGCCATTAATGGTACTGGCAGACCAGCCTTTGCCCGAAGGATTGGGGGCGTTTTCTTTGTTGAGTGCCCATGCAATTTTTTTAGGAGATTTACCAGCGGCGTATTCCTCAAAAATACGATTAATAATAATAGCCTGTTCTTGATTAATGGTGCGCTCACCGCGTACAGGCTCGCCGCTCGCATCAAATTTTTTCACCACATCATAACCGTAAGACAAGCCGCCGCCTGATTTGCCTTTTTCAACGCGGCCTCGTATGCCGCGATGGGTTTTAGCGGCTAAATCTTTCAGAAAGAGCGCGTTCATGGTGCCTTTTAAGCCAATATGCAAATCGGTAATTTCACCATCTGCGAGGGTAAAAATCTTTACACCAGCAAAGTTTAAACGCTTATAAATCCCTGCGATGTTTTCTTGATCGCGGGAGAGGCGATCTAATCCTTCGGTGAGGACAATATCGAATTTCCCCGCTGCGCCGTCCTGCATCATCACTTGTAAACCGGAGCGGATCATCGAAGCCCCGCTTATGGCGTGATCGCTATAGGGCTTTACCACTTGCCAGCCTTGCTGCTCGGCACGCTGGGTGCAAACCCTGATTTGGTCTTCTATGGACGCATCACTTTGCATCGCACTGGAATAACGGGCATAAATAGCCACTCTAACCATCGCTATCCTCCCATTTTCCAGCCTTGTGAGCTTCTAAGGATTGTTGATAGTCATTTTCTGCGGCGCATCGCGCCATAAACCTGACCAGCTCTTTGAGCTTTGAAGCCTGATTGTGACCAGCTTCATGTACCAAAGCCCAATCTTTGTGAGCGTCAATAGGGGTTAAATCATCCATGCTCATAGCCCTAACTCTGGTTTCAATGCTGGTTTTATATCCGGCTTGTCCGGTTTGACGCTCTGATTAAATGCGTGTTTCAATGCGCCTTTTTGCGTGATGCTTTGCGCTGATTGTACGAAACTGGCATTGAGCTGTGTTTTTTCTAAATAATGTTGCTGTCTTAAATTCTTATATTGCGCTTGCAAATCTTGGCGTTGATTGAGGTGTTGATTAATCAGGATTTCCTTTTCTTTACGCTCACGCAAGGCGCATTGCTTCGCTTCAATTTCATTGCGCCTGTGTTGTTTTTTGGATGAACCTGTGAAGAAGTCCCAAAGACCGCCTAAACCTTTGCGGATTTTAGCTTGTCGTATTTGGGTTTCTTGGGTATGTCGCTGCTCATGAAAATCCTTGAGCGCGGCGCGTTCCTCGCGTTGCACTTTAATCATACTCGTTTTCTTTTTCTTAAACGGTTGGCGCTCTAGCTGATGTTTCAGGGCGAGTTCACGGGCATAATTTTTGTGTAAAACACCCTGTTCCTTAGCTATTTTTGCGTTTACCGTTTCGACTGTGTCTAGGGTTTTGTTATCACCTAAACGGGCTTTTAACTCTTTGGTTTTGACTCCCAAAGAACGTGTGAGTGAATAGACTTCCCCGTGCCAATCAACAGCGACATAACCACGCCTATCGCCTTGTGCCAGAAAATAACCGGCCTCAGCTAAAGCATGGCTAAAACTGGCTTTGCAATCTGATATAGCCCAACATTGCTGTAAGGCCGCTTTAATTTGTTTGGGGTTGAGCTTATGGCGTTTGGCTTGTTGCCATTCCGACAAGTTGAAATTACGCGGATCGCGGTTATCGCGGTTTATAAAGCCTTGAGGTAAATCCCAGTTGTTTTCAATAAAGAGTGTCTTAGCAAGGTTGTTCAGCTTTTTCTTATAATAAGGTTGCTTTATCGCTTTCATTTCTTGGGTATCAATCAGCGATACCACGCAATGGTAATGGCGGCGACCTTCCTTTTCATGAGCGATAAGGCAATAGGGTTGACCTTCCAGTTCAAGCTTTTTTAGGCTGCGCGTGGCTGTTTCTTCAATCAGCTCATTGCTTACGTTTACGCCTTGCGGCGGATTGTAGCTGATGGACATCATGAATTTTTTGCAATGTGTGGCGCGGCTAACTGCATAAATTTCTTGTAAAGCCCCAGTCATATTATTGACGATAAAACCCTCCATTTTCAGGACTTCCACATGGTCGTTATCAGGACTCATCAGATGAAGGGCAAGCTGTTTTGCACCGCTGCGTTTTGAGGCTTTGATAATCATCCTAACTCATCCTTTAACCCTGTGCCTTTAATCAACATGCGGCGCATCCATTGGATGGTATGATAGGATTCATCAATTTGAGCGATGAGTTCAGGACTTAACACCAATGTTCCGGTATTGATCGATTTTGCAATTTGATTGAGGTTATTAGCGATGCGCGATTGACCCAGTAGCGAGAGAATTTGCGCCAGCTCCTTATTGGGATTGGTTTTGTTTTGGGTGCGTACAGCGAATTTCTCTTGCAGCGTATTGGTGAATAACTGAAGTCTAATAAATTCAGCACCGTTCATATCCACCTGTTTTGCCATAGCGTCAAATAGCTTGCGCTCTTGTGGAGTGAAGCGAATGGAGTAAGGTGAGCTTTGCTTGTCTGCACTGTTCTCATCTTGATGCATATTGTCCTCCTTTGTGCTTCGGCCTTTGTGCTTTGGTTTGGTTTGGTTAGATTTGCCAATGACTTATCAGGCTTATGTGGGCGCTGTTTTGGGATGACGGATGACAAACTTCCCGTAAATGGTGTCACCGCTTATCAAACCCACATCCCCCGTTGATAGAGAGCCAATTTTCATTTCATGTTCACCGCCATTGCCATCTTCAATCACCTGCGAAAGTTCAAATATCTGATTGCTCTGCTCTGTGATAAATGATGCTGTCTTTCTCACAGGTTCTTGATACATATTGATGTCGTTTTCCATGGTGCTTCCTATTTTTGCTAAAGGTTCAGGTAGTCCCAAATCCTGCGCTACCAGCACGGATTTGGGTGGTAAGTGACGGCTTCCTTCGCCTTACTGACTTGGCTGTGTTTCAGGTTTTTGTTGCTGTGTTGGCGTCGATTGTTGATTTTGTACGCGCATCTCCTGCAAGGCTTCTTTGGCCTTACGGGATTGCAAAACGATACGGCCATGCACCGTGTCGCCGGAAATATAACCGTCTTTGCCTTCCCACATCGCACCGATTTTTACCCAGTTTTCACCTCCATCATTTTTGATAACTTGATGGGCATCAAAATCAGGCTCGCGGCCTTTAGCGGGTTGTTGGTTGGTATTTTCTTGTGATGTTTTATCGTCATGGTTCATGGTGTTTCTCCTATTTTCATAAAAATTCAGTTCTACTTTCAGGCTAAACTTAAGGTTGTAAACATTTGGTTAAGTTTTCAACCTATGGTTGTTCACAGCCCTAAAGGGCTGTGTTTTTATTTTATTTTTTATATTCAAAGTTTTACCTCCTGTGATTGTTGATTAAAATGCGCTTTTGCCAGCCCTTCACGGGTTGCAAAAACATGGTTATTTCTCATTTCCTCCAAGGCTTTTTGAAGCCGATATTCACCGTGCTTTAGTTTGCTAACCCGTTCGGTTTCTACCGCCGCATGAACCTGCGTTTCGATAGTGCCGCCGATGGTGTAATGTAACTCGTTGTTCAGCTTGGGCTGGGAAACTCGCAGTTGTTCCAACTCAGCTTTGGTTATCACGGCTAATGCCTAAGGAATAATGACGCTAAAAGTAGAGCCAGCTTGCTTAAAGTAACGGCTCCACTGCTTACGTAGAGTCTTTACTTGCTGCGGTTGCCAACCAATACCGAGGCCATAAAAAACCACATCACAACCCTTTAATTTTGCATACTCATCTGGCGCAGGCAGATCCTTTTTGCCATCTAACAAGGCGTTGGGGTCAACATAACTTGATGCTTCAATACCATCAGTCAGAGCAATTATTTTGCCATTATTGGCACAATCAAAATCGTTAAATTCTAACCATGCCACGATGTTGGTACTTTTTTGGGTATTGGAATTATCTTTAACAACGTGTTGAATATATTGCGCCACAGCCCTCGCCATTTTTGCACTACCGTGTCGAGAGATTGTCTTTTCTTTGGTGTTAAAATTGGCTGCATTATCACGCGAGCCAAAAGTTTTGATACGTATTTTGTCGCCATCTTTCATGCCCTTTATGTGATGCGCCACATATTGGGCAGCGGTTTGACTAAAAGCACTGTCCTTGACCAATGGGTTGGATAAACTTAAATCAAGACCAACCGTTAATGTTTCTGCTGATGACGACATATAAGCCGTTACCAATGCCGTTAAGGCGGCCATCTTAAATAATTGCATGATTATTTCTCCCCTCTAATGTGTGAAAGAATGTTATCTAATGTGATCGCACTGAAATTTTTTAGTGCAGCTTCGATTTGTTTCAAATTGAGCGTTGGGTGAGGTGCAAAAGGTAATGGTTCAGGTTTTATTTTTTGCTTATTGACCCAAACTCTAACAGGCAATAATTCACCTTCAAGTGAGGCCAAAATATCGCTAGCCATTTCCAATTGAATCGTTTCATCTCTGAGACGTTGTGTGTTCACTTCGGTTAACTTTTCTGTATAAGCGTTTTCAACCTTACAGATTGCCTGATATGCTTGATGAGCCGTTTTACGAAGTGAGCGGCGATAAAACATTTCACTCACACTTGATTTGATTTTAGTTAAAGCGCGATGTGCTACAAACACATTGATAATCGCTAATGCTCCAATGCCTAAACTGAATGCGAGAGCCGCTAACGGCGAGGTAAATTGTGCCATCAGCGCACCCAACCAATCATCATCATTAACGACTTCAGCCGCCGTATCTAACATAAAGCTGATGTCTTCATTGACTTTGAGCATTTCATGTAAACCATCGTTAAATAACAACACCGCAATGACTAATCCAATACCGATTAAATTAACAGGGATCAGTAGTGCCGCTATACCATTGATAAATTTATTGGCTGTCTTACCTGCACGAGTGTCAGCCAGATAATGAAAGCCAAGAACCAGAATGACCGATGAAAAGGCCATCACGGACGGCGTCCAATACTCATTATCTTCACCGCTAATGGACTTAAATAATTGAAAAGATATTTCATACTCAAACCCCATCACACCGACAAAAACCAAAAGGTTTAATGTTGCGCTCAAACAATACAGAGTCATCCATCCACTCATCTTTTTAGCTTTTTCAAAGAGAGCGGTGATTTGAGCGCGGTCTTGATTATTAAAAATTTCACTATTCATTAGTGTCTCCTTCGATTGCTCGAATAATGTCAACATAGGAGCCGTGAACGGTGTATTCATCACCGTACAGGCTCAAATAAAGGCGTAATGCCGCTTGATAAGCTTGGTTACGCAATTCCTCCAATTCACGTTCAAGCACGTAGAATTTTTGTTGTTCTTGTTGTTGCCTTTGTAAATACATGCCTCGCAACAAAGACAGTGGAGGATTTGTCAAATTCTTTGCCGCCTCGGTAATTCGCTTCTTATTTTGTTCAAAGTTACTACTCATTGCATTTCTCCGTTTGGCTGTTTTTTGTATTATGCAGGTCGTGGTTATCAGTCTACATCTCCGTTGCATCTCGTTTGGGAAACTTGGGTTTTCTGTTCAGAAAAAAACGCATGATTGCCCTTATAAAGCTGTCGCCGTGATCGGGATCAGCATCGTATTTTGTGACAGGCAGAGCCTTGTAGTAGGGATCGTTTTTAAGCCGTAATGCCCGTTTCCCTGCGCGGGTGACAATGATATTGCCGCTATCAGGTTCGAGGTATCGACCCGTTTGGTCGGGATCAATCACTGGCACATCACGATAGGATTTTTTGCGGGAATTCCGGCCTTTTGATACATGGGATTTTTTGCCTAAAGTCTGGCTTAAAAATTCCAAATTGGTGGGGTGATTGCTCCCCATCCACAGCACGGCATCGGCATTGCCTGTAAAGGCTTTGTAGGTCTTGGGGTAGGCATTTTTCATGCCCTCAATGTCTTGGGCGATACCGACAAAGGTTTGACCGTAACTTCGTCCAACAGGCAGTACCACTTCAATGGTGGCGTTATAACCTTGCGCTTGTAGCTCATCAATGATGGTGAGGCATTGGCCTTTTTTCTTTTTGACACTCTCAAAGGTATAAGCGGTTAAGTTGGTGAATAAGCGTAGTACAGGTTGCAGCTCTTCCCGAATGGATAGTACAGGCGCACAAAATGAAAACACCACATCGTCACGGGTCTTTAAATCGCTAATTGGCCGAGTGGTTTTGCTGAGCATGTAGGCAACCGTAGGTAAGTCGAGCCATTTGGTTTGCTCTTGTAACGTGGATAATAAATTACCGGAAGTCTCGCCGCTTGCACTGGCAAATACCGCTACACCGCCAGAAATAGCCCCGCCACAGGCAGTATTTTCACGCATCAGTTTGTAAAGCAGTCCACGGCTTTCTTCGGGCGTAGTATCTAGTTTTCCATTATTATCAACCACTCTATAACCATGAACAATCAGCTCTCTCATGTAACCCAAATGATGATCTTGTTCTTCATGGAATGTCAGGATGTGTAAAATTAGCCCAACCACAAATGCTCGGGAGGTATCGGTAAAATACGGCTGTTTGGAACCTGCGGGGGTGACAATCAAAGCTTGGGCGACACGCACCGCCCATTTAACATCTGCGCCCTGTCCTTCGCGGATTATTGCGGCTTTAATATCGTCAAACGGATTAAAAAAATCGGTGGTCTCAGGCTCATAAGGGGAAAATACCACCCATTGACGTTTATCATTGCGCCTCAATGCTTTAGTAACTTGTTTCTTTGGGTCAATCAGCCAAGCACTGCCGCGCCAAAGGGACAGCATGGTTATAAGCCATGTTGTTTTGCCGCCACCTGTCATGGCATAACAGAAGATATGGCGAGTAACAGGCACACCAATCGGTTGAAGCAATCCAAACCCCCACGCATAAGCTCGTCCTAAAAAAATCGTGCTGGGTTTATACATAAACGTTAAGGTGGTTAAAGCACCCGCAAATCCGCCCGTGGCCTGTTTGCCAAACCTGAAGACTTTTTCAACCCACAGGGATATTACCGACCAAGTTTTATAAACTATTCGCCAAGGCAACCGAGGCCAGAGCCGATAATGATTAGGATGTGAAAGCCCGAATGTTCGAAGCGTTATTGTGGCAACCGTGCGCCCTAAAAAAAGTGCCGCAACCGTTGGCAAGCCATAATGCACAACAAGGAAGATGATATTCTCAGGGGCGAGTTGTGATACCCAGTTGATGAATTCTTGTGTTAGCGGCTCTAATGCTTGGATTTGAGTTTGGGTAAATTCAATAATCTCATCGTTAAAGTCTGAAAAATCCGTATTAGCCGCCATATTATTGCACCCCCTCAAAACCGGTGATGCGGCGAATAATAACGGCGATTATTTTAAATATTTTCACCCAGAACAAAATCGCAATCGCAATAGAGCCAAATAAATCCATGCTGTAACCAAGACTATAAAGTCCAAACAATGACAATAAAAATTCATAAATTATTGTGCCTGGATAAAGAAATATTTTTTGCGCAATCATCACACTCTCCATCAATTTGTTAAAAGCTAATGGTATGTGAAGGGACGCTCTCTTCTGGGAAACTTGGCGCGTTCAGGTGCCGATTTTAAGTGAAAGCGATCTAACAGACTATTCCTCTCAAAGGTTGGGAACTAAAAGATAAAATCCAGTTGGTTTTAATTGTTTTGATGCTTCTCCCTGCCATGGTGATGGGAGCAACCAATGTTTATGCCAATTTAATGTCATCGGGAACCTATAATGTAAAACAGCGTGTTATTCCCGCTGGGGAAGTCGGTTTGATTTTGTAAAATCAGGGGATAAAAGTGCTGAATAGTTCAGCACTTTTATGGGAGAAGGAGGATGACTTAAAAGTCATCCTTTTCTTCATCCAGACACTGCTCCTGCCTTAAACACCATTTTTTGACGTACTCTTCATATTGAACATCGAGAAACTGCAAGCACATCGAAAGATATTGCAGCAAATCATGGTCACGGCACTGACTTTTAGGTGCATCTCCTGCCGCATTCATCTTCAACATATTGCGAAGTGTGCGTGAATCTTCATCCGTGATTTGATGCCAGTACGGAATATGCACACAATCGGTAATGTTTTGTTTTTCGCATAACTTTAACATCGCCATGGTCATGACATCCGGTAGTTCACGACTAGAGCTATTCACACGGGTTAACGCAGCTTGCAAATAACTATAGTTGTTTTTGTTTTTCAAATATTTATTTGGTAACACCTTTATTTTGTTCATTGTTTTCACCATTAAAGTGAAAACAGCGCTGTTTTCGTACGTTTTGTTGAAGGTGACAATGGCCAATTGCCTGTACCACCTGCCATCAGGTCGGTATGGAATCAATTTACACCAACTAATTTCGCCTCAGCGTCACCAAAACATCACCTCTAAAAATTAGAGGTGCATATAGATATAGAAATCGGTAAAATACATGTGAATGCAAGACGGTTTATTGCCTCTAGAAATATGGTGCACTAAAGAATTTGAGAAGTAGGACTTTAGTAACGGCGACATGAACATGATGTTGTCATTTACCTGCAAACATATCTGCATTTGAACTACCTGTTAATTTGTAGGGACTAAACATAGAGAGATATATGAACGAAGAGAATTTTTCTAGCACACAACTCAGCTACCTGAGAATGGCCTTGAAAGAATACAGGGATTTTCAAGGCATGAATTGGTTAGAAGTTGCTGAAAAAATAATTTATTCTAAGACAAATAACTTCAATTTTCCTGATGATGAAGACAAAGAAATTGAGTTAGATATGGTTTATCGCTTATCAGAAAAAGAAGAGAGAAGAAGAAAAAATGATGTGGGTTGGCCAATTCAAGAACAGGATCTTAGAAGGTTTGCTGATGGAGTACGTAACAAAAAAACTGGCATAAACGTCAAAAGTGTCTCCTCGCCACCGAAACGTGTTGCTCTTCGTGACTTTCTTAAGAACAAAAAGTTTCTTCCAGAAAACTACTTTGAAATAGAAAAGGACGAACTTACATATTTAGCTATTTCTAATATGTTAAAGTTTTTTTGCATACCTCAAAAATACCTATTGTCAAATGATATTCCTGATTTGACCGGAGATTACGAGTCAAACCAAGACAATATTGCGGAAAAATACAACAGGACAATTAAGGCTTTTCCCTCGCCGCAAGAAAATTTTTATAGAATTGAAGAAAAGACCATCTACTTCAAACCTTCGACCACATTAAAGACAAAAAAGGAAAATCTTGCAGGAATGGCTTTTTTTCCTGAATCAACAACACTGATTGGGTTTCTTCGAGATGTCATAGACAAAACAGAAAATTGCGATACAAAAATATATATATTTAGAGATATTGAATGTGAAAACAATATCATTTCAAGCATTAGGATAGATAATGTATCCAATTCTTTGTCATTTTCAGAAGAAAACGAAGACGTTAATAATCCGTATAAGTCACTGATATTTAAACGTTATCCTAATCTTTCTGGACAAAGAAGTAAAAAATACGATAAAGTAGTTAATATATTAGGGAAACGAAAGCCTGATATTTCTACTTTTAGTAATGATAAAGTTGCCACACACCCTTGGCAGCAATATCAGAAAAAGTTGAAGGAAAAGGGACTTATTCAAGAGAAAGATGATGCATTGACACAGGATGAAATTAATAAAGCTTTTATCGATGCAGCAAGAGATGGAAAATTTTGGCTATTCGATGAATATATCAGCAAGGGGGCTGACGTTAATTTTCAGTTAGAGGGTAGCAAAATGAGTGCGCTTCATTTTGCCGCTAAATATGACGCAGTACCAGCCATGCATGAGCTGATAAAAAATAAAGATCTGAAACATTTGACCTTAGACAGTCAAGGACACCTGCCGTCCTTTTATGCGCATATGGTCGCTGATAATAATGGGGTAACAACCTTTTTAATAAAAAAAGAGGCTCAGGAAGCAAAATCTTTAGGACTAAGTTTCCACGATGTGCATCCCAACATGCCGACGCCGACATAGATAATTAGTCATTTTATACATATTAATTCCCACGAGAAGTATAGTTGTGTAGAGTATGCTTACCTTAACTCTTGGTAGCGCAGAAATGTTTTTTCAAGTGGACTCAAGTACACACGACTTTATCGAAAACTCGCAATATCAATCAATCAATGCCCTAGGAGGAAATCCGAAGGACTTTTTATATAAAACAAAAAATGATAACAAATCCGTTCCTATAAATGGTAATTTTGATCCTCAACAACTTTCCGCATTAAAAAAAGAATACGAGAAAATAGGTAGAGAGGGCTATTATATGATAGTTCCAGAGTATCATTACGAGACCTCATTCGATTATTACAAATTTCTTCATTCGTGCAATGTTACTAAATATGACAATCCAAACTTTTTAGCAAGATTTACAAACTTAATACCACTCTGTCATGACGTTTTTACCGAAGGAAATAAAAGTAACCGGAAAAACATCATACTAACTTCACTTCCATTTTTGAATATGAATGGAGTGTGCGCAAAGTACAATGAAGGTACTGATATTGTTTTTCTAAATGAAGGTTTGCTTTCAATTATTCCAAAAATTTACCGTTACCTTTTGCCTCTGTGTGACCAAGAGCTGTTTGGTTCGCCTAAGGGGGGCGAGAATTTAATGGAAATAGTCGGTTTGTTGCTGTCCTCTCAATTTCTTAAATCTTCATATAACAAGATTATTACAAATCCAGATATTGCAGAACCTAGTGCAGGTGAAAAATGGTACCTTTTTGCAATGCTACAGAAGCATATTGAGAAAAACATTAAAAGTGATTCATCGAATTGGCAAGATGCATCTATGTTTAAGGGGCATCCTTCCAATATTCCGTATTCATCCAAGATGGGGCAATTTTATGCATGCAGAGGAGCTTTTACTTTTCTTTTAGGGCATGAATTCTCTCATGCATATAATGATCACTGTAGTATAAAAAAAATTGATGACTTGAATTTAAGAGCTGATGATTTTTTTGATCTCCTTGATGGTGATATTAAAAAACAGTTATTGAAGTTCGAAGATTTATCGCCTCTAAACAGAAATTTCTGCGTGTACCAACCAATTGAAGAGGAGGCTGATTCGCATGGGTTGCATTGTGTGGCTAAGTATTGCGCAGATAATAATTTGGATGAACAAAGAACCATTTGCACTTTCGCGGGGGCTATTTCTGTTTTTATCGTAATGGAAATTCATGAGCATCTTACTATGTTTCACTCCCTAGGAAGTCGTGGGGTCAAGGAATATTTAGACATTTATCCTTTGGTCAGAAATATGCTCTTTCGTGGTGAACACCCTACACCTATCACACGCCTCACTATGGCATTAAATCATGAGCAATATATAGATTCTCCAATGACGAACATACTACACAATATGAATGAAAATATAATCAAAGTATGCGAAAGCATTTCCTCGATTTTGTTAAAAAGTTCAGATGAGTTAGAACAACATCTTAAGTCTTCTGAAATGCTAAATGTTGATTTAACTAGCATATTTTCTGAGCAGTCATCACTAGGAGCTGCTGATATATCAGGTGTTTACTTATCACAAATCAAAAACTCTTTTCCACGCAAAAAAAGTGCTCAAATTATCAACCTATTCGGAAATAGATAGCGATCTACGGACAATAGTTTAACTTTTTTCATAAAATACTCCATAGCTATATTTAATAAGATATTTTTTTAATTGAAATGGAGTAACTACATGAGGAACACTCAGTCTTATCATTCTTTTACATACACCAACACAAGTGTGTGATTTTCCTAAATCATTCGTGGTTTTATTAACTCTCTTTCCATAAACAACCTTGTATCCAATTTTTACATACACTGCAGCAAGTTCATCCGCATCAACATTTCCAAGATAGGCTTTTACTAGTCCTGAACGAAGAGAATCCAAAAATATCCACCCATGACCGCATCGAACAATAATTAGGCAATGCTTGTAATTATTTTTGAAAAATCGCCCATACCAGACATGGGAAACACTTGAAAACAAACACAAATAATCAATGTTTGCATTATTTATATTGAAGATGTTACGTTTATTGATGAGGTTTTTGCATTTTCTATTTTCATCCATTGCTAAACTACCATTAGTTGGACCACATGATGATTATGAAGTAGATTTACTTTTGAACGGCTCTAAACCTATAGGAGTGTTTACAGATGTCAAATATGCAAAAGGGATAATTGAGGGTAACAGCCCTATTATGGACAAAATCAGGGCAGATATTAAGTGTTGCCAAAATGCTGTTATCAAAGGTAAGCTCTCGCACTATCAACGTCAGACTTCTCAAAATAATGGTACTAAGAAAATTTGGAATTTCTATTGTCAAATAGGCAACGAGGACGATATGCACCTCCTAGCAGAACAAATGATTGCCGATGAAGAAAATAGACTGCCTCTTATACCTATTGCAAAAGATTACGGCGAATATCTCGGGTATTCTTCACGCGATATTTACCTTTTTTCAAAAGGTGGTTATGAGGCACTACCGTTTGGATTAAGAGAAATTTTTCAGGCCACGCACAATTTACGTTTAAAGTGCAGAGTAGCATCTCAGCTTGACAAATCTATCTTTGAACTTAAAAGTACCCCTCGCCATGACAAACCTGGCAGGTAATTTGTCGTTGTTTAGTGATCATTTCTCTTGAAGCACCACCCATAGGCTCTTGATATGTTTCTGTTTCGGTCTTACTGCCATTACAGCGTAGGCATCGTTGCTTGGAATTACCTTTTCGATCTTTGGGAGCATTGTCACCCATATTTATCTCCTTTCACAATTTAAATTTCGATTTAAAATTACTGCAATTAATACTCCATTATTTATGCCATCAAAAACAAACTGCGTACATCATAGGCAATATTAAATACGAGTAGCGAACATAAACTCTCCCTATTTTCTTTAAGATGAAAAAATTTTCCAATCTCAACTTATAGGGCACTTCCTAGCACATCTTATCCGATAAATAATATCAATTCCTCTAAACATTTACAATTTAAAATTAGGCTATTCGATAAGGTTAAGCGTATTTTCTGGTTTGTTCGATGGTAATTTGTACTTTATCTCAAAATCCACCCACTACCTAGGATGATAATCAATGGGTAAGCATGGCATAAACGGGTTTCTAAAAGCTCTTATGCCTTGTCGACAATCTCTTGCTCTGTCATTGAAACGGCTTTAATTGAATTCTTGTACATCATCACGCGTAGTAATTTTTCAATAACGGGCAGGACTTGTTTTTACCTATTCACAATAAAGTAAACTTAAAATTTTGTATTACCCGTCATTTAAGCTTAATAAGAAAAGCATCTATGGTTCGATCTGATCCGGTGGAGTATTAATAAAATGCGTTAACAATGACGGCAAAGATGTTCCGCCTGTGGTTGAATACCGTCAGCTACGCCTACCGCAAGATGTCCCCTCTGTACTACAAAACAAGTTTTTTCGTCCATCGGGGCTATCTTGGCAAGGGAAACGCTGCGCTTTCCCGTTGCATCCCATTGGCTTTTCCTAAATTCACTCTACAAGTTCATTAACGAAATAGTGATGTAGTACAAAGCATCGAGCTTGTACTACATCATAAACGTTTGCCCGTTTTATCAGCATTTAAAGGGCGCATCATCGCCCCTTAAAAATCCCATGATGAGGTGAGATTTCAGCTCTCCCCAATCCCCATTGACCAACCGTTCGCCGATTGGATGCCGCCATCGTCTTGCCGATGAAGCACAATAAGCGTTGCGCCGCCTAACCACGCTCATTGCTTTCGCCAATGGAAGACGACCAAGACAGCGGCCTTGGATGCAGTGTTTTCTTAGGAAAGCTCTAATGTGTTATAAGCTTTTGCACACCAAGCACTCCCTCATGTATTTTCTATTCTCAGTTTCACCAGAATATGCAATAGTGGGTGGATCAAAATTAATGTCCGATACTGGATCAATTTTGTTGGCCATTGACTCTTAGCTGGCACTATCTTCTTTCAGGCTTATCTATTAATTGATAAATACTGTCCCTTAGTTCATCTTCTCGAAATCTTCTGAAAAAGATAAGAAATAAATATACCTATATGAACAAATCCAAACAACATTTCTGTGAGCGATATGTACCAATACCTACGAAATTCAATAATATTTAAAGTGGTTAATGTTTCGCAATTTGCAAGAAAACTTTGAGCTTTTATGTCTGCTAATACCCCGATTCCAGTTCCTGGAGCCAGAAAATTGACTGTTGAATGAATAAGCCATTCATGAAACCCTATTTCGCAATAATCCGCTGTTCTGATTACATCAATTGGAAATAATAGTGAGTATACGACTGCAAAAATAAGAATCCAGATGGATATACATAGTCCCATTTTCCACAACCTACTTATAACATAATTAAAATAGAATTCTGGCAACCCTGCGATGATAAGTTTAAGTATAAAAAAAACATTCGATATAAATCTACGAGCATTAGATTTCGGTTGATTTGACCAATATTTCAGATGCCATTCATAGGTTCTAAGCTTAATTATAGATTCTTCTTCTTCAAAAAAATGATCATACTGTTTGTAGATCTGCCTTATATTACCAACAATTTCAACTAAAGCATTGTTGGTTTGGTAAGAATGGTTTTTATTTTTTCGAGTTATTTTCTTAATGTCTTCATTTAAAGAACTAATGCGGTCTTTGACAGCCAATTTACTCGCAGTGCCGATAAAGGCACATTCAGCAGTTACTTCCATCTTATGTTGTAACGCCAGAGCTTCAAGAGATAGAGAAAGGCTCTCTCCAGCCAGTAATCTACGAGCATCCAAGGCCATTAGAGCAACATGAATGGCAGTTTCTGTAGTACAGACGTTGCTTGTTGCTTGTTTTGCTATTTCTAATATTCCCGCTGCAACCTGTTGAGCACGAGAATCACCAACACTATGCCCGTTTTCTATAGTTTTTGTACAACTTTTTTTATCAACCCTGTTATCATGTGGCTCCCTTAATAAATTTAATTCTTTTGTATACATTCCACCATAAGGCTTTGTTACAAATTCTCCAGGTGATTTCATTGGGCGAGTTTCAGATGCTGAGGATACAAATATTCGACGAGCATCTTTCAGAGAATTGAATTTTTGTTTTCGGTTTTCTAGAAAAATGGATAAATCTCTCGTTTTTTCATTTGTCATGCTGGTTAAAAGTATTGATTTATCATTTTCGTTATGATCGCTAAAATTTAGCTCAATATCTTCCATAACTATCGAAAGATCACCGCCTCTATTTTCGCTCTCAAGGTTAAGTACTTTTTCCATTTCCGAATATGTGCTAACAACATAGGTGGAAAAATTATTTTTGTAGAGCATGTATCCATTCAGAACAGAAAAATCAACCTCATCATCAATAGCAACCCCATACTGAAAATCTTGTCCTTCACCGCGAACGGTTCTCCTTAATCCTGTTGGATCGAACCAGGCTCGAAACCCATTGGCATGCCTTTTTAGAAGCGTAATAAGATGGAACATATTCGAAAGCTCCACAAAATGAAGTTCCTGTATCGCCCTATTCATATTTAGCGCAGAATGCTTTTTCTCCACAAGAAAAATCCAATATACACTGGGATAGCGAAGTATCAGCTCCGAGGTGCGAACTCCAGTATCTGATTGCCTGATATCCCAGTTGGGGATATCTCTTGTAATATCTACCACACATACAGTCTCAAACAGCGTATGTCGCTCAAGTGAATCAAGTCGTGTATGGAGATCCTCTATACATAACAACGGGGTAGAATTTTCATTTGGAAAGAAATGTATAAGGTGCTCATTGAGAAAAAGCCGTGCAAATTGTGACAACGCTTTCGCAATCAATGTTTGTGTTGTGGCCACCATTAACAAGGGACGCCCAAACGGAGTAGTCATAGGTTTCTCGAGGATTTTCTACTGTTTTTTGCTGATTTTTTTGGACGAAATCGAAGTGCCTGCTCTAAGGCTGTACTCAATACAGGATTCTCTTTAATTATTTCTTCGCCTGCATTTTCACCAAATTGTAATATTCGCTTTACAAAGTCTGCTGCTTTTACAGTAGATAACTGGTGTCCAAATAGACAACTTACCGCCCCAGTTAGATTAATTTCGCCTTCTGGTGGACCATCAGCTCGTTTTATACGGGTCGTTTTTATGCTTGCAGCCAAATATCGTGCTAAAAGTAATGCTATTTCCCTCTGCAATGGCTGCCAAGTCCCGTGGAGAAATGCATAATCCTCCTCAATTGACATTTCATGAATTCCATTGAGCCAACCCAAATTAGGCGACGGCTGTCCATTATCTATGCTAAAAGATACAACAGATTTTGCTTGAAGAGATGATGGTGTTCTTGCCTCGTTGTCGAAACGAATATCTCTAGCTACAACAATTTCGGAATCCTTATTATCCTTGACCACTCGCTCCAAGACATTTCGTAACTCGCGTACATTACCTTCTTCCCACGTTTTAGATTTCAGTTTTTCCATAGCTTCAAAATGAACTGTACGAGGCCAACGTGAATTGTAATCCTTACACAATTTTTCGAGCAAATGATCAACCAAAATTGGTATATCGTCTTTGCGCTCACGAAGGGGAGGAATCTTAATAGTATACGCTCGAATACGGTTAAGGAGATCAAATTTGAAGCGACCAGTAGTAGAATAATCATCCAATGCTTTGTTCGTTGCCAATACAAGTTGCATGCTTAGGCTAATTTCTTGGCTAGACCCTTGCCGTGATACTTGTCGCATTTCAATTGGACGCAACAGTTTATTCTGTAAAGTCTCAGAAATATCTCCAATCTCATCAATGAATAATGTTCCGCCACTAGCTTGTTCAAACAGGCCACTGCGTTCTTTCGTTGCACCAGTGAAAGCACCTTTAATATGTCCAAACAATAAATCTTCTTGCAAATTCTCAGCTGTGCCAAATGCATGAAACACTTTATATGATCCAGCTGCTTTTGGGGATTGTTGGTGAATATAACGTGCCAATAATTCCTTTCCTGTACCACTTTCCCCTAGTATGAGAATATTTCCACCACCGGTCGCTGCCCGTCGAGCTTCTGCCAGCACCTTTAACAAAGAGATTGAGCGTCCGACAACCACTTCATTTTTGTCTTCCAGAAGACCGTATTCACGAATTTTTTTGGATAATATTTCTCTCGGGCTTGGGCCGCCTAACACACTGAGACGCTGAATAAAGTCAACGGCTCCTGATTTACGACAGTCCTCAATCACTTCTTCACGCTCACGGCTAGACAGGATCACAACCGGAAGTTCTGGAAATATTAATTTTAGTCTACTTAGAATCTCTAAGCCAAATACTTCATCGCCCACTTGACCAGTCGCCCAACCATTCCCTTCCAATGTGCCAGAAACAAAGCATAGATCTAACAAAATTAATGCCCAACGACTACCATCATCCATAGGCCATCCCTGTTGAACTGCGCGTATAGTAAACTCTACATCATTAATTACTGTACTATCAGAAGTTATCTGTCCAGAACAAAAACAGGCCTTGGCTAAAGGTTTATTTACGTCTTCTGGTAGTGAATCGTCTCCTGTAATATCAAGAATGCCGTACATTGCGCATAAATCGCGGCGAGACTTGATATTATGACCAAATTGATCATCGATTACGAGTATTTTTGGAATACTCATCAAATCTGAATCTCTTTTGGCAACACTGAAATCATTTCACTCAATTTAAGACATAATTGATACATCTCTTTACCAGCCTCTGGTTGTGATATTCCAACTTGGAAGGTTATCAAAATACGATCCACTTCACTTATTTTTTCCTTCAGTTGCTTTATTTTGTTGCGAATACCGGATCTGGAGCAATAATACTCATGGATCAATGGTTCAAGCCATTCTCGATGCTGCTCATGTAACTCGGATAAGGGGTATACATTCAGTAATTGTTTTGGACTAAGGGCTAATTCTGAGTTTTCCACAAAAAATACTAACTCATCGTGCCTATTTTTCCACTCATTAAGTCTGTTCGCCCATTCTTTGGTCAATACTCCTCCAGATGCCAAACGATAGAGGAAGATGCTGTATTCATTCTGTAACCATCTATGATTCAAATTTGCTCGTTGGTGAAGCCAAGAACTAATCATTGTCGTTCCATCTGCTTATTAATTTCTTCGAGCGCACAAGTAATATCTTGATCACTAACGTTACCGTCAATAACTTTCTGTAGGCTACAAAATTCTGTTAATAACGCCTTGTTTTCAGCTATTGGAGCCCAATATTTTTCTTTTTGTTTCTCTGTTGCATTCGACCAATCCCTTTGCGTTTGTGCTACTATCGCGCCAATTTGCTGATCTTTACAATATTCCTTTTTGGAAATTAACTCATATCCCCGTAAAAGAATTAATGCTGCAGCATAGTGTGCTGGAATTGGCTCCCTAGCAATTACAGTAGGGCGTTCACTTTCATTGTCTAAAAACTGAAGGATATTCACCCATTCTTCTTTAGTATCAAAAATTGGGTTTTGAATTCCGCAATTTATAGCGAACACTCGTGAACAATTTGTTCCCAAGTCGATGGTAGCGCCATTAGTAGCACCGCTAAAGAAAACAATCTTTATGTTTTTCTTTGCTTTTATTTCAAGCAGTAATGGCGTTTTTATATCAACGCTTTTGTCATTTATTGGTTCAAAATCCGATTTATGTGCAAAAATATATACCTTATTATTATTATCCACTCCTACTTCTCTGTATTCATCCATGAGTTTTTCTGGTAATACTGGGTAAAGTATTTCGCAATTACCTTTCTCTGGGTATAAAAAATTTCTTGCCTTTTTTAAAGCATCGAATCTATTGGTATCTTTAAATTTTTTAGTCTTTTCTGATATTAAAATATAGTTCATATATCTCCACCCGCACATTCTTATTGAACATCAGTTGGTGCTATCTTATTGGTTCAATAACGACTAGGCTTGCTTTTTTTTTCCTTCCATAAAAACTCTAAACAGTTATCATAAGCATAAACATTGGAATTCTTATTGTCTGAATGATTCGGTTTTTCATATAAAACATTCGCATATTTTTCAAATTTACGCCATAAAATTGTAACATCCCTCCTATGATTTGAGTCTCTTAATTTATTAAAATCAAGCCTTCTAGGACTTTTTTTACGACTTCCTTTGCAAGTAAATTTCACATTCGATTTATTATTACAGGACACAACCCATTTTTGTTTGCCCCTTGGCAGCATACCCAAAAATTGAAATAAAAAAAATAAAAAATCGGTTTTCTGAATCTTTTTATTATCACTATTAGACATGAAATTATTGAGATCAAAATCTGTTTTCCAAAAATCATCTTCAATTTCAATTATCTGTAACTGAGAGTTTTCATTATGATCATCACGAATTTTCGTCATAAGAGAATTTAATATTAGTATAAGAGTTCCTAAGTTTGTGTTGTAACCACCATTCAAAACAATGCCTTTGCAGCCATGAAAAAAATATCCATTATTCTTGTTTTTTAGATATGTGTCATGGATGCCACACTTCTTAGTTATTATCTTTATAACACTTGCTCTGTCATTATCATTAACTGGAAAATTATGAGGGGGATTGGACTGTTCGCTTTGAAAAGCCTTTCCTGAATCGCGCCAAGTTTCAATAGATTGTTTCCATTGAACCCACTTACATGATGGCAATCCCATGTTGCTACAGGTTTTAAGAACCTCTCCTAAACACCAACGTAAATATAATTGAGCATTTGATATTTCATTTATCGTTTCAAGGACACTATCTTTGTGTACACACCAAACTAGTCCTCCTGCCAACAAAACAGAAAAGTTATGTTCATCAGTTGACCGATGTAAGTCTAGTCCTACGCAAACTGCCGGAATAAAAAAAAGAGCATGATTACTAGCCCCCATTTTATTACCAACTGTATCAAGATACAGTTGCCATGCCTCTAACTCATAATTATCAAGTTCTATAAATGGTTCCTTATACGCATTACTCCATGTTTTATATGATATCCATTTTTCATTAATTTCAATATCATTAGGAACAATTGCTAGACATTCTAGTTTAGCTGCGTTTTCAGCCGAAAAACTAAATCTTTCTTTGAAAAGTCGTTCAGCTTTCTTTCCTAATAAAAAATATTTGCTAACTTCTGAAGTCTTAGATAAATCTTTAAAAAATTCATACAAATTTGTTTGTTGTTCATCCTTCAACTTTATATTTACAGTTCGCCATGAATACTCATAGTTTCTTCTTTCCTTCTCATAGGTGAGTACTCCAACAGACCCCCACTCAAGAAAACCTTTAGCACCACAGAATAAGGAATCAAATATATGCCAAAGGGATTTATCAAACTCCTGTTTTTCATCTATTGACCCATCATTTAACCTATCATTTAACTCTGATATAGAACAATCCCTGCAAAATCCAGGGCACTTGAATTCAATAATAGCTCCCTGCATATTTGGAAATGCTTCATCTACACTGGTTCCAACAGCAGCATATGGAATAGGGCTTCCTGGTTTATAAAATGCACTCATTGCTTCGTTCCTCCAACTAACGCCACCTCCATGTTTCTAAATATAATCTCAACATTTGAGAATCCAACATCTCGCATCCACATTGCCATCTTATCGGCTGGGTGTGGAATATTGATCTCACTCCAGTGGTGAATCCAATTTTTCCGATATTCTTCGTCTTTTACATTTGCTTTCATATGTTTAATAGTTGCGTTTCTGGCCAACTTCATCATACAAGGATCATCAAAGGTCGTAAGATCAAGCATAAGAAATCTCCCACCAGGCATTAAAGTATTGTAAATAATCTGGAATATCTCTTTTTTTTCCTCTTCATCAAGATGATGAATACAAAAAGCACTTACAACCGTATGTACTTTACTCTGTAACTTTTTTAAATATCCTGTATTATCTGATTGAACAAGTTTGATCCGTTCTCCAAATAATGCTAACCGTTCACGAGCATCACTGAGCATCTCATCGAATAAATCTACGCCAACAATTTTGGCTTTGGAGTAGTTTTTAAGAATGTATGCGGATGTAACACCTGAACCAACACCCAGATCAATTACTTTAAATTCCGAACTACTATTCTGACACATTGCAGCAACAAGTACACGATGCGCTTCATGATATGATGGTAGAGATTTTTCGGCAAGAAAATCATAGCTTCTATCCGATACATAAAAGAAATCTTCAATACCGAGTGTATTCACTCCTATTCCCCCGCATTCATTAGAAGGCGTTGCTCACGAAATGCCGACCATTCTTTGCCACTGCCATTAAAACCACAGAAAAATTCTGTCGAAGAAACCGCGTCATCTTGGTTTGAAACTAAATGGGTAACACGGTCTGCGTTCACCATAACCCACTCAGGGTCATGGCTTACCATAATAATCATCCCCCCCATTTTAGAGAATGAGCGTAAAAATACAGCAATTCGTTTAGCCCAAAACTCACTCTGCCCGCTCATAATTTCATCCAAGAGTAAAATTTTTGGTGAAAGTGCCAATGCCCGGGCGAGAACTGTGCGCTGCTTCTGCCCGGTGGAAAGTTGGTAGGCATAACGTTGCTCCAATCCATTTAATCCGAGCAAATTAATTACTGATATAGCTTTCTTTTCAGCCGTTCCTTTATCAATCCCTTGTTCGATTTGAGGTTGAACAATATTTTTCCATACATTCCAATGCGGCAATGGTCCTGCCTGAGTAACAAATACAAAATCAATTCCAGGTTTAGGTTTGTTTATATTAATCCATTCCATACTACCGCTATTTATAGAAATAACGCCCGATAGAGCCTTAAGTAAAGAAGTTTTGCCGCAGCCATTAGTTCCATATATGCAATGAATCATACTGCCTTCAATTTGCAATTCGTTAATATGTAATGAGAATGCGTTTGCATTAACATGGTCATAACTTAATTTTATTTTCTGCATGAATACAGAGGGAGACGACGACACAGTATTGAATAATGGTTCCTCTGATATTCCCATACTAGTTAATACTCACATATATTGTTATGTAGTTCATTGAAGATAATTCCTTGTAAATTATTGTCGAAATAAATTAATTAGAGACAAATCGGCTATTCTATAACCAAGACCAACGTTTTACACTTCCGTTTCTTTCAATTTTTCGCTCCATATATTCTACGGCCAACGTAATTAATAATAATGGCACAAACAGAACCAAAGCAAGCATTGAGTACATTTCAAGAGGCTTATTGGTCTGTTGAATAAGATTTGCTGTAGTGTGGTAAATTTCTGGAACAGATATAATTGCTGCTAAAACAGTAAGCTTCACAGTTTGAAGAATCTGGTTCAAATAAGGAATGCTGGAGTTTTGAAACGCCAGCGGCAAAATTACTTTGCTCCATACAGCGTATCGAGAAAAACCTAACAACTGCACAGCTTCTACATGTTCTGCAGAAACCTCCTCAACAGCCTTACGAAAAATTTCCACACAAAATGCTCCCATATTCAATCCTAAACATGCTACAGCTATCCACCATGGTGAAAGTCTGATCCCCAATCCAATTGGGAGCGAATAAAACCCCCACACAAGAAGAACAAGTACAGGAAGAATACGGAAAGGATTAA
Source organism: Enterobacterales bacterium (assembly GCA_041556195.1). Taxonomy (GTDB): domain Bacteria; phylum Pseudomonadota; class Gammaproteobacteria; order Enterobacterales; genus 21-14-all-40-8. The sequence continues at coordinate 25,307 of JBFFIY010000009.1, forward strand.
TGACAATCCACGTTCCCCATTTAATAAAGGGGTTTGTTGATATTCGCAAAGGAATAAAGATGATACCCATTATTGTACCAACAATTATAATTTCAATAGATAAGATTATAGTTTGCCATAATCCACCAAGCATATCTGGAAGGTATCTCAACGCAATATTATAGTCCAAAAGACACCTCATTTTTTAGCTTTTAAAAAGTGTATTAAATATATTTATTCATACAAAATAAGTAAAGCATATCAAAATTTTTACAAAATTAACTAATATTCCAACATTGTCATTGATTCAAAAATACTAAAATTTGAGAGTTATTTCGTGATTGTCCCTTGCTCGTTCCCTGAATCAAAGTAAAATTTACGTTTCTCATGGTAAAGATAAGGAATTTTGTATTTTTTCTCCCATTCGGCCATTTTACCAGTGTCTTCGAAATGCTTTATTGTTGTGTTAATAAATCCAAGCCATACAGGGTCTCCTTGACGAACAGCCCAACTAATACCTGTAAATTCCTTTGGATCATCACTAAGAACTTCCACCAAATTCGCTTTAGGGTTGTCTCGCATGTAAGAATATACTGTAATTTGATTCATCAATCCCACATCTGCTTGTCCTGGAACCGCAGCAAGAGGTGCACTCAATCCTGGTTCTTCGAGTGCAATTACAGTTGCATCTTGGAAATTTCTTCTCACGAAATCTCCAATAGCTGAGCCCTGTTTTACTGCAACACGTACACCTTTCTGATTGATATCTACCCATGTCTTGAACTGAGCTGCCCTATCTGGAGTTGTTACGCCTGTATACCCAAGATAAAAAACAGGTCGAGTAAAAGCCACTCCAGAAGCCCGATTAGGAGATGAAAAAGTAGCACCAATTGAGAGATCAAAATCACCTGTTTGCAAGGCGGCAGCAAAATTTTTCAGATCGACTTGTTTGTATTCTACTTTCCATCTCAAATCCTTAGCGACTTGTTCAATCATGTCAACAAAAAGACCGTAAGGTTTGCTTGTTCTGCTATCAAGCATAACAGTAGGCTCAAATAAGAAATATCCTACACGCAATACTCCGGTACTTTGTACTTTTTCAAGAATGCTCAATTCCTTAGGTTCTATAATATTCTTAGTAGTTTCCTGCCCACAGCTGGAAACAATCATTGTCACAGTTAGTATTAATAGAATTTTTTTGAACAAAATAGGAAGTGTTCTCATTATAATTTATCCTTTTAACAGTTATAGAAAGTTGATGCATCAATCGCAGGTTTACCATGTGGCCAAAATTCACCATTATCATTAATGTAATATCTTTTAGTTTGCATAGGACTAGTCGCAATTTCTGAGAGTGCATTAAACAAACGATCTACATCCTGCGGTTTGTTGCCGATACCAAAACTTGCCCGGACTATCCCATACATGAGGTGCTTTTGACCAGAGAGAGTGTTTTTCCTAGCTTTTTGTACACTATCTGAATCTAGCCCTAAAAGATTTGCAACATAAGAAAATTGACAGATAGCGCCTTGCCTGACACCAATTCCAAACTCATGTCCAAGACGAGCAGCGACTAAGTTCGAGTTAATGCCATCGATATTAAAAGTAATAATTGAGCATTTCCTTTTTGCATCATAATTCAAATCACAATACGTTTGTACAGACTCTAACAATGAAAATTTTAATTTTGCTTGACTGAGAATGGCTTGTTCATGATCATATATCGCCTCAAAACCAATTTTGTTTCGAATAATCATACAAGCCACGGCTATTGAAATCAGACCAAAAACATTAGGTGTACCAGCAGTCATTCTTTTAAAAAAATCTAGTGATAGATCGTATGAATCGTTTGTAACAAAGTCAACATTGCCACCCCCAATATCTTCAGGAGACAATTTTTCAAGTAATTCCCTACGACCTATAAGTACGCCTCCACCGTAAGGTGCATACATTTTGTGGCCTGAGAATGAAATAAAATCAATTTCTTCGCCCTCTCTATTGCCCTGCAATTTGATTTCTCTGTGTGCCACTAACTGCGCAGCATCAACCATGATATAGGCACCATGCTTGTGTGCTATTTTTGCAATTTCATGAATAGGGGTAATCGCTCCGGTGATACTAGATGCAGCTGTTACAGTAACAAATTTTTTTCCTCTAGAATCACTTTTTTTGAGAGCCTCCTCAAAAGTTTCCATGTCAAATTGCCCCATATCATCAGAGGGAATACGCACAATTTGTGCTTCTTTTCGCCAAGGGAGATCATTTGCGCTATGCTCAAATTCAGATAGGAATATTGTGTCCTGCTCTGAAAATCTGAGTATGCGTGTAAGCTTATTTATAGCCGAGGTTGTATTGGCTGTTATAATTAACGCGTATGAATCGAGTGAAACACCGAGATAATCCATAATAATCGGTATAGCTTCTTCAAAGACTGCCGTGGATATTTGAGACTTGAAACCACTACCTCTGTGTACACTACCATAATCTTCTAGATACCGATTAATTTTGTGCGCCACCTCTTTGAAAGCGGGTGTCGTCGCTGCGTTATCTAGATTTAGGTATCTTAAAGTTCCATTGTTGATAGTTGCTACTAACTTATCATTACCAACAAGGGCGGGCATTTCAAATTCTGCTGACATGCTTTTCAAATTACCTTTATATATTAAATTTAAGATTAATGCATAATAAGCAACTATTATACCAAATATTGAAAAATAACTAGTGTATATGATTTAATTATTATATTTCAATGAATTATAATCATACTGTTTGCCTTTCACTGATGGAGCTAAAATAATTTAGTGGTTTAATTGTAGGAATTTAAAGTTACATATTAGTTATCTTGAGTTACCATTAAGTAAATTTGATTGTATAATGAAACATGCTTCTGCATTATTTTCAGGTTGATTTAATTGGAGCATGGATTATTGCTAGATTTAACAACCTATTAGATATCTGCTTTTCCACAAACCGACGATTAAAGTGGTAATAGAACTCATTTAAGTATTCTTGCAAGTATTTACTGGTAACTCCATGAAATGTACCTAACAAAAATGCTTTTAAGTAACTAATGGCTATATGAACCCAAGGTAGCTATTCATCACACAAGCGGCCATCATGCCGCTTATGTGATGAATTACCTACAGGTAGTAGTGCATTTCTAAGGCCATTTTGACTTTGCTTAGTGCGGCAAGTATCGGCTGTTTTTCTTGCAGGGTTAAATTATTACCTGTGAGTTTATTAAATAACATGCGGTATAACCCTTTGAGTTCAAAAGTGCTTTTATAGGCCAGTTCAAAGTGTATGGTAAGTTTCATTGTCTTACTCCATTTGCTTTTAAGCTCCGAGTGTCGAAGGCTTTTCCTGCCCAGACCCCGAAAAGGCGCTCGACAGGAGTGTGCTTAAAAACAAATGGTGAAATCAGTTACGCAAACATCTTTAGCGTTAAAAAATGCTTCAGAATAAATGTGTTTGGTGAATGTTTTTTCAAGTATTGATAAATATTGACAATTAATGCGATATTAGGTGGAGTAGATAGCTGAAAGGTGAGTATCATGACGACTATGAATGTTTCTATTCGTGACCTTATTCGCAAAGATCAGGCTCGCCATCAAAAAATACAGGCCATGCAAGAGGCCATTACCAAGGGGCTTGAAAGCGGCGTAGCACAAGATTTTGACGTTGAGTCCTTTAAACAACGGATGTTAAAGAGTCTCGATGACACACAAGTATAAATTAATGCCTGAGGCTTATTTTGAAGACGAAAGTTCAGGAATGGCCTTGCCCTTTAAAGCAGATTCAACAAGTCCAGCTAGAAAATCAGTAAAGGGTGCGATATTTTGATTTACACTGGCCTCTTCCAATGCGGACATATAGGTATTTCGTTTATCCAGGGGGACAACAGTCCACGGATAACCACCACTTGCTAACATTACATTCATTAAAAATCGTCCCATACGGCCATTGCCATCCATATAAGGGTGAATATATACAAATATGAAATGCCCAAGCACAATGCGAACGGATGCTTCTTGTTCTTCCCGCAGTAAATCAAACAAGACTGGCATCGCATCACGGACGGCCTCACAACTTGGTGGCACATGCATCGATCGGCGAATATAAATTGAGCCGTTGCGGTAACCAGCAAGATCGCTGGGACGCAAAATACCTGCCGTTACACTAGGAGAGAACAGTCTTTGATACCATTCGCGGTGCTCATCATCGGCAACCTGACCAGAATTATCACCCTGTAAAACCCGATTAATCCCTTTCAGTACGGATTGATAGGCTTGCCAATATCCAAATGCAGCTAACGCATCGCGGTCTTTACTATCATCATCATTACTCTCTGGGTTCCAACCACCGCTTCGTACTTTCTCAATTAAATCTGCATTTACACGGTAGCCTTCAATGGATAAGGAATGATAAGCATCCGTGACAAAAATATCTTCGACATTTTTGAGATATGCATCAATATCTTTTGGCAAGCCGGAAGATTTTGGGAAATTTTCAATAATTTGGCCGCGCATATCTTGCCACATTAAGCGAATACGATTGGCGTAGGGAGATTGCTCACGCGTGGATAACACTGTTGGTATTTTTATCTCGAAAGGGTCATTTTCACGAACTATATATCCGGCAGCACGCATCGTATTAACAATATCATCCGCTATTCGTTCTCGGCCAATATTACGAAATGCTCCAGCTAAACGGCCTGCAATAGTGCTATGTCCGCCCTCTAAAAGTTTTTCCAGTATTTCGGATGCATCACGCACGATAGAAAGTGCGGAACGTAGATCGGTTGGGTTTTGTTTAAAAGCACCTGATGTACAGGCAATTAAAGCGGCAGGGAGAGTAAAGACACGTAAACCCTCTTTTTCTACGATGTCTTTATCTGCTGGCATTGATGTACGTATATCAAGCAGGGAGGTGCCATGAGGGAGGTTTGTAATATTATTACGGGCTTTCAATGCTCGTATTAAAAGCTGTCTTGGTACTGTCCAATTCTCAGCGTGCAGGGACAATGATTGCTCTGGTGATAAACACCAGTCTTGCCCCTTAATATGTGTGAGATATGCGGCGCAAAACTGCCAGAATGAGGCATACCACGCTGTGCTTTCTCCGGCTGCTTCATCAGGTCGAGCGGGGATATACCAACCTTTAATGACTTCTTGTAAGAATCTATTTTGGCATAACCTCTCCCGGTGTGTTCTGCTCAAATCACCAGATCGAATGGCAATACTGCCATTTTCTTGCAGCTTGTGAAGAACCTCAAGGGAATCTGCTAGTTTTTCCGATGGTGTTGCCATTGTTGCATTACTCGCTTTTCGTGTTGTACTATAACTCGCTTATTGAGTTGTATCACTATTCGCCTATTGTGTCTAACGAAATATCGCTTATTGCGTTGCTATTGGTGCGTTCAACATTTAGTAAGAATCTTTGATAAATACAAGCAATCAGGTTGTCGTTTATTATTGTCTAAAATAGGTGCGGCGGTCTTCTCTTTTATTGAAAAATGACATATAGAATAAGATTAAATAACTAAGAATAAAACTTAACTTCTGGTTATTGAGGGGAAGGCCTTCCCCTTGTTCCAAACACAAAAAGCCGCGTTTTCCAGCATCCCCTTCTACGGGGGCACCCCGCAACGCCCCGAAAATTCAAAAACATTGTTAATGCCTGAGCAGAAAATATGCTCAGGACTTGTCTGTGTCTCAAGAAAAAAAGGGATCGGTCTTGTTCGATCAAAATCAAGAATAATGACGGTTTCCACTACGCAGACCCTCCGCAATTTTTCTGGATTTTTTCACCTCCGCTAGTCGGCCTAGTCGCCAGAGGTTCATATGCGAGGCAAAAACCTCGTTAAGAACCTCAGTAGCGAATGAAAGGATTAAGAAAATGAGTGAAGAAATTAGAGTTTATATTGCAGATTTAGCCGCGTATAACGCCGGAATATTACATGGTGTTTGGGTGGATGCCACCGCAGACCTTGACGAGTACCAAGAGCAGATTGATAGACTTTTAAAATGCTCACCCGTTCCGAATTCTGAAGAGGTCGCAATACATGATTTTGAAGGATTTGAAGGGTTGCATATTTCTGAATATGAAAGCCTAGAATCCGTACATGAAAAAGCTTTGTTTATTGAAGAGCATGGCAAACTAGGCGCAGCGGTGCTTGAGAATTTTGGTGATGATTTTGAGGACGCTGAAAAGTCTATGGAAGAGCATTATCAAGGTGAATATAAATCCCTTGCCGATTACGCCCAAGAGCTAACCGAGCAAACAAGCGACATTCCAAAACATTTAGAATTCTATATTGACTATGAAAAAATGGGGCGTGAAATGGAAATGAGCGGCGACATTTTCACGATTGAACAGGGTTATCAACAAGTCCATGTTTTTTGGAACCATTAGGAAGGATGAAACAATGGATACTATACAATCAGATTATCTTGCCCTGAATTCTGCGCAAAACATTATTGAAGAAGCCCTGAAAATATTAGGCGAACAATTGCGCTGTGAACAAATTTTTATGACATCCTCGCAAGCTGTAAGGGATTATTGCCGCCTTAAATTAGCGACAAAAGAACATGAGGTTTTTGGCGCGTTGTTTTTGGATAATAAACATCGTTTGATTGAATTTAGAGAATTATTCAGAGGAACAATAGCCAGTTGCAGCGTTCATACACGAGAAGTCGTTAAAGAGGCTTTAGGCATTAATTGTGCCGCAATTATATTTACCCATAATCATCCTTCTGGTGTTTGTGAGCCAAGCGATGCAGATATTGACATGACAAATGAGCTAAAAAGGGCGCTTCGTATGTTTGATATTCGTGTTCTTGACCATATTGTGGTTTCAGTCGAGGGGAGCGTTAGTCTTGCAGACAGAGGGGTATTATGAAGGGATAAAAGTGAAAGGGGTTAATGCTGCCAGCGTTTTTTATTAAGCGCAGCAGCGAATACCCCGAAAATCATTAAAAAAATGTGCCGAAGGCTGGCTTGTGCCAAGCTGCTGTTTTGGATTACAAAATAATCGTTTCGCCGCTTAATCCCGACCAAGGAGTATCCTTGGATGTGTTTCCTTTAATGAGATTTAGCTCAGTATTTCCGGTATCGCTTGCTATATCTCACCATCACTAACCTTATTTTAACCATTGCCCCGTTATAATTAAGTGCGGAAAGAAGGTGTGTAATGGGGCAAGACGATAATTCTAGAGATTCTGGCAAGCAAGCGATTGAAAATCGTCAAAAACAGGATAATGACGATTTTAATAATGCCATGTCAGATCGAGATACTGGACAACAGCGATACTTTGGGTTTGAAAAAAATGCTTCACAGAAAAAAGCCCGCAAAGAACAGCAAAAACGGGCACTTCAACGAGCCTTACTCCTAAACACGCGTTACGCAAAGCTTTATCAAGAAACCTTTCAAAAACTAAATGAGGCTGAAAACGCCGTTTATGATGCGCAAGTTAAAGGTGCGGCGCTGGTGAATGAAGCACAAAACTCTCTCGACCAAACACTTGAAAAAGCCAGCACAACAGAAGATGGAACAGCCGTATTTCGTAGCGAGGATGGTTCTGTTTATACGCAAGACGGGCAATTGTTAAAAGGTGATGAACTGGATGGTATTACATGGCGCGATGATGCGCCATCATGGGAAGAGTATCAAAAGCTTCAACGCGATTTACAAGAAAAGCAGCAATATTTTGATCGTATGAATGCTCATGAACAGCATCTTGGTGAGCTTCGCACAGAAATGGAAGACAAAGACAATCCACCAACAGAAGAACGGTTGGAGGAGATACAGAAAGACATTGAATCAACTCTAAAAGATGTTCGAAATGACAATGATATTCAAACTGAATTTAAAGTACAAAAATTACCTCCAGCTTCCCTTCCCGATCTTGGTCTGTAATTTATTTACGGTACGTACCGCATTCCCTTTCGGTTAATGCCAATAACACCGCGCTTGGTGTTGAATCAGGGTATTTTTCAATACTACCTAAAATCAATCCATTTTTACGAGGGGTGTCGGTGTAGTACCAATTAGCTACGCACTTCCCCTGTTTCTTTGTTTTAGCAGCTGCAACGTAGACAAGTGCTTCTATTGAGCCAGTTAGCCAGAATTTTTTTTGTTCATTGGTAAGCGTCAAAAAATCTTTATTCAAAAAGCCTTTTTTTACAACAGTTGAACCAGCAATTGCCGATTGTTGATATCCCAAAAATAGTGAGCAAATTAATAAAAGCGGTGGAAAACTCCTTAATAAATATTTAAAAGTTAACGAAGGTATACTAAGTATAGCTTGTGTGGAGCCTCACTGCGTATATTTCAGGGTTCCACACACCTCTAACCCACTAAAAAACCTTGAGAATTCGATATGATGCCAACTTTTAAATAGAAGTTAATCAGCCAGATATTGACCACGAAATTAGTATTTTATGAAGAAAGGCCAGAACACCAACCACCCCAAAAAGGGCGCGTCAATTAAGGTCAGCCCGATACGGAATATTGAAGATATTGCCGCCATTAAAACACTTTTAAAAGACCAGCCACGCAATTTATGTTTATTCACCATGGGAATTAATACAGCGTATCGTGCGGGTGAATTGCTTTCTTTGAGCGTGGGGCAAGTAACGGATTTAAAGGTGGGAGACAGGCTAGAGCTTAAACAAAACAAAAATCAAAAATACCGCGCTATTACCCTGAATAATATAACGGTGAATGTATTGCACCAATGGCTGAAAATACATCCGTATAAAGATAGTTCAACCGCACCGTTATTTATCTCACAACGCGCTAATAATGCATTGACCGTATCAACCGTCAATCGCTTAGTGAAGCAGTGGTGTAGTGAGGTTGGCTTAACCGAAAATTACGGCTCCCACAGTCTGCGTAAAACATGGGGCTACCATCAACGGATTAACTACGGGGTATCAGTCGCCCTTTTAATGAAAGCTTTTGGTCATCAAAGTGAAGCACAAACCTTTGATTATCTCTGCATTCAATCCGATGAAATCCAAGAACTCTATATGGGGATGGAGTTGTAATATTTTTTTAACATGTAATATTATAAACCCATCGAAAACGCAATTTCATTCATCCATTTATGCTTTTGCTCAAGTGATGAACCTGAGTTGCTATTTTCAGGTAGCCCGCTAGGTAGCCCAGCCAAGAATTGGTATTTTAGGAAGTTGCTAAGTCTTTGAAAAATATGGCTCCCCAGGAAGGATTCGAACCTCCGACAAAGTGATTAACAGTCTCCTGTGGATAGAATTACATGGGGCATTGTGAAACAGTATGAAACAGGGCAAAGTAAGAGTGACATTGAATTACAGATAGATAAGGACGTTCCACTTTGCACCATAGTAAACCACCAAGTAAACCCCATTCAGGTAGCCCGTCAGGTAGCCCAAAAACAAAAACTAACGCCACTCATATTGTCCTGACTGATAAGGGAATAAAATCTCTTCAACCCACAGATAAACGCCGGATCGTTTGGATGCAAGGACTTGTTGGGTTAGGCATACGAATAACACCCAAAGGCACAAAGTCTTTTGTCTATAAATACGATGTGGAAGGTCAAGACAAATGGCTAACCTTGGGGCAATATCCGAAATTAAAAATCCATGAAGTACTCAGTAAATACGCAGAAGTACATGAAAAAACACAGGCTGGTGAAGACCCTTGTGAAACTCACATCAATAAACAGCAAGAGGCATTTGGTTTACCCACCGTCAAGCAACTCTCAGAAGAGTATATTGAACGATATGCAAAGCCTCACAAAAGTACATGGAAACAAGATTCAAGAATATTACAGCATGACGTACTGCCCAATATTGGAACTCTAAAAGTTCATCGTGTGAAGCGTAATGATGTTTTAAACCTACTTGATTTAATTGTCGCGAGAGGCGCACCTATTCAAGCCAATCGAACATTAGCCGTCATAAGACGCATGTTCAACTATGCAATTGATAGAGATATTCTTGAGGTATCCCCATGCTCACGCATTAAACCACCGTCCCCTGAAAAGCCAAAAGACCGCTATTTATCACTGGATGAAATATCAATATTTTGTAAACAATTGGATATTGCACCGCTCCACAAGAAAACAAAATTTGCGCTCAAATTATTACTGTTAACGCTTCAAAGGGCTGGTGAAGTCTTGGGAATAACTGCATCAGAAATCAATCTTACAAACGCAACATGGATTATTCCAAAGGAGCGTTCAAAAAATGGCCGCGCTCATTTAGTGCCATTATCAGAACCAGCAATTAAAATTATTGAGGAACTATTGTTGGAAACAAAAGATAATGGTTATTTGTTCTCATCAGAAAGAGGTACAGGTCACTATGGTAGTGCTGTCCTTTCCACGGCTATCGCTAGAAATCTTGATATTTTTAATATAGAAAAATTTACGCCACATGATTTACGCCGTACAGGGTCAACATTATTAGCAGCATTCAAAGTGCCACGTTTTGATCGAGAGCGAATTCTAAATCACACAGACAACACCATCGGTTCTGTTTATGATATTCATGACTATCAAGATGAAAAAATAGCTGGGCTAACATTATGGAGTGACATAGTAAGTTATTGCGAGCAAAGCCATGATGTTATTGATCAACGTCATTTACAAAAGAGTTTGAAATATCGCAATTATTTTGATGATTAACCCACTCAATGGGATTTTCCAACCATAGCGCAATATCGCGTATCCGATAGCCTATACGACCTTCTGAGATAGATTCTGGCTCAGGAAATTGACCCGCCACTCTTTTTCGATACAAAGATGTCCGGCTGAGGCTTGTTGCTTTAATGACAGCTTGTTCACTCAAAAATCCATTTAGCTCCATCATTAACCCTGTGCTAATATTTGCTATATAGTCATCCATGCTTCATCCTTGCTCATTTTACTGCACCGTTAAGTCAATAGCGGTGGTCAGTAGGTAGTGGAGCTTTCTTGCTAACGCCCCTTACTTACGTCCTGTAAGCAAATTCACGAACAAATAGCCCGCTATTTTGAATGAATTTATTGCCAGGGATGGTATGTACTCTGAAAACGCAGGATGCAGTTTTCAGGTAACGCAGAAAGGCACGAAAGTCACGGTATTGAGCGGCCTAGCTTATCCAGAGTTGAGGTTATATTAACAATATAGCTTAAAATTCTATCCCATGAGGCATTACTTCTGAGATTTGCTATACTTTGGCTAAGGGGTTGTTATAGCAAAAAGTTAGATCTACCCCAAACTTACTGGATATATGGTTACGCCTACAGGCTAAACAGTACAAATGGTCTGTATGTAAACGGGGTGGTTACTTTCTTAACTTGTATTGAGGATGGTTAATCTAGATGGACGAACGATTTCAAGTGTTATTAACCGGTCGTTTTCTTCCTGGAAAAGAAGAAGAGGATATTAAATTAGCGTTGGAAAAAATGTTTCGTATTAACCGTGCAAAGGTTGATCAGATATTATCGACTCCTCAATTTGTGATAAAACGAGATCTGAATTACCAAACAAGCCTGAAATATCAATCGGCGTTAAAAAGTGCAGGGTTATTCTCACTTATTAAGCCTATGGAGCAAGTGGCAGTCCAGAGTCCGCTAGCATCTGTGACAAATAAGCCTGCCGCAAACACAAACTCATCAGAAGCCAATTCAACTCCCGGTGAAAACAGGGCGCAGTCACCTAACCATCTAGTGACTGGCTCTGGAGCAGAAACCAATCTGATAACCAACTCTAAAGAAAAATCAGAAGCATTGGGGAATGAATCATTCTCATCTACTATTGAGCTTGCCCCGGTTGGTGCAGACTTCAGGGAAGGGAAAGAACAACATAGCACTCCTGATGCGCCGGATGTGAGCCACTTGTCTGTGGCGAAGGCAGGTGTTGTCATTATTGAACATGAGCATAAAGAGACTCCGCAGGCTCCCGATGTGAGTCACCTTTCTATGACAAAAGTGGGAGAACCGGTAGCGGACAAACACATTAAAGATGTGCCTGAGCCTCCAGATACCAGTCATCTGGATCTGAGAGAAAAAGGAGGATTAATAAAGGATCAAACTCCAAAGAATGCACCAGCACCACCAGATACCAGCCATCTTGATCTAGCTAACCCCGGGGTTCGTATGTCAGATGATAAACCAAAGAAAAAAATTGAACCTGTAGATATTAGTCATCTGAAACTTGATTCTTAAAGCGAGGAGAGAGGGGCGAGTTACGAGCTGCTAATAGCTAATTTCTCGCTCCTCGATGCTCTAATTCAAAGCATTAAATGATTGCAGCCCATGCCATGGATTCTTCATAGAGCTTACCACAAACGGATTCAGCGAGCTGTTGTTGTTCAATGTTAGTCCAGTCGGCAGTTTCATATTGGCAGATCAGCTGTAATATTCTACCTAACTCTCCTCGTTGTTTGAGTAAGGCATTTAGAACATCTTCTGCTAAAGTCAGTCTCTTTTTAACCCAAAAAGCCTAAAATTTAAAACCATGATCCCAATCATCTTTATTATACATGGCGCTTGTTAAAATCATTCTAAATTTATTGTTATTTCCAAACGAATGGTTATGAAAGCATGAAACTTCAAAGTTATAGGGTTTTGACAAGAGTCAGTTTCTTTTTGCTATTTTTAACTGCACCGGTGTTGGATATTTTCAGGTTGGATTTGTCGCTGGGTAATTTTATCATTTTTGGTCAGCAATGGACTCTGGGTTTACAAGAAGTTCAGTCAGGACAAGGAGAGGTAATTGATGGGGCTATTCAGGTGTTTTTCCATGTTTTTTTGCCTGTTTTATCATTTATTGGAATAAGTGGATTTTTAATCTGGAAATATGGACGAATATATTGTGGTTGGTTGTGCCCTCATTTTTCAGTGGTAGAAATGATTAATCAGACTATGTTAAAGCATCTTCACAGGGTCACATTATGGGAGAAAGCATCTAAAAAGGCTCAGGGACTCATCTCATGGATGGTGGTGTTAGCGGCCAGTATATCGATGGCTTTTGTTTGGGCTGTCACTTTGTTGCAATATTTACTTCCTCCGACTGAAGTTTTTGCAGGACTGGTTAATTTTGATTTGTCATGGAAACCCGCCCTGTTTATTTTTGTATCAGCCTCGATCTTTACTATTGATTTTATGTTGTTTCGGCATTTGTTTTGTAAATATGGCTGTGCTTTGGGTGTGTTTCAAAGCTTGATCTGGATGGCGAATCCAAAAGCGATGGTGGTTAAGTTCGATAAAACCAGAGCAGAATCATGTCGTGGTTGTAACAACCAGTGCGACCAGGCTTGTCCAATGAGGTTACCAGTTAGAAGCATTAAGCGAGCTAAATTTACCTGTACGCAGTGTGCTCAATGTTTGAGTGCCTGTGATCGAGTACAAAAAGATAATACCCGGGGAAGCCTGTTAATCTGGGTATCTGGAACAGAAGCAAAAGAGGTTGATCGATCAGCCCCTGTGTTGTGGGATAGAAAACCCTAATAAATTAACTTGAGCTCGGGATAAGAACAGCCACCTAGCACAACTATTTTAGCGGTTCTCAGCGTTGAATTAGCTACCAATAGCACTCTATTGCTACGCTAGTCCGCCTTGAAAACCACTAAAATATTTGCACTGGACAGATTTTAACCCTGTGATAACACAATATTAGCTATAAAGTATTTATAGCTTACTAATATTTAATAGTTTTTGACTATTCTTATCCCGAGCTCAGGTTAAATAACTTCTAAGTTTAAAAATATATCAATTCAGGTTTGGAAAGAAAAAATCAAATCGTTATCAATGTCATAATAAAAATAAGTAACTAAATACAGGTGGAAAAAATGAACAAAAAACAAAACCAGGGAATAGATGCTAATAACCAGCAATTTTCACAATATGATCAGGTCAATAAATCTCAAGTATACCAATTATCTGAGCAGGTTGACTCAGAAGACTTTGATGAAGAGTTTGAAATCAAGAGCTGTGATATGTCAGGACTACTTTCGGGTGATGCAACTGAAGCTGAAATTTTTTCAAAGCAATTGGGAGCAGCGTTAGAAGAAATAGGATTTGCTGTTCTAACCGGACATGGTGTAGATCCAGATTTATATCGTCAGGCTACTGATAAAGTGATTGATTTTTTTGAATCAACTAGCCAGGAAGAGAGACAACCTTATTTGGCTAAACGTCAAGGCTCTGTCAATCAAGGGTATTTTCCTAAAAAGGAAACGACTATTATTCATCCGGATTTAGTAGAAGGATGGGTATTTTGTCGAAGAGCTTTTAACATGGACAATAACCCCGACTATAACGAAAAAGAATATTGGCCAAGGGTTGGGTATGAGCCATTTTTTCGTCAAATCTGTTTGGCGCATGAGGCTCTGATTAAACCCATAATGCAAAGTGTATTAAGTTATCTTAATGTTAATCCCCATTGTTATGATGAAAAATTGACCAGGACAAATTTTGGTTTCAGATTAAATTATTATCCTGTGTTAACAGATGAAGATTTGGGGACTGGATCCGGACGAATGTTGGGGCATGAAGATGTTGATCTATTTACAATTTTACCCGCACAAAATGTAGATGGCTTACAGGTTTTAAATAGACAAAATATGAAGTGGATACGTTTAAACGCACCTGCAGGTAGTATTGTATTAAATACCGGAGATTATATGCAAAGAATTACTAATGATCGTCTGCCTTCGACCACACATAGAGTTAGTCGTCCCAGAACATCAAAGGGATTACATATTCCGAGAGTTTCAATACCTATGGCAGTTTATGTGTGGGAACATGAAACTCTTGAAGTGCTTCCAGGATTAAGCCAACCAAAATATAGTTCTATTAATGCGGAGCAATTTCATACTAGAATAACCAGTAAATACTATGGTGATGATTATACTATTGAAGAAAGTTGAGCAACTACAGTTATGTTACAGATTAAATAACTTTTGAATATTGCAACTTTATAGTAACAATGAGGGTCTGATACACAATCTATTCGTAATGTTATTAAACAGGAGTTTTTGATGCATAGGGTTATAACAGGTGTTTTTGTTGCTTTTTTTGGATGTAGTGGCTTATTGTTTTCTGCTGATACTGTTTTATTTAAAACTTTGAATATTGATTTGCCGTTTAAATTGAATCATAAAGTTGTTCTAGCGGATTTATTGTCTGCCGAAGGAATGGAAATAGTACTTTTTGGAAAAGATAAAAACAATAAAAGGCAAATGGCTATCTATACTCTTGATGGTGAAAACAACTCTCCTGAACTATTTGAAATAGTTAGCATTCCCGATAAATTTCTTTTTTTTGATGTCAGCAATGATTTTTCCAATAATAAGAATGGAAAACACCAGCGACTGCTTTTTAGAACAGCTGAGGATATTCAGGTACTCAATATTCAGACTCGTCAGTTTGATAAATTGATAGATATAAAATCTATCTATACTCAATCTCAAAAAAATTATTTTTCACAATTGGATTTTATTAAAGATATTAATGGCGATGATAGAGATGATATTGTTGTTGATGACTTTCAACAGCTAAGAATCGATCTTCAACAGTCTGATGGCAGTTATAAAACTCAAATTTTACCCATATCAGCTACAATGAGTTTAGACCAAAATAGTCTTTCTTATTCTGCATCTGATATGTTTTTTGTTGATATGAATTTTGATGAGTTACCTGATATTACATTTTATAAAGATAAAAAATTGAAAATATTCAATCAGAAAAATAATGGAGAGTTTGACTCAATTGAACATTTTATAACTTTGGATATACCCATAAAGGAAAGTGAATGGTGGCAAGATACTGGAGAAGATGGCGAAGGGGTTGACCAACGAAACGTTGATCATCAGAAATTATTTCAACTGGTGGATATCAATGCAGATGGCCTAACGGATTTTATTACGAAACATAGCAAAAAAACAGGTGTTCTAAATCAAAAAAATGATTATGAAGTTTATTTTGGAAAAAAACATTCAGGAAAAATTCATTACGCTAAGAACCCTGATAATATTATTCAATCCGATGGAACTCAAATAGATATGCAACTTCTCGATCTGGATGATGACAAAAAATTAGAAAGTTTTGTATCTGCAATGGATATAGGTTTGTCACAGATTGTTGGTGCTTTATTGACAGGTAGTATCGATCAGGATGTGTATTTTTACAAAATGAAGAATGAGCAAGGTTTTTCAAAACGTCCTAATTTGAGACGCGAAACGTCGATTAAATTTAGTCTCTCATCAGGCAGTCAGAGTGCACCTGTAGTTAAAGTTGCTGATTTTAATGGTGATGGTTTAAAAGATTTAATGCTAAAAACAGGCAAAAAAACCCTTAGAGTCTATTTAGGCAATCAAACAAAGAGCTTATTTTCTACAAAGTCTATAAAACAAAAAGTGCTGCTTCCCAGTGATGGAAATATGCTTATAACGAAAGATATTAATCAGGATGGAAAAGAGGATGTCATCATACGCTATGGTCGTGAAGATGAGGAAGAGCTGAAAACTCATTTGACCATAATGATGGCGCAATAGCTCTGATGAAGCAAAAACAGGAAAAAAACTTAGCTGTAAAAGCTCGTAAATGGCTACTTTTCATGTGGAAATAGAAGACCAATTGGATAAATCTTAAGAATTAGACTAATATTTATTCTCTATGTCTTTAATTATGAATGGATTTTTCTGGATTATATGAAAATAGTCAATGTTTGTAGATACGATTGAACCAAAATTAGACGATTTTGAACTCCTGACGACCTTAACGGGTAACTCAGGGGATATTTATGTGCTCGTAAGTTCGGATCACATGCGTCTACTTCTAGCCGTTTGTGCTGGTGTAGAGAATAACAAACCAGCTCTATCTTCCATCAAGAATTTATTATCTGAGAAAAATGTAACCTGTTCTATCAATGAAAATGCCATTCAGGATCTATTAGATAGCCTTTCAGAATCTCAACCCTGTACTGATTATGTGGTGATCGGGCGAGGAAAGGAGCCTGTCAATGGTCAGGATAGTCATTTATTACCATTGTTTGATCCTGATAATCAAAAAGTAAATGAAGGTGATGCACTTTTTAAACAAGTGGCAGCCGCCAAAGGAAAAAAAGGAAAGGATATTTTTGGAGAGCTGGTTGAAGCCAAAGATGGAAAAGAGCTAAAACTTACTATTGGCACAAACGTTGTCATGGATGAAGAAAAAGACTGTTATGTTGCAGAGGTGGATGGTTTTGCTGTTTTATCTGCAACGGGAACAAATAATCATGTAGCTGTTTCTGAGGATTTTGTCGTATCTATTGAAGAAGGCGGAATGCGAGCAAGCGTCTCTTTCGATGATACTGAGCGAACTGGTGAAGATCTTATCAAATTTATCAAATCAATAGGAATTAACACTGGACTTCAAGAAGATAGCATTAAAAAAGCAGTGGGTTCTGAGGGTTCTAATAAACTATTGATAGCTGAAGGTGTCCCTGTAGAGGAAGGTGAAGAAGCGGATATTAAGTATTATTTTTCCAGAAAAAAATGCTGGAAGACAATCAAATCCACTAATTGCCAGTTACAGGGAAAAAATGTTTTACAGATGTATGAGCCTGATCAAGTATTATTAAAACTTAAATTACCCGTTCAAGGTACGGACGGTGTTAATATTTTTGGTGTAAAGTTACCAGCTAAAACCATAAAAGAAACTACTATTATCGCTGGTGATAACGTTAATTCTGAACAGAAACAAAATGTTATTGCTTTCTACCCGAAGATGAGAGGAGCCCCCATTTTAACCAATCACAAACTTGAGGTTATTGATGAGTTTATTGTAAATGGTGATTTACATCCTGACGTTGGAGACATCGACTTTGAGGGTAATATTATTGTTAATGGGGACATACAAAATGGCCCTGGTTTACGTTCAGATAAAAATATTAGCGTGAAAGGAGTCGTTTATAAATCATCTTTAAAAGCCGATGGTGATATCGAGGTAATGTCAGGATTATCAAGCATAGAACCTGGGCAAATACATTGTAAAGGTAATTTTAGCACAAGGTATCTGGATGAATGCCATATCGAGGTTGATGGAGATCTCATCGTAGAAAATGAGATCATCGCCTCTCACATTTATTGCCGTGGAGCACTTATTTGTGAAAATGGCGAAATTCATGGCGGTAATATTTCTGTTCTACGTGGCGTTAATGTAGGCTCTTTAGGATCAGAGAGTCAGGTTATCACCCATTTAGCCGTTGGAATTGATTATATTTATGAGCGTCATTTACGAGAAGCAAGCCCCGAGATAAAAAGCTTAAATCAGGAAGAGCTTAGAATTAACCAGGAGCTGTATGAATTCAAAATTAAACCTGAAATATTAAAACTGGCGACACCCCAACAAAAGCAAGATTTTAAATCGAAATTGCTTAGATTAACCGCAATTGTTAAAAAGAAAAAAGAGATAAATGAGCCTTTAGAAATTATGAAGGAAGCTGTTGATAAAGTTGCTAATAAAGAAATTCAAGTGAATCAATTGATTTACCCTGGAACTAGGATTAAATTAGGTGAAGCAAGTTATGAATGTAGACTTGCTATTAAAGGGCCTGTAAGGTTGGTTGAAGGCAGAAAAAATCAAGTTAAATTTATTGAAAATTGATTTAATTTTAACAAAACAAAACAAAACAAAACAAAACAAAACAAAACAAAACAAAACAAAACAAAACAAAACAAAACAAAACAAAATACATCACGGCTTCTGATTTACTATCCCTTCTTGGAGATTTCATGAAATACTTTAAAAATTACTGTCTAACACTTTTCTTGTTAGGAATTCAGTTTGTTGATGCCAGTGCTGAAAACCTAACTGTAATTTATGCTGGTCAGTTATTGCTTAATCCATCTAAAGCACCACTCGCAGAGCAAACTGTCGAAATCAAAGATGATAAAATAAGTGCTATTTATTCAGGTTATCAAGCAGTCCAATCTTTTCCAGAAAATACCACCTTTATTGATTTAAAAGATCGTTTCGTTATGGCTGGACTGATAGATACCCATGTACATATACAGGGTGAACTAAGCCCTGAAAGAGATAGTGAAACTTTAAAACTATCTGATGCAGATGTCGCTATGCGTAGTGCGCATTATGCCAGGAAGACACTCATGGCTGGTTTTACCACAATACGTGATTTAGGTGCTAAACCAGAGCAGCTGTATGCATTAAGAAATGCCGTTAATAAGGGATGGGTAGACGGACCTCGTATTATCGGCTCTGGAAGTGTATCCGTAACTGGCGGCCACGGTGATGTTGATGGTATGAAGGCTGATTTATTAGACAAATATACCAGCAAGACAATTTGCGATGGTCCCTTTGACTGCCGAAGAGCTACAAGGCGTGCTATAAAATTTGGGGCTGACGTTATCAAGATCACCTCTACCGGAGGTGTATTATCAGATACTAATACTGGCACGGGTCAGCAGATGGCAGATGATGAAATTCGAGAAATTATTCAAACAGCGCATGGATTAGGCCGCAAGGTTGCCAGTCATGCTCATTCAGCTGAAGGCATTAATGCAGCATTAAGAGCTGGTGTAGATAGTATTGAACATGGTAGTTATCCTGATAAGGAAAGTATTAAGTTATTCAAAAAAACAGGGGCATATTTGGTTCCCACTTTATTGGCAGGAGATACCGTGGTGCAAATGGCGAAGCATTCCGATTTTATGTCGGCACCAGTCAAAGCAAAGGCCCTTAGAGTAGGTAACGATATGATGGAGAACTTCAAAAAATCATATCGTGCTGGTGTTAAAATTGCCTTTGGTACTGATAGTGGTGTCTCCAGTCATGGGGATAATGCCAAAGAAGCTTTATTAATGCATAAAGCGGGTATGAGTCCCCAAGAAATCCTTAAATCAGCCACTGTTAGTGCCGCTGATTTAATCAATCACTCCCACTTACTTGGAGCAGTCGAAGTGGGAAAATATGCAGATCTTATTGCTATGGATGGAAGTCCTTTAAAAGATATTAAAGAACTCCTTGATGTAGACTTTGTCATGAAAGGTGGGATAGTGGTTAAAAATAAATAGTATTTTTGGTGAAGCTGGCATTAACTAACATGTGTTAAATAAACTTGCACTAAGCAACCAACTAAGGTTAAATAAATTTTTATTTTTTTGTAACTATTCAGCTACGGGTACATTTAGCAACTTGCTGAGTAGTTACACTTTTTTAAGGTATAAGTATAATGAAACAGTTTATGATGACTATTAGTAAATTGAGTGGGATGTGCTTTGCTCTATTATTGAGCTTTCAACTTGGCGCACATTCACCTGCTCCCGCTCCTGCCAAGGACAAGTTAAAAGAAGTTATTCAGGGTAAACAGCGAAGTGCTGCTCATAAAGCTCGAGATGAGTATCGTCATCCTTATGAAACCTTGACATTCTTTGGTATTAAAGAAACCATGACAGTGGTCGAATTAACACCCGGTAGTGGTTGGTATACGGAGATTTTAGCACCTTATCTTAAAGACAAGGGTCAATACGTTGCAGCTGGTTACGACCCTAAATCTGAGTCTGATTATTATCGTAAAAATGCTGAAAAATTCCAGAAAAAAATGAGTTCGGACCCAGCAAGCTATTCAAAAACAAGACTCACTGTTATGCAATTACCGGATAAATTTGATTTTATTGAAGCTGGTACTGCAGATATGGTTCTAACATTTCGTAACACGCACCATTGGGCTTCAAATAATGCTGCAGATAAAGTATTTAACGCTATTTTTAAAGCTTTAAAACCTGGTGGCGTGTTTGGTTTGGTGCAACACCGTGCAGGGTATGAAAAGCCAGAAGATAAGAGTGGCAAAATGGGTTATCTGAGTCAGAAAGAAGTGATTAAAATGGCTGAAAAAGCAGGTTTTAAATTGGTGGAAAAATCTAACATTAACGCTAACCTAAAAGATACCAAAGATTATGCAAAGGGCGTTTGGACACTGCCGCCGGTTTATAGAATGAAAGAGGAGAATAAAGCGGTTTACAAGGCTATTGGTGAAAGTGACAGAATGACATTAAAATTTGTAAAACAAGCCGTAAAGTAGAGTTGCCAGAACCGAGATCTAGAGCCTAAAAATACAGTCTCAAAACCGTTTCTGCAACACAGGCCGGTTTTGAGCTGTTTTCTATTTCAATACTGATTTCATTGACCACTTCAATGCTACGCTTCATGGGTGTTAAGCCAATCAGGCGAGTTCTTGCTCTAACTCTTAAACCAGATTTGACTGGAAATGGAAAACGGACTTGATTGAGACCATAGTTCATAATCATTTTAGCCTCAGGATAGGGATTATTTTCAGGATCTACCGTTTCTGTTAAAGTAGGTATGAGTGCTAAAGTTAAAAATCCATGGGCAATGGTTGTTCTAAAGGGGGACTCTTTTTTAGCTCGAACAGGATCGGTGTGGATCCACTGTTGATCCCCTGTCACATTGGCAAATTGGTTAATACAGCTCTGATCAACTGTAAACCATTCTCCCAGATAAGTTTCTTCCCCTAGTCTTTCTTTTAAACTCATATACATTTTTGCAGCTTCAGGAGACTGTACCTGAGGCTGTTCTTGAGTATTTTCATCTTCAAAAGGATTAAAACGGGAAAACCAGGGATTATTTAATGTG
The DNA here is from genome assembly GCA_041556195.1 of Enterobacterales bacterium. GTDB lineage: Bacteria > Pseudomonadota > Gammaproteobacteria > Enterobacterales > 21-14-all-40-8. The sequence continues at coordinate 46,918 of JBFFIY010000009.1, forward strand.
TTGGTAATTTTATTATTGAGTTTATCGGATAGATCCCGGAATTTAGGCTCAAGTTTAGCAATAAATTCGGCATTGTTTTGCTGAAAATGCTCTTTTTTTTCTCTGATAAACTCGACCACATTCATAAATAACTCCATCTCTAAAAACGCTTAGATTAAGGATAAAGAAAACCTCCATAACTTCTGTTGAGCTCTTGAGCTGCTGAGATGTTTTAGAGGTTGAAATCATTAAAACTCAATGAGTTGGAATGAATTACAATGGGTATAATTATCCTAAGTTCATCAATTGACAACCTACAACACTGTCAGCAGATGAATTTATGATTATAACTTACTATTGGAATGGATATACCCCTAATTATTCATTATGCCTGTTTCAGTGGGATTTAAAATCGCTTTAGGCGAGGCATTGATTGCAGCCAATACCCAAAGCCTGCCCCGCGAACGTAGCGAGTGCTTTGGGTATGATTTCATCAATGCGCCTCGAATTGAGAAAGCTCAAGAACTCTGAAATCAGGCATAATGAATAATTAGGGGTATATGACTCATTTTTTTGCATTATACACCAGACACTCCTGGGGATAGACCAGAGATTTCATTCTTGGTTACAAAACAGCGAAGAAGAAAAAACAAAATAAGGTTAAAATTAGCATTATTCTGGATTAATTAATGGGAGTTAAAAAATTGTCACAATCCGCTTTAACCTGGACTGAGCGATTTGTTGTTATACGCAGCAATAAAATATTTGAAATGGTGGTGATTAGCATCATTATTTTCTCAGCAATGATGATAGGTGTTTCAACTTATGATGTCGATCCAGGGTGGACCACAGTTTTATCCTATCTGGATATAGGCGTAACGCTATTTTTTGTAATTGAGTTGAGTATTCGCATCTTGGCAGAAGAAAAGCGGCTCAATTTTTTTAAACGTGGATGGAATATTTTTGATTTTATCATCGTTGTGGCAAGTCTGATCCCTATTAGTGAAAGTGAGATGGTACTTCTGGCACGGCTTCTACGAATTTTCCGAGTACTGCGTTTAGCCTCTATTGTGCCTGAGTTAAGTATTCTAATTGAGGCATTGCTCAAAGCTATGCCTAAGATGGGATATGTCGTTTTACTGATGTTTATTATTTTTTATATCTATGGCGCTGTTGGGAGTTTTTTATTTGAAGGTATTAATCCCGTATTATGGGGAGATATCAGCATATCCATGTTGACATTATTTAGAGTAGCCACCTTTGAAGATTGGACTGATGTCATGTATGAAACAATGGAAATTCATCCACTGAGTTGGATCTTTTATTTGTCATTTATTTTCCTGACAGCTTTTGTGTTTTTAAATATGATGGTGGGTGTAGTATTGGAAGTGATGCAATCAGAACATGCCAAATATAATTTGGAGCATGGTGAGGGAGAAGAAGCAGAGGTTCATTGGTTAAAAGAGCATGCTTTAGTGACAGAAGATAGATTAAAAAGAATGGAGCATCTACTAACACAAATCAGCCAACAAAAGTAGATTTTCAAGATGGAAACAAAGTTACTTTGCAGACTCAAGTTCTTTTAAAATCCATTCTTCAGCTAATTCGAGGGAATCAAACATTTGCATATTACTTCTGCCATAAATTTCTAATAGTTTAATTTGCAGGTGTGACACCTTTTCTGAATTATCTTTGTGATCGACAATAGCGGTAGCAATAATTTTTCTGGTATTAGGATCGGTTAACATCCTCATACCTTCCAAAGTATATGAATATTTATTTTTACGATTGATGATAATACCAGAGTCAACAGTAACTTCTTTTGATAACAACTTTAAAATTTCAATGGCCAGTTGTTTGGTTACCTGGATCCCTTCAGTCATTGTTACTGTGGTAATATTGTTCTCTGCGAATTGGAAATCTCCATAATCTAGACTTATCGTTCTCATAAATATTTCATTCTTTGCTATTGAGGTTACTTTTTTTGATCTCAATGATAGAACAAAATCAGCTTACTGAGAAATAATTTTTAATTCAATTGAAAATACAGATATAAAAAAATCGGCAATTGCCGATTTTTTAAGAATTACATAGTATTTGAGTGTATCTACAGGAACAGCATCCCAGAAAGTTGTTTCTAATGGTTATTAAGCTAATTTCTGTTTTACTAAGGCGCCTACTGCACCCATATCAGCTCTTCCCTGTACTTGAGGTTTTAATACACCCATAACCTTACCCATGTCTCGTATGGATTCAGCATTAACCTTATTCACGGCATCGCTCACGATTCTCTCTAACTCCTCGTCTGATAACGCTTCTGGAAGATAGGCTCGGAGTATATCTATTTCTTCTTGCTCAATATTGACTAAATCTTGTCTATTGGCTTGACTGAATTGATGAATGGAATCTTTACGCTGCTTGACCATTTTATCGATAATAGATAGCGCCAGAGTATCATCAATTTCAATACGCTGATCAACTTCAATCTGCTTGAAAGCTGCCAATGCCAGGCGAATAGTCTTCAGGCGAAAGGTTTGCTTGGCTCGCATGGCATCTTTCATATCGCTTTTAACTTGTTCAACAAGCGTCATAAAACTTTTCCGTATACAGGGTTTTGCAATAACTGATAGCTATAGCTGGTATTAACAATTCATATTTGGCTAAACTATATTTTGCTAAGTATTGCCAGTTATTCAGTTAATATTTTTACTAATTAGTACAAACGAATTTTGCGTTGATCTTCTCTGGAACGCTTCTTCATACTACGCTTAACAGCTGCAGCTTTTTGACGTTTACGAACAGAAGTAGGTTTTTCATAGAACTCGCGACGACGGACTTCTGATAAAACACCCGCTTTTTCACATGAACGTTTGAAACGACGTAAAGCTACGTCAAATGGCTCGTTTTCTTTAAGTTTGACCTGTGGCATTAAAATACCTTTAAATTCAGTTGGTTATGAAATTTTCAATGATAGCATTGATTTTAGGAGCGAAATTGTACTCTTTTTGACTAATGATTGCAAAGCCCTACGGATGTTTCTCGATCATTAATATAGGCACAAGCTCACTTTACCCGTAAAATGGCTCAATATTGATGTTTTTGGAAGCCAAAAAGTGAAAATACTGGGCATTGAAACTTCTTGTGATGAGACAGGTGTCGCCATTTATGATGAACAGCAGGGTATTGTTGCTGAGGCATTATATAGCCAAATTGAACTCCATGCTGAGTATGGTGGTGTGGTGCCTGAGCTTGCCTCGCGGGATCATGTTAGAAAATTACTTCCTTTAATACAACAAGTTATGAATCAGGCGGATTGTAGTGCTGGGCAGATCGATGCAGTTTCCTATACTGCAGGGCCTGGATTGATTGGTGCTTTATTGGTAGGTACAGCTGTTGGCCGTTCAATAGCTTATGGCTGGAATAAACCAGCAATTGCGATCCATCATATGGAAGGGCATCTTTTAGCTCCCATGTTGGAAGATGAGCAACCAGAATTTCCATTTTTAGCCCTACTGGTTTCAGGTGGACATACACAGCTCTATCAAGTGAATGGGTTGGGAGATTATCAGTTACTGGGAGAATCACTTGATGATGCTGCTGGAGAAGCTTTTGACAAAACAGCCAAGTTGCTTGGGATTGGTTATCCCGGCGGCCCTGCTATTTCTAAAATGGCAACTAAGGGCAGACAGGGTGAGTATGTATTTCCAAGACCTATGACGAATAAGCCAGGATTGGATTTAAGCTTTAGTGGCCTAAAAACATTTGCTGCCAATACCATTCGTGCAAGTGATGGTTCAGAACAGGCAAAAGCTGATATTGCACTGGCTTTTGAGCAGGCAGTAGTTGAGACTTTGGTGATTAAATGCAGGCGTGCTTTACAGCAAACTGGATTATCCACACTGGTTGTGGCTGGTGGAGTAAGTGCTAATGTCCGTTTGAGAAGTCGTTTAGCGGAAGAGGCTCATAAACATCAGGCGCGAGTGTTTTATCCCAGACTGGAATTTTGTACTGACAATGGTGCCATGATTGCTTATGCGGGTTATAGAAGATTCAAAGCTGGTCAATTTGAGCCTTTGTCATTTAATGCAAAGGCCAGATGGCCACTATCTGAAGTTAAAAGTGTTTAGCTATCCTGGGTTGAAGTTAGTTGACTGAATCTTTTGGTTTTTGGTTCTGTACCATTAAACAGTCTGCGAATATTCATTTGATGTCGATAGAGCAATAAAACCATTAATACAACAACAGAGTAAATGATGTCTGGTGTTAATATATAGCTTGCCAGAGGAGCCGAAATAGAACTATTGATGCTGGCAACTGATGAATATTTAAAAAGAAAGAAAGAGATGATCCAAACACTCACCAGTACCGCGACTAATAATAGATTAAGAGCAGATACTGCGCCTAATGCTGTAGCCACACCCTTGCCGCCACGAAAATGAAAAAATATCGGCCATAAATGCCCTAAAACAGCAGCAGTTGCTATCCAACCCAGTTGGGCCAGCGTAAATTCAAATTGGGAGGCAATATAAACAGGGATAAATCCTTTGAGCATATCCCCCAATAAGGTAAATGCAGCAGCTCTTTTTCCGGCCATTCGGTAAACATTTGTGGTTCCAGGATTGAGTGAGCCATGATGACGAGGATCGGGTAAAGATAGCTGATGGCACATCAATACCCCAGTGGAGATGGAACCGATTAAATAAGCCCCAATTAAGAAAAGTATCAATAACAATGGATAAGTGATCCGTTAATTCGTGATTAAAAACTTTAGCCGTCTAGTTAAAATCAGTATACTCTCTTCGGCCAGATTGAACAGCGAGAAATACACTTTTAGCTTTAGGAAAAAACACAATGGATATCGTTTATATCAGAGAATTAAAAATAGATACTGTTATCGGCATTTTTGACTGGGAGCGCCAGATCCGGCAAACAGTATCATTGGATATTGAAATGGCAACGGATATTGCATTAGCAGCATCAACGGATGCGATAGAACAGGCATTGGACTATAAAGCTGTTTCCAAGCGAATTATAAGCTTTGTCGAAGAAAGTGAGTTTCAATTGGTTGAAACCATGGCAGAAAAAGTTTGCTCCATTATTTTAGAAGAATTCAATGTACCCTGGGTTAAATTACGTTTGAGTAAACCTGGCGCGATACGAGGAGCCAGAGATGTGGGTGTATTTATTGAACGAGGTGTTCGTCAGTAATGGTTAAGGCTTATGTTGGGATCGGTAGTAACATAGAACCAGAGATCCACGTGGCTGAAGGAATCAAACGCTTAAAACAGATTTTTACAGCATGTCGCTTTTCAAGCATATTTGAAAGTGAAGCTGTTGGCTTTAAGGGTGATAACTTCCATAATCTGGTAGTGGAATTTGACACTGAATTGACCATAGATGAATTAGTAGCACAGCTTAATCAAATTGAGAATGAATGCGGTCGTGAACGTTTGGGGCCTAAATTCAGTGCCAGGACTCTGGATTTGGATTTATTGTTATATGGCGATCGAGTTTGCCAAACTCCCGTTGTTTTACCGAGGGAGGAGATTTTAGAGAACGCTTTTGTGTTATGGCCACTATCAGAACTAGTCCCGGAAATGGAACATCCCCAGTTAGGCGTTAGTTTTATCAACCTATGGAAAGATTTTGATAAAACATTACAAAAGCTCTGGATAGTTAAGGGTTAAGGTTACTTAGATAGCAACTATTCAGCGAGTTACTAAATGCACCCGTAGCTGAATAGTTACCCTAGATATTCAACGATCGACCACCATCCACCGAAATCATCTGTCCAGTAATATAAGGAGCTTTGTCTGCCAAAAATAATACCGTTTGTGCAATATCTTCAACTGTTCCCTGTCTTTTAAGCACAGTTTTTTCCAAAATTTGCTGTTGAACACCATTTTTCATTACCAGCCCATTGTCTGTATTTGGCAAAAAACTTGATTCTGGCCAGAGAATAGCTCCTGGGCAAACACCATTTACTCGGACTTCAGGGGCTAGATCTTTAGCTAATGATTGCGTCATCATGGCAAGTCCCGCTTTTGCCATGCAATAGATACTATGGTTTTTCATGGGCTTATTAGCATGAATATCAATAATATTGATAATATTCCCTTTGGCTAATTTGAGAGCAGGGTAAATAGCCTGACTTAGAAAATAAGGCGCTTTTAAATTTGTTCCAAATAGATCATGCCAATGCTGTTCGGTCATTTCAGACTGCTCATCTTCAGTAAAAAAAGGCGTCGGATAAAAACTCGACGCATTATTCACCAACAAATCAAGCTGTCCCCATTGTTTAATGCTATTTTGAGCAAGTTGTTTAAGCTGGTTTAAATCCAATAAATTAGCGGGAAGTGCAATTGCCGAGTTTTCTTTAATGACATTAAATTGTTTGACTAAAACCTCTGCTGGCTGTCTTGATTGGTGATAGTGAACAATCACCTTATAGTTGTTGGCATGCAATATGTGAGCAATGCCTTTACCGATCCTATGCGCGGCACCAGTGATTAAAGCGACTTTATTGGTAGGAATTGCTGGCATAGGGGTAAACTCTTTATTCTTTGTCTTGAACTTATTGCCACGGATGGCATGTACACAGGTTTTGCAGGAGCCAAAAACCTGAGACTTATTTTAGGGACAATCTGAACAGCTACTGGTGCATTTAGCAACTCGCTGAATAGTTACTATTTTTCATCCAGTAACGGTTTTAGGGTATCATGCGCAACTAATAGAAGCATTCTAATTATCCTGATATGAAACCAGTTTTGACCTATTCTGAAAAAATAAACAATCAATTACAATCCTTAGGTCACTTGCCTGCTCCTTCTCCTGAAGCTGTTGATCATAGCGAACAGCTTGATCTATACCTACGACAACAAGCCATGCAACAAGGCGGAGCACTAGCTTTTGATCAGTTTATGGAGCTAGCACTTTATGCTCCAGGTCTTGGTTATTATGCTGCTGGTGCAGAAAAATTGGGTGCTTCTGGAGATTTTGTCACCGCTCCTGAAATATCCCCTTTATTTTCAGAAGCTCTGGCAGAGCAAATAGCGCAGGTGATTCTTCAACTCAAGGAAAGTCAACTCAAAAAAAACCAACTCATACAACCAAATGTACTAGAGTTTGGTGCAGGTCGAGGCATTATGGCGGCAGATATATTGCGCAGGCTCGAACAACTTGAATGTTTACCGAAAATCTATTTTATCTTAGAAAGATCGGCAGAGTTAAAACAACGTCAGCAAGAGACACTTAAAACCGAGGTTCCCCATTTATTTCACCTGATTCAATGGCTGGATACCTTACCAGAACAGGGCTTTCGAGGGGTGATGATAGCTAATGAAGTGGTGGATGCCATGGCGGTTAAACTGTTTGAAAAACAACAGGGGCAACTTTTTGAACGTTTCGTGGTGGCAGAAGAGTCAGGTTGGAAATTTGAAAATAGACCAGCTGAAAAAAACTTAACCCAGTCGGCATACAACATTGAGCAACAGCTTGGACAACCCTTTGATGATGGCTATCAATCGGAAGTTAATCTAATACAGCGGCCATGGTTAGAGTCTTTAGCCGATTGTTTAGAGCAGGGTATGATTTTACTCATCGACTATGGCTTTCCTACTAAGGAGTATTATCATCCACAACGAATGGGTACATTGATGTGCCATTATCGTCATCGTGCTCATAGTGATCCATTGTTGTTGTTAGGTCTGCAGGATATTACTGCCCATGTGGATTTTACCGATCTGGCCGAAACTGCCTTTAATAAAGGATTAACTGTTGCAGGGTATATTGATCAGGGCAGCTTTTTGACTAACTGTGGCCTACTTCAGAGAATGGAACAGCTCAGTGCCGGTGATGCTGATAAAATGCTGAGATATAGTCAGCAGGCAAAATTTTTAATGTTGCCCACAGAGATGGGAGAACTCTTTAAGGTGATCGCTTTCACACAAGATCTAAATGATACTTCATTGCTAGGATTCACCTACGGAGATCGACGTGCCAAATTATAATTCGCTTTTGGTTCAACGGCATATAGTTCAACGGTGTATGTTTCAATGGGGTATTACAGTATGAGTTATTTACAAGCCTTAATACTTGCCCTGATCCAGGGATTGACAGAATTTTTACCTATTTCAAGCTCTGCTCATTTGATCTTGCCCGCAGAAATTCTAGGTTGGCCAGCTCAGGGCAATGCCTTCGATGTCGCAGTGCATTTGGGAACGCTACTCGCTGTTTTGCTTTACTTTCGCTTTGAGCTAAAAGCCATGACCAAAGACTGGTTCCGACAGGTTATTTATCGTCAATCCAGCGTTAATAGTAGATTGGCCTGGGCGGTATTGTTGGGAACTATTCCTGTGGGTTTAGCGGGGTTAATATTTAAAGATTTTATCGAAGGAAATCTTCGCTCCTCTATGGTTATTGCCACTACTACGTTGCTGTTTGCATTTTTTCTATGGTGGGCCGACAGAAAATCAGCTCTCAATAAAAGAGACGAATATCAACTGACTTTTAAAGATGTCATGGTAGTGGGTTGTGCTCAAATACTGGCATTAATTCCAGGGACCTCCAGATCTGGCGTGACAATAACCGCAGGGCTTATGATGGGTTTATCAGGAGTAGCTGCTGCCAGATTTTCATTTCTACTCTCTATTCCGGTGATAGTATTAGCCGGTGGATTAAAAGGACTGGATCTGATCCAGCAAACAGAACCTGTTCCCTGGGGGCAAATAAGTATGGGGGTGGCCATCTCTGCCATCAGTGCTTATTTAAGTATTCACTTTTTTCTGAAACTTTTGGACAAAGTGGGCATGTTACCCTTTGTTATTTATCGGGTATTATTGGGATTGGTGTTGTTTTACTGGTTGTTGGGATAATCCTTTTTGAAATGTGTTTAACTTATTCGAATGAATTTCAATTATTTTGAAACTCATTGATAGGTTTGTATATTTAAATCTATACTTTAAATATACAAACCTATAAAAGTAGAATAAAAGAAGCTCTCACAAAAAAAGACTGGTGAAATCACCCAAGATTTATATAAGAGATACGGGTTTAATTCACTGTCTTCTCGGAATTGAAAGTTATAACGATCTTCTCGGTCACCCGGCGCTTGGTAATTCTTATGAGGCATTTGTTATAGCAAGCCTGATGAAAAATTTTTCACGTTATCAAGCTAGCTTTTACCGTTCTTCCAGTGGTGCAGAAATCGATCTGGTTTTAGAAAAAGGTCAGGATAAAATTACTATTGAAATCAAATCTTCTGCGTCCTGCTCTCGCCCCTTACTTAGGTCCATGTAACCGAAGCACAGTATTTGTTTCCAGAGAACTAACTGCATTTTAACATAGTATATTTAATATTTTTTCAACACTACCCTTGTTCTATCAAAAAAAACACAACTGAGAAATCAAAATTAATTTTTTGAAGGCTGATTATTCAATGACAAAAAATTGATAGTAAATGTCCAAATGTCACTAGTAAATGTCTAAATGTTGTTAATAGTAATGATGATAAAGACGAGATAATGGGTGTCGTTGTCAAGATTAGAAATCGAATTTTTATTCGATAACGATTGAGATAGCACTTTCACCACATTAACTTTTACAGGATGGATAGATATGTTGCGAATACGTATGCTCACAATACTTATTTTTTTTTCTGGGTTATTTTCACTGACAGCTGTCGCTGAAAAATTCACAGAGCCTACCTTGGGTCTTTTGCCACCAACGAACCTTAATCCACCAGATTGGATTAAAGTCCCTTCTTTTGTTACAGGTAGCTCTCATTCATTAACATTAGAGCCACCTGGAACTGGTCTTGTTCCTCAATGGTATGAAATTCAATCACTAAAAAGTGGATTAAAATTTTGGCTCACACCAAGTATTTTAAAAGTTAGTGATGTCAGTTACACAATAAAAAATATTGAACCAGGTATTTATACCTATCGCGTAAAATCATGTATTACCGGTATGTGTAGCCTATGGTTAAATAGTAAGCAAGTGACTGTTTCGGATCCTGTCTCGGTGCCTCCTGCGGCTCCTCTCCGGGTCATCATACCGGATTTAGTCAATGTGAATAATCATTCCTTATCTTTATTCGTTCAGGTAGATCCTCTTGTTACCCGATACGAAATTCAAAGCTCTAAACCACTAACTGGTTGGACTACGCCAGATGTGCAGGAGTTGAGCAGCTTAAGTTTTCAAATTAATAATATTAATCCAGGACAATACCGCTATCGCGTAAGGGCATGCCACAGTCTTTGTAGTAGTTGGACAGAAAGTGATTGGATTTTTGTCGAATACGGATTAGAAATAAGTCCTGTAAGCGGCAATACTGCCTCAGTTAACGCCATAGCAGATTTTAATGTCTCTTTAATAACCCAACCTTCAGGCAATGTTGTTATTCCTGTTTCCTCCTCTAAGACAAATGAAGGTGTTACTAATCTGTCAAGTCTCACATTTACGCCTGACAATTGGGACACTCCTCAAATGATTGTCGTAAAAGGTAAAAATCCAAACGTGGTAGATGGGAGCCAGAATTACAAAATTATACTAGCGCCTGCTCAAAGTAGTGATTCAACGTATAGTGGTTTTGATGCTGCCGATGTAGCAATGGAAGGCCTTGTTCTTAACGCGATATTTCCACTGGTAGACACGACTAAATTTTTCCCTGGCCTGCCTGGAACGACAAGTGCGAGAATAACTTATACCGGATTTAAAAACCTTTCTTACGTCTTACTGGAAAGTCCCAGTGGAATGATCATTGAACCAAGTACAGGTATTATCTCCTGGACTCCAACTGAAGCTCAAACAAACACAAGTTTTAGCGTTAAAATGCAGGTTACAGATGGAGCACTATTTGATACGGTAACTTTTAATGTTAGTGTTCCTGCTGCGACACCTATCCAAACCACTACTGTTGTTGACAAGTTTACTACAGTAACGGTGACAGAGCCGGGTAGCAATTTAAATGGTTTAGCTTTAACCTTTAGTCGAAGTAATGTTCCAGCTATAAGCTTAAAGAAACTCCCTGATAATTCCTGGCCAACACTTCCTGATTTTGTGACACCTATATCTGACGTTTTTATCATTAGTGATGACCTGACAGAAGAATTCAGGATAAAACTACCACTGGCGCAAGTACCTGACTCTAGTTTGTACGATGTCAGACTTTATAGTTTGATAGAGGCTATTGATGTTGAAGGACAATTTTGGAGTAGCGTTGGATATGATGAGAATATTTATTGGGACTCAACTGAACCAAATATAGAATATAAGTTATCTGATCTAAAAGGTATATATTTTGTGGGAATACAAATTCATGAAGAATTACTGAATTTGGAACCACAATCTCCAACAACTTTTATTCCTCCCAAAGGTCTTCTTTGCATCCCTGCAACCGATAATAACGGCAA
>JBFFIY010000010.1:0-57819 GCA_041556195.1 Enterobacterales bacterium
GTTGTATACCCGTGATACCTGGAAATGCGGGATTTCAGAGCTTCAGTGGGGAACCAGATCAAGGCGTCGCTCGAAGAGAATGACTGGTCATTTTCGAGAGCGACAACGAAGGACTGGTTTTCCACTGTAGCTCCCGAAGGGAAAGACAATAAGCGCCCATCTTCTTTGTTTTGAAAATTGAATTTAGAATAACTAATACTGCACTTTTGCTTACAGGACGTAAGTAAGGGGCGTGAGCAAGAAATCTCCACTACCTTCTCACCACCGCCCTTGACCTGACGGTGCAGTAAATTAGAAAGGATGAAGCATGGATGACTATATAGCAAATATTAGCACAGGGTTAATGATGGATTTAAATGGATTTTTGAGTGAACAGGCAGTCATTAAAGCAACAAGCCTTAGCCGAACATCTTTGTATCGAAAAAGAGTGGCAGGTCAATTTCCTGAGCCAGAGTTAATATCAGAAGGCCGTATAGGTTATCGGATACGCGATATTGCGCTATGGCTAGAAAATCCTATTGAGTGGGTTAATCATCAAAATAATCACGATATTTCAAATTCTTTTGTAAATGGCGCTGATCAATAACATCATGGCTTTGCTCGCAATAACTTACTATGTCGCTCCATAATGTTAACCCAGCTATTTTTTCATCTTGATAGTCATGAATATCATAAACCGAACCGATGGTGTTGTCTGTGTGATTTAGAATTCGCTCTCTGTCAAAACGAGGCACTTTAAATGCGGCTAATAATGTTGACCCTGTACGGCGTAAATCATGTGGTGTAAATTTCCCTATATTAAAAACATCGAGATTTCTAGCGATAGCCTTGGAAAGGACAGCACTATCATAGTGGCCTTCACTTCTTTCTGATGAGAACAAATAACCTTCATCCTTTGTTTCTAATAATAATTCCTCAATGATTTTAATGGCTGGTTCTGATAAGGGTACTAAATGAGCGCGACCATTTTTTGAACGCTCCTTTGGAATAATCCACGTTGCGTTTGTAAGATTGATTTCTGATGCCGTTATTCCCAAGACTTCACCAGCCCTTTGAAGCGTTAACAGCAATAGTTTGAGCGCAAGCTTTGTTTTCTTGTGGAGTGGAACAGTATCTAATTGTTTACAAAATATTGATATTTCATCCAATGATAAATAGCGGTCTTTTGGTTTTTCAGGGGATGGTGGTTTAATGCGTGAGCACGGAGACACCTCAATAATATCTCTATCAATGGCGTAGTTGAACATGCGCCTTATAACAGCTAATGTACGATTGGCTTGAATAGGTGCGCCTCTCGCGACGATTAAATCTAGCAGATTTAAAACATCATTACGCTTCACACGATGAACCTTAAGGTTTCCAATATTGGGCAGTACGTCATGCTGTAATATTCTTAAATCCTGTTTCCATGTGTTTTTGTGAGGCTTTGCATATCGTTCAATATACTCTTCTGAGAGTTGCTTGACGGTGGGTAAACCAAAGGCTTCTTGGTGTTTATTGATGTGAGTTTCACAAGGGTCTTCACCAGCCTGTGTTTTTTCATGTACTTCTGCGTATTTGGTCAATACTTCATGGATTTTTAACTTTGGATATTGTCCCAAAGTGAGCCACTTATCTTGACCTTCCATATCATATTTATAAACAAAAGACTTCGTGCCTTTGGGTGTTATTCGTATGCCTAACCCAATAAGCCCTTGTATCCAAACGATTCGGCGTTTATTTGTAGCTTCAAGTGCCTTTACCCCCTTATCAGTTAAAACAATGTGAGTTGCTTTAGTTTTTGGGCTACCTAGCGGGCTACCTGAGAGGGGTTTACTTGGTGGTTTATCATGGTGCAAAGTGGAACGTCCTTATCTATCTATAATTCACTGTCACCTTTACTTTGCCCTGTTTCAGGTGGTTTCACAATGCACCATGTAATTCTATCCACAGAAGACTGTTAATCACTTGGTCGCTGGTTCGAATCCGGCCCGAGGAGCCATTCTTTTCAAAGACTTAGCGATTCCCTAAAAGACCAATTCTTGGCTGGGCTACCTGACGGGCTACCTGAAAAATAGTAATTCAGGTTCAAGTTGAACTCATGGAGCTTAAATACATCCCCTTAGTTAAGAAAACACTAATACTGGTTAGCCTTATCTTAATCATTGCCGAGGTATAATAGTTGGCAGAAAGAAGGTGTGGTGCGGGAATGGATAAAGACTTTCAGGAGATAGAAGCCAAAGCAGCAGATAATCGTAAGCTTCAAGAGCGTGACGATTTACACAACGAATCAAAAGGCGTTGATGTTGGGCGAATTACTCGTCACGGCAAATCAAATACACTTCGCCAAGAAAAAATACGTAAAGAACGTGATAAACGTGCACTCGATGCAGCTATTCTTCTTGCAAATAGCTTTAATCAGCTCGTCGTTAAAGTTGGTAACAAAATTGCCGAAACACAATCAGTCATTTATGACGCAATTAATCAAACCATTGTCGATCTTGATGCAGCCGAAGCGGATTTGAAAGCGGAATTAGCAACGGCAAGCTATTTAACCGATGGAACAAAAGTTTTCCTTGATGATGATGGAGCGGTTTATCGTTTGGATAGGCAAAAAGTCGCTCAAGAGGATCTGGATTCAATTACATGGATTGCTGGATCTATGTCTTGGAAGGAAATTATTAACAAAGTTGATAATATTAGCCATTTACACGGACGTTACGATAAATTAAGTGGGCTTGATACGCAAATGGCAGAAATCCAAGAGCGTTATGATGAAATCAAAAACGATCAAAGCGTGGAGAATTTGGCAGAACTCAAATTAATTGAAGCTAAAACGGAAGCTCTATTAAATGAGGCATTAAATTTAGATAGCCAGAAGAATGACTTTGAGGCTGATAAACCACAAGATATTCATAGTCTTAACTTGATACCTATGTCTCCGTAACATATTCACCACAGGAATTTTCCGTTAATGTTATAAGCAAATTACTAGGACTACTATCAGCATATTTGTTCATATAGGCCAAGATTAACCCATTCTTTTTTTTCGTATCGTTATAGTACCATTTAGCCACACACAGCCCCTGCTCCTTGTTTTTCAAAACAGCAATAAGACTTAATGTATCAATCATTGCGTAAATTCGATGTTTTTTCTGATCATCAGTAAGCTCTAAAAAGTCCTTGTTTTTCATCCCTTCCGCTAAAGCTTCTTGTGGATAAATCCCAACAATGGCAAGGCTTACAAAGCCAAACATCATGCTTCTTGCTACTGTCAAAAAGGAACCATTATGAGAGTCTACAGAGTATCAGATTATGAAAACGAAAGATTCCTTAAAAAAGAACAGGTTAGATGAAAATGAAAAACAATGGAGTGAACACAATGAGCATAAGCCAAAAAGGTTCCTTTGTTGCAAGGTTTTGGGGTGGGTATGACGGATAAAAAACAAGGCCGAAAAATCGGCTATGCACGGGTTTCAACGCCAGAACAACATTTGGATATGCAATTGATTGCACTGGAAAAAGCGGGTTGTGAGCGCGTTTTTCATGACCACGGCATTTCAGGCAAACGCTTCCCGCGCAAAGGGCTAACAAAGACCCTCAATGCTTTGAGCGCGGGGGATGTTTTAGTCATTCATAAACTTGATCGTTTGGGGCGTGATACGCTGGAATTATTAAAGCTGCAACGCGCCCTTGAAGAGCGTCAGGTACAACTTCATTCCCTCACGCAAAGCCTTGATATATCCACCGCCAGCGGCAAGCTGACCTTCAGCATTTTCGCCGCCCTTGCCGAGCATGAAAGCACCATCAACGGTGAGCGCACCAAAGGCGGCATGGCTGCACGAAAAGCCATCGGCATACGCCTTGGCCGCCCAAAAAAATTAACAACTGACAACGTTGCCACCGCTAGACAGATGCAACAAGAACATGGTTTGTCTATGGCTGCAATTGCCCGATTTTTTGACGTATCCCACAACACGATTAAACGGGCTTTGGATGAGTGATGTAGAAAAACAAGCGCATCCAAGGACTGGAATTATAGGGGTAAACATGGAGCAAGAGTGTTTATCTGATATTGAAGTTCAAGCGATGAAAATTATCAGCAAAGCCACGCAAAATGGTGCGCCCTATATCGTGATACTGTGTCATTTATATGCGCTTGCGGTAGCCTGCAAATATGGGAGCAATGGCGATGATTATAGAGCAGTAAAACGCATCATCCATTATCTAAGTCTTTTAAATGCAAGCTCACAAGAACGCTAAAATGCGGTATCAAGATTTTGATTGCGCAAAATCCGCATGATATCAACACCATTATCATCTAAACGATAATAAATGGCATGACTACCGTAGACACTACGGCGATAGCCTTGGCATATTTCATCAACGGCAGGATATTGCAATGGATGTGATGCTAAAGCTTATTCATCCCATTAACTTAGGAACGTGCGGCTTCAAGGCCAAAGTTATCAATGCCGTAATCAAATAATTGTTCTATATCTTCTGCGGCAGCTTCATTAATTCTAAAGTTCGGCATTGACCTGCTTTCGCTTGATAACCGCTTGCATGATGTCGTCCGTTGAACGTTCGGTAAATCCGCGTCCCTCAGCTTGGAGAAGTGCTGCGCGAATGGCCTCTATTTCATTATTGCGGTCTTGCTCTTTGCGGATTAAATCGCGCAACACTTCGCTGTCACTGGCATAGTGGCCTGTTGCCATTTGTGCCTGTATCCATTGCTCTTGCTTGTCTGTCACCGTAATGCTTTTTTTAATCATAGCCATTGCTAAACCTCCATACTAAATAATGTATACTACTTTATCCTACCACGACATACCATTTTAAAAAAGGAAAAAGCACTGTTAGAGCAGCTTGGTACAAGCCAGCATTTGGCAAATTTTTTTGAGTTTTCAGGATAATCACCGTTGCGCTTAATCAAAGGCGCAACGGCTTTAACAACTTGTTTGATGAAGAGGGCGACTTTTAACCCCCCTCATAATTCCCCTCTGTCGGCAAGGCTGACACTGCCTTCAACTGAAACCACGATATGGTCAAGAACGCGAATATCAAAAATACTGAGTGCCTTTTTTAGCCCCTTTGTAATGTCAATATCTGCACCGCTCGGCTCACAAACACCAGAAGGATGATTATGGGTGAATATAATCGCGGCACAATTAAGGCTTAAAGCTTCTTTGGCGACTTCGCGAATATGAACACTACAACCGGCTATTGTTCCTCTGAATAGTTCTTTAAACTCAATCAAACGGTGTTGATTATCCAAAAATAACACCCCAAAAACCTCATGTTCTTTTGTCGCTAATTTAAGGCGGCAATAATCCCTTACAGCTTGCGAAGATGTCATATATGTTTGTTCACAGCGCAATTGCTTGCCTAATATTTTTAGGGCTTCTTCAATAATGTTTTGCGGAGAATTCAGAGCAAGGTAATCTGTCTGGATAGTTTCCATTGTCTTACCCCCTAATGGTTCCAAAAAACATGGACTTCTTGAAGCCCCTGCTCAACCGTGAAAATGTCGCCACTGTCCTCCATATCACTCGCCATTTTTTCATAGTCGATATAGAATTCTAAATGTTTTGGAATGCCGCCTGTTTGCTCGGTTAGCTCCCGCGCATAATCGGCAGGGGATTCATATACGCCTTGATAGCGGCCTTCCATGGACTTTGTAGCCTCCTCAAGATTACCGCCAAAATTCTCAAGCACCGCCGCGCCTAACTTTCCATGTTCCTCAATAAATAAAGCCTTTTCATGTACTGAGCCAAGACTTTCATATTCTGCAATATGCACACCTTCAAAGCCTTCAAAGTCATGGATGGCGCATTCTTCAGAATTAGGGACAGGGGAGCATTTCAAAAGCCTGTCAATCTGTTCTTGAATTTCATCAAGGTCTAGCGTGGCACCCACCCAAACACCATGTAATATTCCGGCGTTATAAGCGGCTAAATCTGCAACATAAATTCTAATTTCTGCATTCATTTTCTTCATCCTTTCAATTCGCATTTGAGGTTCTTAACGAGGTTTTTGCCTCGCGTATGAACCTCTGGCGACTAGGCCGACTAGCGGAGGTGAAAAAATCCAGAAAAATTGCGGAGGGTCTACGCAGTGGAAACCGTCATTTTTCTTGATTTTGATCGAACAAGACCGATCCCTTTTTTTCTTAATTAATAAGGTGGGGCGTTACGGGGTATCCCCGTTTGAAAGGGTGGTGGAAAACGCTGGGGGTTTAGCGGTTGGAGGCAGGGAAAGGCTTTTCCCTCTAAGAATTAAGCTGTTTTGATCTTCCAGATTTTTTTCAACTTAAGAAAGTCCGTTATACTCTCCTGTCATCAAGAATATTTATCATCCGTTGCTTAAATGATTCAAAGTCAAAGCCCTGTGCTTAGCCACTTTCAAATCCTTTCATAGTAGCGTTCAATTTAATTGAAACACACAAAACCCTATTATTCAGAAACATTTTTTGAAGCTAAAAGCGGTTTGCATAACTGATTTCTTCATTTGCTTCCAAGCACACTCCTGTCGAGCGCCTTTTCGGGGGCTGGGCAGGAAAAGCCTTCGACACTCGGAGCTTAAAAGCAAATGGAGTAAGACAATGAAACTTACCATACACTTTGAACTGGCCTATAAAAGCACATATGAACTTAAAGGGTTATACCGCATGTTATTTAATAAACTCACAGATAATAATTTAACCCTGCAAGAGAAACAGCCGATATTTGCCGCACTAAGCAAGGTCAAAATGGCCTTAGAAATGCACTACCATCTGTAGGTCATTCATCACACAAGCGGCATGAAGGCCGCTTGTGTTTATGCCATATATCCATTGTGCTATGATTTCAACTGATCGATGCAATAAATCAATCAATTTTCATAATCCAAACATTTAAATTCATTAAACTAGGCCGCAGATATATTTTCTGGTAATTTTCTCAGTCTACTATTGAGTAGGAGCTGAATTTCAGATGCCGGAACATTCGCCAGCTCATTGGGCTCCATCTTATGCATTCCACCCCCATAAACGCGCCCTTCATCAATCATCACCTTGCTGGTAATTTGATTAAGAGCTTCATATAAGCTTTCGTTCAATTCGGGGCTTTGAAGAATTTCTTTTTCCAAGTGAGGTTTCGGGTAAAGAATCAGGTAAGAGTTGGAAACAATTGCTTTTGAACGATTCAAAATAAAACGAAAAGGTTTCTTCCCATCTTTACCAGAACGTCCAATATATGTGCAATAAAAACAGCTTTCAGAACGACTTTCTTGTGAATACCAAATCTTACGGTTTTTGCACAAATATCGTTCAGGCACACCAGACTTCGCACCTTCTTCAAGATATGAATGCAATTCAGGGTAAACATATTTAATTTCATCAAATGGAAGTTTACAGTCAAGTACGAACAACTGCTTTTCAATATCAGGGTAACCATTCTTATCAGACTTAACTTCCGTAATGCTTAAATAACGGGGGCTTGGCAAGATTGGGCGAAACTGTTCAATCGGTAAGTTTCTTCTTTCTATTTGTTCACGTGTAAGCACAAAAAACTTATTGTCACCAGTAGCAATGCCGCGTTTAACCGCAAAAAAGTCGCTTAGTCGCGGAACAATACTTTCTTTTCGCTCATCAAATAACGGAAAGCGCGTCCATTTCCTTTCGGTTGCCAAGACTTTTGAACTAACTTCTTTTTCAGATGCTGGATTGTCGATAGTCCCGCCGAACGTGAACTTCACTTTATGGTTTTTACTTGGTTTTTTATTTTTGAACCATACTACAGCTGACGAAACTAGTGCGTCATCAAATTGCACGTCACTTGGGTCAAACCGATGAATTTGCAACAAGGTAACTTCGGTCAACAAATAATTCTTTACTGATTGCCCGTAGTTCACGTCCATAAACTCACTGGGGATTAACCAACCAGCGACTCCATTCTTCTTCATCCAGCGGTGTGAAAGCGCAATAAAGTAACAATAAAGTCCAGCCAAGCCCGAAAGTTTCATATTGGCGGATTCTATAGCTTCAGCATGTAAACGTTCCTTTTGTCCGTTTATATGATGATGACGAACGTAAGGTGGGTTGCAAATGATTAAATTGAATTTATCATCTTCACTAGGTGGTGTTTGCTTGGTGAAGTCTGTTAGTCGATAATCAAGAATAGTGTTTGACCATAGTTTGCTTGTAGGTCTTCCATAATGTTCATCAATTTCAAAACCGGTGGCTGTTTCAATCCGAGTTGCCGGAAAAGCATTATTTAACGCAGTAAAGAACGCACCCGTACCAAAGGCTGGATCAAGAAAACGAAGCTTTCCACGCTTCGGCATTATTTTTTTTGCATGTGTCAGGATGTCATTGGCAAGTGAAATCGGCGTTGAGAATTGTCCCATAACATTACGCTCTTCTTGAGTTTTCAAGTCATCAAGTTCAGCCTGTAAAATTTGACGCTGGTTTTCAAGTTGTTTTATATTGAACATCATTTAAAATCCAAATTGAGCTAAATCATCAATTCTGTGTTCCCATACCCAATCAATACCTTCAGCCGCTTCATAACCAAGATATCCAGAATCGAAATAACCACACAAAAATAGGTCAAAGGTAATCTTATCGCCATAAGTTTTTCGAAGTTGCTGAATTTTAATTGCTTCTTCCTTGCGGCGCTTATTGGTATTCGTAAAGTCACCTGCAGATTTTGCTTCAAACAATGCTGGAAAATCCCCTTTATTTGCATCCTTACGCATTATTATCATATCGACTGGTATATTAACCTGCTTTCCCCCGTCCAGCATTATCGGAATATTAAATCGGAAAGAAAATGTGCCATTAGGCATTGAAAGAAAGTCTTCAGCTTCACCTGATTTCAATTCACGGTAACCACGCGCTTCAAACCATGTTTTCATTGCCGCAAGCTGGCGTTTTTCTTGTGCATTTCTTATGATAGGGTCAGCTACAGAGCCACAAAGACGGTCTGCAACAATGGTTGAAGCACGATGAACTTCTTCTTCCGTTCCCTTATCACCACGTTCTTTCCATACGAAAATATCAGGGTCAGCCATTTTCTCGATAATATTGCCGATCATTTCAAGCTGCGTAATAAGCTCGGGTTGCTTCATCTTCGGTGGAACACGTTTTTCAATTTCCATGTTCTTAACCAAGTTTGGTGATACACCAGCCAAACCAACAAGGCGGTCTCGGGCAATTGGTGGACAAGTGGCCATTCGAAGCATGGGCAAAACAGAAGGATGACATTGAAGCGTTTCCGGTCGAATATTAGTCAAGTTTTCCGTCCAATGAATAGCTTGTTCAACCTGCTTAGTTGTTTCAATACGCGTGTCCCTATATGCTTTGGGCGCAAAAGTCATAAACCACTCATTGTAAAAATCTACTGATTTGGCAACGTCAGCCTTCCACAAGTCTACTTTGTTGCGATTTACTCCCATACAATAACTCCCAATACTATTATTTATATTCACTCACTTTGACGATAATTCAATTTCTCAACTTTATCTCTACTGTTCACTATTTGAATACGTCTCTTTTTAACCTCTGAAATCTGTCCCCTGTATTTTTTCTGACGTGCAGCTGTAGAGTTATCCTAAACAATCACCTTGAGAACGATTTCTAGCGTTACACTGTAACGAATATTGAGGTGATGGTCGAAGAATAAATTTATTAAATTTTAAAGAAAAGTGTTTATAGTGCCTATGTCAGCTTTGGGTCGAATACGTCTTGGCCATAAGCAGACGATTAGTAGTTACTTAATATAGAGCTGATCAAATTGCAAAAGCAGACATTCTTATACGCCCGTTACCTGCTTTTAAACCATTCCTTTGGTATTTTGCAGTTTTTGCTATTTGGGCTTGGTCTTGATTCATGAATTTTCAGATGCAGTGGCATTGAAACGCAATTACCAAAAACGAGAGCCTCACCAGGTATGGATTGTTTTATTTTATTTGTGAAATCGTCTGAAAAATAGGGAAGTATAGCTTGTATGTAATGCATATCTCTCTCATTTTGCACCCTGTGAATAATAAAATTTGCACATTGTGAAAGTACTGTCTCGGATAATTCAGACGGCCTTTGCGAGGAAACAAGCAGGTAGAACGAATATTTTCTACCCTCTCGTGCTATTTTTTCAAAGATGTTTTCTTTTAAGAGATATTCATAATGTTTTTTAATATATCGATGTGCCTCATCTAAAACTAAATGTATAGGATTCTTTCTGCGATTTTCTCCTGTTAGTTTCTTTCTTTCATCAAAAAGCAACCTTGAAACTACGCTGGTTAACGTTTCAAGAATATCTGGGCTTAATTCACTTGTATCTATAATAATTAATTGGGTTTGAGTTTCTTTGTCGCTCCACAGTTTGTTCAGATAAGAATCGATAGACTTAATGTTATTAGACTTTCTCATGAAGTCACAGTCAGCATTTTCTAAAAAATAATCCAGTCTTGTGAGCATAGTTGCTGTATAGCCCCTAATTTGTTTATTTCCTCGGGCATCCTCTTCTAATAGAATTAATTCAGCTGCAATTTTCAAAAACTTATAGTCAAAGAATTCACCATTTTTTATTTTTGAATTGATAACCTCTGATACTTGTTCTGTATTTATTTTTTCAGAAACCTTTTTCGTTGCTTTATCTAACTTATCTTTGTTTTCGCCATAAGAGATTGTGCAAGCCTTTTGTAATCTTTGAATGTCGATTACTAAATCAGCAGAAGCACTTTTGAGGTTTGAATCACTATTAATAATACTCGTTATACTTCCTAGAATACTAGCTGCTGTTGTAATTCTTGCTGTATCAGTGTCCGCTTGTCGCAACGTGCTTAAAATTAGAGAACAAACTCTATGTCTTAAGTAATTAACAAACTTACCTTTTTCGTTATCATTTGAACTTCCAATCCGATAGAATCTATAACTTTCTTGCAGTACCTTATTCCAGAACGGGCGTTGTGTTGCATCTGTAGCTAATAAAAAAGCACTCCACTCATCTAATGACATTAAAAAATGTGGTAGGTAAAATGGTTGATAGCCTTCAGTATCAGCGACAATATTAGGTTTGTAATATTTAATGGAAATATTTACATTATTATCCTTTGTAAATGCTTCTTTATATTCGCCATTTACATCAAAAATTAGAACTCTTGAACCAATCGCAGAACATTTGTTTTTCCTGTGAATTTCTTGCAAGATATGAGCTATGGTATTTGATTTCCCACTGCCAGAATTACCCAAAATAGCAGTGTGAATATTAAAAAAACTGTCAATACTGATATCAATTGGATAGTTAATTAGATTTTTACTTATTCCCAAAGAAAAAGACTGGTGAATTATGTCATCACTATTATCGTGCCGTTGTGACTCATGATTTGTTCGCAATATTAATTTCATATCATCATAAGTAACAATACTAGCATCACTATAAAGACTAGGAAAAACACCTACTCCTAAAGTAAATTCTTTATTTTTATTGATTGTGCCAATAGGTTTAAGCAAAAGCTCCCTGTTACTTTCAATATCAAAAGAATGTTTTTCCTGATGAACATCAGAATCAAATATAGACACCACTTCACAGATAATCACTTCTTCGATTGCATTAGTGATTTTTAGATAACTACCAATATTTCCAAAATAATATACATTTCCATGTAAATTAACTGAACCACCCCTTATTTCAGAAGAAACCTTAACTTTAAGTTGGCTATAGTTAATACTTACAAGTTTACCTACTTTCATGATTTGCTGCCATTTTCTACCACACTTTTAATTGTCCTCACAAAACTATCTAGTAAGGTTTTGTCCTTATTTGCATCTAGATTAGGTAATAAATTATTCACTATATATTTAAAATAATGAATTTTTTCACCCTCTGCAGTTTCCCCAAATATTCTGTAAATTCTACTATCATTAATTTTCACAAGCGAACAATTTTTATGTTCGCCAAAAATCACGACAGAAATAGACGAATTAGATGCCATAGATTGATAAATAATATTATTTAGATGTTCATCACTAAAACTATAGCCGATGATAAAAAGAACTGAATTTGCCTGTGCCAACTTCGTTTGAAATTCTCGAATTAAATCAGAGTACGGCGAACCTAAACTTTGGCTCTGTTTTAAAGGTGTTGGATAGATTAAAACGTGCTCAGACTCAGGTTTTTTTTCACCACCTTTGATAGGTATTTCTTGAATATTGAATAGTGAATTCCCAGCTTTTTCAATCCAACTAATAGAGCCGTGCAATTTATACAAATACACCATATTCTCTAAAGGCTCAAATTTTTCTAAATTCGCATCGATTTTTTTTGAGAACGTATAATGAAACCTTGCGGGATTAAACACTCTATCAATTCCGCCGCCAAAGCCATTATTGTAATTTATATTAAGATTATCGAGTGCTTTTTCATTAAATAAATCGTTATTGGTTGTAAATATGTTTACTCTAGAAAGGTCTTTGTTTCTTAATGCAATTTTTTGATATAATTGCTTGTATAATTCTAATAATTCCCCAGCATCCTCTGCGGCTAAATCAATATTTATGTTTGAAAACATTTCGTCTTCAATATATTTTATTAGAGAGTCAACATTATCTTGTTCGGTTTTATCAGTCCCAGTAGAACCTTGCAGATAATGCTTTTTTGCGTACAAAACATTCAACACTTCTTCTAAATTATCTTTTGTAACATTCTTGTACAATTGTACTGAGGCTTCATTCAATTCAGAAGAGATTTTAATCTCTGCATTGATTTTAACATGCATAGCTTTCATGCTTGGAATTGCACCTGAGCTAGTACCTGCCCCAAGCAAGAAATTAACATTTTTCACGTTAGAAAATTCTGTTATTTTTTGTTTTATAGTTTTTAGCTGGTCATCATCACCTAAAACTTCACTTCCTTGATAGAAAGATATTTTGTCTGCTTTATTTTCTATATCGGGCATTAATCCACCTTATAAAATTTAGGTTCAGTGATTGACTATAAATAGCTGACTCTTACAACCAAAAAACAGAAGTTTTGAATTGGTGTAACCGCCAACCTATTTATGTCCGCTTTAGGAGGTGTTTCTGAATTTAAAACACCCATTTAAGCATCCGCTTTGTCTCGACAACAGACTACTGACACAGTTGTAGACTGAATTTTTCTTTTTATCAATCATCGCGAGTGGTGCCGAGAAAATACAACTCTATTCAGCTCAAATAAACAGTCTTTATAAGACTGTGACAAGACAGAGTTAGCGGGTTTGCGGCCTGTGAAGCAACTTTAGTTGATGTTTTCTTCTTGTTTTTTGACATGCTTTTAGAATCCTTTACTAAGTTAACTCTATATCTCTTGGGGCATTTGTTTGTTTTTCAAGCAATAGTGGGTAAATCATACGTTATTTTCTTTATTACGCGCATCCAAGGCCGCTGTCTTGGTCGTTATCCACTGGCGAAACAATGGGCGTGGTTAGGCGGCGCAACGCTTATTGTGTTTCATCGGCAAGACGATGGCGGCATCCAATCGGCGTACGGTTGGTCAATGGGGCTTGGGGAGAGCTGAAATCTCACCAATCATGGGATTTTTAAGGGGATATGATAGTCCTCTTAAATGCTGATAAAACGGGCAAACGTTTATGATGTAGTACAAGCTCGATGCTTGTACTACATCACTATTTCATTAGTGAGATCGCAGAGTGAACTTAGGAAATGCCAATGGGATGCAACGGGAAAGCGCAGCGTTTCCCTTGCCAAGATAGCCCCGATGGACGAAAAAACTTGTTTTGTAGTACAGCGGGGACATCTTGCGGTAGGCGTAGCTGACGGTAATCCGCCACAGGCTGAACATCTTTGCGGTAGGCGTAGCTGACGGTAATCAGCCACAGGCTGAACATCTTTGCGGTAGGCATAGCTGACGGAATCTGCGTAAGCCGCCGACTGAGGTGGTGATCGATTCAGTGCATGAGAAAAAAGTGAGTGCCATCAATGCATAAAATTAAAAAAGAATAGTATATTTTTAAATACTAAAACATCAACACACTCTAGTCTAAGAGAAAAAACCTCTTTCGCTCTTCTGGTGTCAATGGCTGGAGTCCCAGATTGCGGTAATGCTTTATGAGTTGAGCATTATCAAAAAGCTGAATTGGCGAAATAAAAAATCTACCGTCTCCTTCTAACCACATTACGTCTTTAGAATCGGGGCTGGTCATCACGTAACGTATTGCCCCTACTGAACTGGAATGCTTAAAAGCCAATTCACCTGTAAATACATCCCATATTTGAATATATTGTTCTGTAAGTATGATTAAATATTTTGCATTGTAGCTAAATAGAGCATCAATTTCTTCATGTTTATCAACAGGAATTGTTCTAATGTTCTCACCAGAAGTCATACTGAAGATATCAGCATATTTTGGACTTATCGTATACATATACTGGCTGTTTTCACTAAAACCAATGGCTTTTGTACGGCTATTACTCGTGCTTGATAGACGAAATACTTCCTCTTCTGTCCTAACATTAGTAACGATAACTCTATATTTATTGGCTCTATTGCCATCCTTGTCTTGTGGCTTTGAGAAATTGATAGTTTGGGCTTCAAGCTCACCGTTGTGGCTTATAGATATCGGGCCGTAGGAACGTGTGTCGTCATCTGGATCTACATAATAAAAGAGTCCTCTACTATTTTTCTGTCTTAGATACCTAAAAAAGTGACTGTAACGCGATAAAAAAAGAGCTGAAGTGTCATCAGTCTTCCAATTCAATATACTTAAACTATAAAATTCTCCATTTGTTATATTATGCCCCCCTAGCTGATCGATATTTTTTTTAAAACGATATTCAAAGTACTCTTCATTAGAAAAAAATTCAGAGGTCATGCTCGCAGCCATAATTGATTTTTCATCATCTGAAAAAAAAGCGGCCTGAATCGGTCTGTTCGCACGAATACGGTGGATTTCTTTTCCCGTAGATATATCCCACAAACGTGCTGTTCCATCATCAGATGCAGTAATAATCTTTGAATTATCACTATTAAAAACCGCAAAATTCACGCGTTTTTCATGTCCTTTCAATACATTTTTCAGTTTGCCTGATTCTCTGCTCCAAATCCTTATCTGGTTGCCTTCTGAACATGTAGCGATTAAAGACGAATTATCGCTAAAATTGGCACAACTCACTTCCTTACTGTTACTAAATAGAATGACTTTTTCTTCAGGAAAGACTGCTTGCGACCAAAATCGAATTAAACCATCAACGTCTAGGGCTGCAACCGTAGTAGTCTTACCGGTAAATTTTGGCAACGTAGAGTTATGGAATGATTGTGCTGAATATAAATCGTCGAAAGTTACGACGGAGTTACCGCTGTGGTTGTCAGACACATTAATCTCCCCCCCATAAGAGAACGTTAAAAGCCGCGAACTGTCTGCTGATAAATCGATATGGCCATGTAAAAACTTCCCGTCATCGAAAGTTATTACACGATTTCCTGAGTGCAAATCAAAAGCATAAACGGCTCGTGTTCTGCCCAAAATTATGGTGTTTCCCATTTCGTCAAAAATTGCATTAGCAGGTAAACGAGTTGTCCAACCGATACGACTATCTGAGTTCTTATCTTTAATAGTTAGGTCTGAAAAGTAATCTAGGTTATCTAGATGTTCAAGCAGTCCGACTTTGTATCCAAAATTTTTCATGTACAATAACGCATATTTTAGTTTAGGGCTGAGAATAATTTTTTTAACATCTTTTAGGTGCCACTCCTCTACCAAACTATAAGAACCATCTCTAATTATTATTTTTTTTAAATCTCCAAATGTATTTAACCATAAAGCTGAATTTTCTTCATCAAAGTAGAAATCTTCACTTTTCCAACTATTTAGTGGAGAGAGCTGTGTTTTAATATTTTTTAATTGTGATAATTGCCAAACACTGACTTGAAAATAATCATCCTGTGTAATCAGAATATTGCTGTTTTCAAAGAGCTCTGCTTTTTTAAAGGCAGGCCCATCTACCTGTTTCAAAAATATATTTCTTCCAGTGGAGAGCCCCCACAATCCTATGCTACCATCTCCAGAAATTGAAATTATTTTTGAATCATCTGAATTAAAAGCAACAGATGTCACTGCATTAGTGTGCCCAGTTAGTTCAATTAACTTAGTGCCCGTATCAATACTCCAAACAGTTACTTTACCCTCAGTAGTTGCAGTTACCAGTTTTTTTGCATCAGATGACACATCAAAAAACGACGTTTTTTCATCAGTTTGTATCCGTTTCGTCTCTAAATATTTGCCGTCAATTTTTTTAAGAGCTTTGATCGCCTCTTTGGCGTAGTCAGTGTTAGAAGTGTCGATTCCACTTTCCGCTGGTAACGTTTCTAGTGCAAGTAGTGCCGCTAACCGACTTTCTCCCTGCTCGGCTAGCTCCACTGATTTTTCTGCAATGAATCGATGAAGATTAGTTTGAGTCTTATTTGCCTGTATTTTGGCCTCATCAAGTGCAGATTCGAGAAAAAATGTTAAGCCAATAAAAATTGCGCTGATACCTGCAAACGTTGTAATTAGTATTTTTCTCAAGCGGTCTTCCTTAGCCTTTTTCACTATCTCACGTGCTTTTCTGACATAAGCATAGGCAATACTGTCTAGAATAAATTCACTTTCTAGTGCGTTGAGGTTGGATGGATGTTTTTTTAGCCATTGCTCTGCAATGATTAGGGCATCACCTCTGAGCAAGTTGCTTTTATTTTCCTTATTCTCTAACCAAGGATTCATCAAGGCGCCTAGCTCTCCACGCCAGATCATGAAACTTCGATTTTTTTCCAGCCACTTCCCTAATCGTGCCCATTGGGTAATTAACGTTTCATGTGATAATTCAATCTTAGCACCTGCATCTTGGTTTTCATCAGTGTCCACAACCAGCAAACGATGTTTTTGGCTCGAAAGTTTATGAATAAGCTGCCACTCATCATCCGTAAATTCTTCTCGCTTTGCCACTCTTCTTGTATCGAAATTACCATCCCTTGCACTTACAAGCTTAATAAAAATTCGTTCTGAATCTTTTTGTTCTTGCTCGTCTAACTGGTTAAACACTTTTTCAGCTCTTTGACCGAGTGCGCCAGAAATACGACCTATCTTATGATAGGATAGATGTGTGATAGTTTCATCTTTCTGCGTTTCCCATAGCTCAGCCAGAGCATACTCTACCAATGGTAATCCGCCAGTTGATAATTCTGCATCAGTTAAAATCGAGTCAATCAAACCTTCCTCAAATTCCACATTGAGGTTTTTGGCCGGCATTTTAATGGCTAACCTCAAATCATCTCTATTAGGAGGATGGATAATTTCCGAGTGATGGCTAATCATTTCGGCAAAATCTACATATACATTGGCATTAAGCAAAAAATCCGAACGCATTGTTAATGCAACAACTGCCTGCATATCTGTGTTTTTACTAACGGAGCGATAGAAATCGACCAACAGCTTTATAAAAACAGTTCTATCATTAGAAGGAACATCCAGAGTAAAAAGCTCTTCAAACTGGTCGATATATATTAGAATTCGCTTAGCTTTTTGTTTATCGTTAATTATATCAATACAAGTTGTTAACGAAACAGAACCGCTTTTCAGTGCTTTGGCTGTTTTTTCTTGCTCAATGGCACGATTGGCAAAGCCATTCTCTTCAACATAAAGTGGCACTAATGACGATGCCAAGGCAGAAAACGGGTCGTTAGGCGTACCAGAAGAAGGCCGAAAATGAATAAACAAGCAGTCATTATTCAAAAATTTTTGTGCAACCCCTGCGAACATGAGAGAAGATTTTCCACTTCCAGACGCACCAATGACGGCTAAGAAAGGGGTTTCGTTCAATTTATCGCAAAGCGTTTTTATCCATTTATCACGCCCGAAGAAAATTTTTCGATCTTCTAATCCAAAAACTTCTAAGCCTTTGTATGGGTTAGGTGGGAGCGTATTTAAATTGAGCAGATATTCTTCAAAGTGTTCCCTTAGATCTGCGATATAGGCATTCCGTTGCTCATCGGTGTCAAACACCCGCAATGGTCGGTGTTCCTCTTTACAAAACTCCAAAAATTCAAGTAAGCATTGAGTTTCAGAAATGCCCAGAACAGTAACCAGACTACCAAAGAGTTTTTTAGGGCGGTCAAGAGATACAGACAAATCAATTGAAAAATCCTTCAGGAAGTTATCAGTACCTAGTTTTTTAATTAATTCTTTTCTGAGATTTTTACCGTCAATATACTTTGAAGGAGGCGTTTCTATTTGTGCGAATTGCTGTAAATGATTTCCTTCGAAGACTTTGATTGGCTTATCCTTGTCGGGATGAAGTATAACAATCTCAGTTAAGGTTTCAGCACTATGCTCTTTGAGCAACTTATCCCGCCCCTTTGAAGCCATCAGAGTAAATAGCTTCTTCAAAAGGTCACGGTCTTTAAACCTTAGTGGTATATCAACCTTGTCAAGTGGGGTTTCATCCTTGTTCATAAAAGCTTAGCCAAATAATTAATTCTGGCTATTGTATCGTTTTATTTGGATACCTTAAAGCGATACGAAGTTGAAATTGCTTATAAATCATTACGGAAATTAAACTCTGCATCCATATCATCAATTTCTTTGTTACGGCATCTAAGTGCTGTAAAACGACGTGCTGCACTATCTTTACCAAATTCAGCAATCGCAAGTTGTTGAACGATTTTGTTAAAGCTGTCTCTTAAACCTGCTCTATAATCTTCATAATCCTCGCCACTGCTAGATGCCTTTATCTTCAAAATATGAAAAAACATATCAACGTCTACTGAGAAAAGCTCTATCAACGTCATACCTCTTATTTCTTTAAGAATCGTTCTCTCTGAATCTTCTTTCCTTGTCATTCATAAGCCCTTTCTTCCCTTAATTGTTTAAGTTTCTTGTTATTAGTGATAGCAAACAAAAATATATTATGTCAAACAAAAGCTGTAACACATTAAATTTAAATGCTTTTTTTGAATGTACGGATTTTCCGAAAAATTAATATCGTTTCCTAAGTCAGTCCTAATATCTTTCCGAAATTGATATAGCCGATACTTGTGTCTCCTCCTGCGAAGCAAGAGGGAAACACTATGCATAGCCACTTAAATTTGCTGACGCCCGATCACCGTCAGCGCCCAACGCCTCAAATACTGAGGCCTAGGAAATATTATGGCTAAAAAATTCAAAAAATGTGCGGTGATTAGATTGCTATCATTCTTATTATTGGGACTCCTTTTGGCAACTGCCAGTATTGCCGCAGCAGATGGAGAAAGATATTGGAGTGTTAGTTTTTTTTCAGCCTTCTTAGGGCAGCTCATTTATCTGATTTCAATTACAGATGATGATAAATCTCAAGGTGGTACTCAATGAGTGCTAAGGTAATAAGAACGACCATCACCGCCTCTAATAAGGTGGAGATGGTGAAAGCTAGGCAATACCGAGTGCTTCCCGACTATTACTACAAAGAATCTGACAATTACTTGGCGTTCTGGTTGGCGTTGATTCAAGTGGCGGAATCCAGCCGTACCTTGCCAGATACATTAACCCAATGTATGACTGAGATATATCATAAAGCAGGGTTAAATTGCTTCTTCATCGGGCATTGGCATCAATTGACCAATAATGATGAAGATCAACGCACAATTCGTAATATGCTTCAAGCGGATTCTTCTGGTCAAAAGTATAAGCGTCAAGCAAGGAACTATGACTTGTTAAGGTACATCGACATTTGTTTGCAGTACAAAAATGAAAGCTATTTCCTGTACGTAGCTAACTGGTGTCAACATCAGGAATTATGTCTGGGAGAGGAGGATAACGATTTATTTTAAAGAGGAGATTTAATTAAGAAAGAGGCTGAAAGGGATTTCAGCCTCTTTTTTTTTGCATTAAATTTTAGTGGGTCATGGTAAAGAACGATTTGGGTTCAAACAAAATAGACTGTAAATTACCCTCTCCATCATTCAACAAGGCTTGTACGCCCTTGCCCTTATTGCCTGTATTGGCTTGAATGTGGAAGGGTTTGGAGTACGTGGTTCCGTCTATGCTTAAGCGAATTTCACCCTTAACACCCTTAGCAACGTTGCCACGATAAAAATTCACGACCAGTTTTAACACTCTTAAATCCAGTGGTTTTTTAAAGGAAATTGTTTCAAAGCCTTTGCTGCCGCTAGGTGCATGCATATAGTCTTTGTAATAAATTCCCTGTGGGGTTTCTGTTTTTCCAAAATATAAAATAGGGGCGTTGGGATAGGGGCTTGCGTATAAGTCCAAATCACAGTCTTTGCACTGCCATGTGATACCGACCTCGACATTATGTGCATGGGCTAAGGTTTCAGGGGTTATGGGTTGGGTGCTGACAGGGCGTTGGTGAATGGATTTGGTCATGACATCAACAGGAAGCCGCACCATCTCCATTTTGTCGTCCTTCGGATTCAATCTAAAGGAATGTGTCGGAGCTATAGCGTTATTGCTTGCCCTTGATAACAGGGTTAATAAATCTCCTGAAAAGCTCACCAGTTTACCGCCCGTATATTCCGTGTAAAGCGTCCAGAAACGCTCGACTGCTGCACTATGGCGGTCATTGATAAAGTTACTTTTTTGGCCGTAAAACCAATGAACCCGCATACCTGAGAGGAGCTTTTTATTATCGGCTAAACCATAAGGGGTTTGCGTTCTTTGATTAAGAATATGACCATCAGATGGAAATTGTTCTACCATCGAAAAATCCGCATCAACCCTGTCAATGTAATGGGGGGAGCCGAATAACATCACCTCAATATCAGAGCTGGATTTGTTATTGGCGATACTGCGTAAAAGCTGAGGCAAGCGGATTGCCCCTGCTGGCAATTGCATTGTTTCAGCCATTGCCGCCATATCATTTTTTGCAAATTTGACCAACTGACCAATGGCTTGACGATTAACAGCGATACGGGCTTTAGGGCTGTTATAGGCTGGGTCATCAGGAATATTCACCCGAGAAATGGTATCAAGGGAATAACCATCAATGAGCCACACACTATCATTTGCTTTTAAATGAGAGACAAATTTTACAATCTTACTGACTTGCACTTTTTTATCTGCGACTGAGCTATAGGATGATAGACCAATCACATAGTCTTTGGCGTTAATATTAGCGGCACTAAAAGTGAGTGCAGCACTTAGTATGACTTTTAAAAATGGGGCATAGGTATTCATGATTAATTCCTCTTTTATTAGTCGCCAAAATTGGCATTGTTTGCTGCGTTAAAACGGGTTTGCAAATCAATGAACTCAACGGATTTTTCGTTAATGTGAGCTTGTCGTTTTGCGTTAAGGACATTTAAACGGGCGTATTTTTCATTGGTTAAAGCACAGAGTTTTTTGTGTTGGGCACGGTGGATTTTTAAAGCTTTTTCGACTTCGGTATGTTCAGGATTGACCATGTTGGTTTCAGGTGCATAACGAAGATAAATATCTTCAGCAGCGAGGAACAAGGCAGATGCGGCAAAAATTTCAACGGCCAATTGTGACCAGACTAACAAATTGCCTGTGTTGCTTGATTCTGCGAAAACATCCGTATCCATTGCGCCAGAAATGCCGCTATAGCTCATCGCAAATAGCACCGTCCATGCCAATAACAACATGAATGTCATCACATAAATCATCAATGAATAACGTCTGCGCCAAAGGTCACTATCGATAAACTGGGTGACAAATTTTATGGCTGTTGCCGCAACGGGCATGATGAAAGACAGGCTAACGGCTAACCACGGGTTTTCAATGAAGGCAGGCGTACCCGATGACATCAAATTGGCATAGACATTGGATGCGCCCATCACCATTGCTGAAGGGAACATCACAGCGATTAAGAGAAACAATATTTTATCTTTAAGCTTCCAATCTCTGGGTGAGATATAGCTAAGCTCACTATCACTTAATTCGGTCGCACATTTGATATGGCGTTTAGTGGTATTGAGCGTATTTTCTAAATCATGAAGTACGCCGGAAGAGTCTGCAAACTGATTGTCTAAAGCATCAATTTCGCGCTTAAGCGTTATATGTTCGCTATGCTCACTATCGAAGACAAGCGCGGCTTGTTCATTCACGACTTCCAAAGCGGCCTTTGGATTTGGATAGCGTAAAAGCTTGTGTGCAAACGAGAGATTTTTATTTTTCTGTCCTTTGTGGTTAGGCGGGGCAGCAATCTCTAATTTATTCACTGCCGTCAATTTTTTTGTTTTCACTGGATGTCTCCTCTGAATGTTTTCGTCATAAAACACTCTACGACACGGATAAACCGTGACTGGGAAACTCGAAGCAAAAAACGGGTGTATTGATTAAAAAAACTGGAACCTGCCAAACCTGAACGCGCCAAGTTTCCCAGAGCACAAAGCCTCCTCACATACCATTAGCTTTTAATGAACTGATGGAGAGCGCGATGATGGCACAAAAAATATTTCTTTATCCGGCCACAATAATCTACCAATTTTTATTGGGATTGTTTGGCCTACACAGCCTTGACTACCGTGTTGAATTACTCAGCCAAATTGTCATTGCGATTTTATTCTGGCTGAAAATTATCAGAATATTGTCCGCAATTATTCGCCGCCTCACGGGTTTTGAGGGGGTGTAATAGATGGCGGCTAATACGGGATTTTCAGACTTTAGCGATGAAGTTATTGAATTTACCCGAACCCAAATCCAGACCCTAATCCAAACAATAGAGCCACTAACACAAGAAGCCATAAACTGGGTATCACAGCTCAGCCCTGAAAATATTATCTTCCTCGTTGTGCATTATGGCTTGCCAACTCTCGCGGCTCTTTTTTTTGGACGCACGGTTGCAACAATCACACTTCGGGCATTGGGACTATCTCATCCTAACCATTATCGCTTCTGGCCTCGCCTGCCTTGGCGAATGGTTTATCACAGTTGGTCGGCGGTATCTTTTTGGTTTGAGCAAGTATTTAAATACGGCAAACAGGCCACGGGCGGTTTTGCGGGCGCCTTAACCACTTTTACCCTGATGTACAAACCACAAACCATTTTTCTGGGGCGAGCCTATGCGTGGGGATTTGGGTTGCTCCAGCCCATTGGTGTGCCTGTTACTCGTCATATTTTTTGTTATGCGATGACAGGTGGCGGTAAGACGACTTGGCTGATTACCATGCTGTCCCTTTGGCGCGGCAGTGCTTGGCTGATTGACCCAAAAGGTCAAGTCACCGATGCACTCAGGCGCAATGATAAACGTAGGTGGGTGGTCTTTTCCCCTTACGAGCCTGACACAACCGATTTTTTCAATCCGTTTGATGATATTAAAGCCGCAATGGTGCGAGAGGGACATGGCGCAGATGTCAAATGGGCGGTGCGTGTCGCACAGGCTTTGATTGTCACCCCTGCGGATTCCAAACAGCCGTATTTTACCGATACCTCACGGGCATTTGTGGTTGGCCTTATCCTGCACATCCTGACATTCCACGAAGAGCAAGACCATCATTTAGGCTATATGAGAGAGCTGGTTGTTCATGGGTATAGAGTGGTTGATGAAAACGGAAAACTGGACAGCACACCCGAAGAAAGCCGTGAACTGCTCTACAAGCTCATGCGGGAAAATCCGGCCTGTGGCGGTGCCATTTCCGGCGGTGTAGCCGTATTTGCCAGTGCCAGTGGGGAAACCTCCGGTAATTTATTATCAACCTTGCAAGAGCAAACCAAATGGCTGGATTTACCCTCCGTTGCCTATATGCTCAGTAAAACCACGCGACCCATTAGTGATTTAAAAACCCGTGATGATGTGGTGTTTTCCTTTAATGCACCCGTGTTATCCATTCGGGAAGAGCTGCAACCTGCACTGCGCTTATACACCAATTTAACCGCTTATACTTTTGAGAGTGTCAAACAGAAAAAAGGCCAATGCCTCACCATAATCGATGAGCTGCAAGCGCAAGGTTATAACGCCACAATTGAGGTCGTTCTACCTGTAGGCCGAAGCTATGGTCAAACCTTTGTCGGTATCGCCCAAGACATTGAGGGCATGAAAAATGCCTATCCAAAGACCTACAAAGCCTTTACAGGCAATGCCGATGCCGTTTTGTGGATGGGTAGCAATCATCCCACAAATTTGGAATTTTTAAGCCGGACTTTAGGCAAAAAATCCCATGTGTCAAAAGACCGAAAAACCCGCAAAAAAACCTATCGTGATGTGCCGGTCATCGATCCCGACCAAGTGGGACGACACCTACAACCTGATAGCGGCAATATCATTGTGACCCGCGCAGGAAGACGAGCATTACGCCTTAAAAACGATCCCTATTACAAGGCGCTCCCTGTCACAAAATACGATGCCGATCCCGATCATGGCGATAGTTTTTTAAGGGCAATCATCCGTTTTTTTCTGAACAGAAAACCCAGAGGTGAGAAAAAATGATCACCAAAAAAGCACTGGAACAACTGCGAGTTTCCCAGCCCAAACTCAACAACGAGCTACATTACACCATTGGCGGAAGCATTGAGGCGCAGGTGCATTCGGAGGTGGAGGCGCAGCGTGTTCACAAGCTAAAGCATGGTGAATACAGGCTTCAAAAAGCTTTGCAGGAGATGAGGCATGACTATGCGTTTTCAAGTCGTAAGGGATTGGCAAAAGCCCACTTTAATCAACAAACAAAGGAGGTAAAACTTTGAATATAAAAAATAAAATAAAAACACAGCCCTCTAGGGCTGTGATCAATCGGAGGTTGAAAACTTAACCAAATCTTTACAACCGCAAGTTTAAATTACAACTAGAACTGAATTTTATTTCAACAGGAGAAATGCCATGAGTAATGATGAACAAGCACCACAAGCAAACACCGATAAACAACCTGCTAAAGGTCGGCAACCTGATTTTATTGTTAAAACCCCAACGGGAGATAAAGACAATTCATATCTGATGAATGTCGGTGCTGCGTGGCAAAACGATAAGGGTTATATCACCACAGAACTGGCGGCAATGCCAACCAACGGCAAGCTGATTTTTCAGCCACGGGCAGAGTTGGAGCGACTGCGCGAGCAAAAGCAACAATCAGCCCCGACCCAGCAACAAAAACCTGAGACACAGCCAAGTCATTAAGGCATTGGCGTAAGCCACTTATCACCTAAATTCGTGCAAGGACGCCGGATTTTGGAACATCACAACCTTTTAGAAAAAAGAGGAAACACCATGGATAACGACATCAATACGCCTCAAGCACCGAGCAGAAAAACAAAGGGTGCACTGAGCCTCGAAAGCCAACAGACATTTACGATTTTACAGGTGATTGATGAAGGCAATGGCTGCATGCATGAAATGAAAATCGGCAATTTATCAACGGGGGATGTGGGCTTGATAAGCGGTGAAACCCTGTACGGAAAATTTGTCGTGCGTTAGCCAAAAATAACACCCACAAAAATTTGAATCATCATTCATAACCCGAGCAATTAAATCGAACCGGAGAGGAGGACATATGCAGCAGAACAACATCAGCGCAGACAAGCAAGCGTCGCCTTACTCTATTCGTTTCACACCCGAAGAACGTGCATTATTTGATGCCATGGCAAAAGAGATGGAGTTAAGCGGTGCCGAGCTTATCCGGCTGAAGTTATTTACCGATACATTGCATGAGAAATTTGCCGTGCGCACCCAGAACAAAACCCATCCCAATAAAGAGCTGGCGCAAATTCTTTCACTTTTGGGGCAATCGCGCATCCCCAATAATCTCAATCAAATTGCCAAGGCCATTAATACCGGAACACTGGTATTAGATCCCGATGTCATCGCCCAAATTCAAGAAGCCTATCAAACCATCCAATGGATGCGCCGCATGTTGATTAAGGGCACAGGATTAAAAGAGGACTTACAATGATTATCAAAGCCTCAAAACGTAGCGGTGCAAAACAGTTAGCCCTTCATTTGATGAGTCCTGATAACGACCATGTGGAAGTGTTGAGAATGGATGGTTTTATGGCTGATAATATGGCGGGGGCTTTACATGAAATCTATGCCATGAGCCGCGCCACGAAGTGCAAAAAATTCATGATGTCCATCAGTTTTAATCCGCCTCATGGGGCTGAGGTGAGCCTTGAGCTGATTGAAGATGCAGTTGAGCGCAGCCTAAAAAAGCTTAATCTGGAAGGCCAACCCTATTGCCTTATCGCCCATGAAAAAGAAGGGCGCCGCCATTATCACTGCGTGGTGTCGTTGATTGATACCCAAGAAATGAAGGCGATTAAGCAACCTTATTATAAGACAAAGCTGAACAACCTCGCTAAAACCCTCTTTATCGAGAACAACTGGGATTTACCCCAAGGCTTTACCCACCGCGATAACCGCGACCCACGCAATTTCAACTTATCCGAATGGCAACAAGCCAAACGCCACAAGCTCAATCCGAAACTTATCAAAGCGACCTTACAACAATGTTGGGAAATATCAGATTGTAAAGCGAGCTTTAGCCATGCCTTGGCTGAGGCCGGTTATTTTCTGGCACAAGGCGATAGGCGCGGTTATGTCGCTGTGGATTGGCACGGGGAAGTCTATTCTTTAACCCGTTCTCTGGGGCTAAAAACCAAAGCGCTAAAAGCCCGTTTAGGCGATAACAAAAACTTGGACAGCATTGAAACGGTAAATGCCAAAATCGCTAATGAACACAGCGTATTACACAAACGCCATGCCCGTGAACTTGCCCTGAAACATCAGCTAGAGCGTCAGCCGTTCAGGAAAAAGAAAGCGAGCATGATTCAAGCGCAACGTATGGAGCGAGCCACACTTAAGAATTTTCAAAAACAACGACACATTCAAGAAACAAAATCTCGCCAAGCCAAAAT
This sequence comes from Enterobacterales bacterium, assembly GCA_041556195.1. Lineage (GTDB taxonomy): Bacteria > Pseudomonadota > Gammaproteobacteria > Enterobacterales > 21-14-all-40-8. The sequence goes on from JBFFIY010000010.1 coordinate 26,791, forward strand.
CCGCAAAGGTCTAGGCGGCCTATGGGATTTCTTCACGGGAACATCCAAGAAACAACACAGGCGCAATGAAGCCGAGGCACAGCGAAGTGCCTTGCGCGATAAAAAAGAAAGGGAAGTCATGATTAATAACCACCTCAATCAACGTCAAAATTTACAGGGGCAATATCAGGATTTAAGACAGCAACACCATTTGGAGAAAACACAGCTCAATGCCAGTTTTGTGCAATCAGCGCAAGGCATCGCGCAAAAAGGCGCATTGAAACATTCATTCAACCACAACGCCAAGCCGGACGAGCTAGAGCTTAAACAGGATATTAAACCGGAGTTGGGGCTATGAGCGCATTTGTCTTCATTATCAATATCTGGATGCTGCAACCTGATGATTTACAGGGGTTAGGGCATGGATGATTTAACCCCAATTGACGCCCACAAAGATTGGACTTCGGTGCATGAAGCAAATCACAACCAGACTTCAAAGCTGAAAGAACTGGTCAGGTTTATGGCGCGGTGTGCCGCCGAACGTGATTATCAGCAATTTATCGATGCTGATAAAACTCCCCAAGAACGGGAGGCGTGCGATGACTAAAGTCGTTATTTATGCCCGTTATTCCAGTGCCATGCAAAGAGAAGTTTCTATAGAAGACCAAATACGGATCTGTTCGCAGTTCGCCGAACAACAAGGCTGGCAGGTGGTAATGCCCTATAGCGACTACGCCATTAGCGGGGCATCCATGATACGCTCTGGCTTGCAATCCCTAATGCAAGATGCCGCAGCGGGAAAAATTGATATTGTCTTAGCCGAAGGGTTAGATCGCCTGTCTCGTGATCAAGAAAATATAGCGGGAATTTATAAACGCCTGTCTTTTGCAGGTGTAAAAATCATCACACTCGCAGAAGGTGAAATTACCGATTTGCATATTGGCTTAAAAGGCACCATGAACGCTTTATTCCTTAAAGATTTAGCCGCCAAAACCCATCGCGGCTTGCGTGGCCGTGTTGAAAAAGGCAAATCAGGCGGTGGCCTGTCCTACGGTTATGATGTGGTGAAAAAATTTGATTCAAATGGCGAACCTGTACGCGGTGAGCGCAGCATCAATCAAGAGCAAGCCGCTATTATCACCCGTGTTTTTGAGGAATATGCCACAGGCAAATCCCCAAAAAAAATCGCATGGGATTTAAACAAAGAAAATGCCCCCAATCCTTCGGGTAAAGGCTGGTCTGCCAGCACCATTAACGGCACCCGCAAACGTGGCTCCGGCATTGTCAATAACCCGCTCTATATCGGTCAACTTATCTGGAATAGAGAAAGCTACTTTAAAAATCCAGACACAGGAAAACGAGTAGCCCGACCAAATCCAAAGGAAGAATGGGTCATAAGCAATGTTCCCGAGCTTAGAATTGTCACGCAAGAGCTTTGGGATAAAGTCAGAGCCAAACAGGAAGCTTTGTCTTTAAAGACTACGCCCCACGAAAAACGCCGCCCCAAGAACCTGTTTTCTTACCTGATAAAATGTGGCTGTTGTAGTGGCGGCTTTAGTAAAATATCTGCCCTGCGTTATGGCTGCACCACCGCAAGAAACAAAGGCATTTGTGATAACCGCATCACAATGGCACAAGACAAACTGGAAAATACCATTTTATCCGCCCTGCAAACCCATTTAATGCAGCCTGAACTCGTGGCTGAATTTTGTGCCGAATACACGCGCCATAGCAATCAAATTCGCAAACAAGGCAATGCTGATATTACCCAAGCCAAGTCCAAACTTGAAAAACTCGCCACAGAAAAAACCAAACTCATCGAAGCCATTAAACAAGGCATTCCCGCCTCTGAGGTCAAAGATGCACTGGAAAATATACGCCAACAGCGCGAAAAGTTAGAAGCGTTATTAAGCACAACAAAACAAGCCCCTGTCTTGCTCCACCCCAATATGGCCTTACGTTATCAAGAACAAGTCACAGCCCTAAGAGCCTCCCTCAACCAAGAAGAGCACCGCCATGAAGCCGCCGAGCTGATTAGGAAGCTGGTAGACAAGATTGTTTTGACACCCGATGAAAACAACAAAAAGCTAAAAATGAACCTCCATGGTGATTTGGCTGGTATACTGTCAGTCGCAACAGGCTGCGAGCAAGGCAAAGCCCTAACCTTGGCAGTACAGAACGCCATGCCGTTCAATCAATTCACAGAATTAAACAAAAAGCAGGTAATGAACACGGCGGGAGCAGGATGCGGAAGCTTCAAGCCTCAAATATGGACGCTTCTTGACTTGCTGAAACCTGCATTTTCAGGTATCACGGGTATATATGAGTGGAAGTTAAAAAATTTGTTCATTAAATCAAAAAAACGCCCTCAAAGGGCGTTTTTTCGGGTTAGGATGCTTATAATGATGTCCTGATACAGGATTGTACCAATATCAATAACTCTCTCAGAGCCACTGAGAATTTAGCAAATTCATGAAGAGAGGTTGCTCTAAAATCCGCCACCATTAGCATCCAGCGTCTGATTAATAATTCATCTTCTTCTATCCATGCAGCCAGTTTCTCATCAGCTGTATTATATTTGGGAGTTGATTCCAGTACCACTAAAGCCAGACCACGTTGTTGCCAGTCAAGCTCTTCTCTGAAAGCACTCCGTGCGAAGGCTTGCCAATGGTTATCAACGGGTTGTTTAGTAATTTGTTCAAGAAACCAGTGTAACTGTAGGTTGGCACCTAGTTTATAATAGACTTCGGCAACCAGGGCGACCGGCAGCTTGGTAGTTTTTGTAAGTTCAACAATATCCAGAGCTGAAAACATGGTACTTAAATACGCTACTCTTTTGGCTAAAGATTCGGGCATTCCATTATCCATAAGCGCTTTGACTTCTTTGCTAATTTCTCGAGCCTCCTGACTTTCTAATATTTTTGAAACATTTTTTTGTAATAGCTGGACGTCTTTGGAGAAATAGAGAATGGTCGATTTAATCTCAATATCTTTATTTCGATGCCGTAAAAACCAACGTGTTGCGCGCCGGATCATTCGCTGTGTCTGGAACATTGCATCAATTTGAATATCAGATGAAATTTTGTTATCCAGAGACTCAATTTGATGCCATAACTGGTCTATTTGAAAAATTTCTCGTGATAAGGTAAAGCAGACCGCTATATCAGCATATGTAGCTCCTGTTTCATCATGCATTCTCAGAGCAAAATTACACCCCATGAAATTAACCATATCATTGGCTAACTGGGTAGCGATGATTTGCGCTCCTAATCGATGACTCTCCATTTCTGTAAGAAACTCTTTATGTAATGGTTTTGGAAAATAGTTAATAATAATGCTGTTAAAGTATGGATTCTCAGTGATTTCAGGTGTGTTTAATTCGTCTTTTAAAGACATTTTTCCATAGGCGGTTAATACGCACAATTCGGCTCGACTCAGGCCTCTGCCCTGAGATACTCGCTCTATTAATTCTTCGTCACTGGGCAAAAACTCTAATTCTCTATTTAAGCGAGAACTTCTCTCCAGAGTATGAATAAATCGCATGAGCTCTTTAATCATTTTGTGACTTCTTTTTTCGATAATACTAATAGATTGTATTTGTGCATAATTGTCATTAAGCACCATCTTACCAACTTCATCAGTCATAGTTTGAAGTAGCCTATTGCGTTGCTTCATGGTCATATCGCCAGATGCTACAATACCATTGAGCAATATTTTAATGTTGACTTCATGATCTGAACAATCAACACCTCCCACATTGTCAATAAAATCAGTATTAGAACGGCCACCGTTGAGATTGTATTCGATTCGTCCTAACTGTGTTAATCCCAGATTTCCCCCTTCTCCCACAATTTTACAGCGCAGATCTTCACCATTTACTCTTAACGGATCATTGGTCTTATCACCTACTTCACTATCGTTCTCTTTTTTGGCTTTAACGTAGGTTCCTATCCCGCCATTCCACAGCAAATCGTATTCAGATTTAAGCAAACTCTTAATCAGTTGATTAGGTGCCATTGATTCTTCATTGCTATTAATCAATTTTTTAATTTGAGGAGAGAGTTTAATTAACTTAGCTTTGCGATCGAAGATACCTCCGCCTTCTGAGATCAAACCTCTTTCATAATCTGACCAGGATGAACGAGGCATATTAAATAGTCTTTCTCTTTCTTCGTATGAACTCATAGCATCAGGTGTTGGATCAATTAATATATGTAAATGATTGAATGCACCAACTAACCGGGTATGTTTGGATAAAAGCATGCCATTACCAAACACATCCCCTCCCATATCGCCAATAGCCAAACAGGTAAACTCTTCTTTTTGGCAATCTATTCCCATTTCTCTAAAATGTCTTTTAACAGATTCCCAGGCACCTTTTGCAGTAATGCCCATTTTCTTATGGTCATATCCCTGACTACCACCTGATGCAAAAGCATCAGCTAACCAGAAATTGTACTCTTCAGAAATAGCGTTAGCTATATCAGAAAAAGTTGCTGTCCCTTTATCTGCTGCCACAACCAGATAAGGATCATCTGTATCATATCTAATCACTGACTTAGGAGGCTCTATTTCACCTTCAACGATATTATCCGTTATATCTAACATACCGCGGATAAAACCACGATAGCAGGCTTGTCCCTCCGTAAAAATAGCTTCTCTGTCCGCATTCTCAGGCAACATCTTGCAGACGAAACCACCTTTAGAACCCACAGGAACAATAACTGCATTTTTAACTTGCTGTGCTTTGACCAGGCCAAGAATTTCAGTACGAAAATCTTCTCGCCTGTCTGACCACCTCAAACCACCTCGAGCAACGGTTCCCGATCTCAGGTGAACACCCTCGAATCTGGGTGAATAAACAAAAATCTCATAGGCTGGTACTGGTTCAGGTACGCCTGTTATTTTAGTTGGCTCTAACTTAAAGGAAAGTTGTGGTTTTGAATTTCCTGAGCTATCAACCTGATAAAAGTTTGTTCTTACTATAGCTTTAATCACTTCAACATAACGATTAATAATTCTATCTTCATCAATATTAGAAACCGTAGTAAGTGCCGTGTTAATACTATTAACGGCTTTATCAAATTCATCTATATTAGATGTCTCTGGGCAAAACTTTAATTTAAATAACCCAGCTAACATTCTGGCAATAGTAGGATGACTTGAGAAAGTGGATTCAATATAAAACTGACTGAAGGTAAAACCAATCTGCCATAAATATTTAGCAATTGTTCTTAATATTGAAACTTCACGCCAATTTAAACCCGTCGTTAAAATTAAGCTGTTAAAACCATCATTTTCTGCCTGTCCCGTCCAAACTCTATAAAAAGCATCTTGAAATTTGTTCTTGATGACTTCTAAATCAAATACATCTTTGGATTTTGGATGCATATTAAAATCAAGAATCCAACGTGTAACACCATCATTAGGAGATATACGATAAGGTGTTTCCTCCATAACACTAAGCCCCATATTTTCTAACATGGGAAGCACATCAGATAAAACAGCGGGTTTATTTCTATGGTATAGCTTAAATTTCAAATGTCCGGTTAAATCTTCTTGTGGTCGGTATAAAATCATCGACAATGGATGTTTATCAGATAACGATTCCATATGTTTAATATCAAGCACAGCAGTCAAGGGAGTAGACTCTGCCATATATCCGGGTAAAAATGCTTCAGCATATTTCTGACCTATGTCACTACCTTCATCTTCTCCAAATTCACTTTTAAGAGCATCGTATAAATTATCATTCCAGGAGCGAGAGGCTTCTCTCAATTCTCTTTCTATAACCTTAATATCATAAGCTATGGATTCAGAATTCTCGACATTAACAATATAGTGCGTTCTGGCATGGATAGATTCTGAAAAATGGGTGGTGAATAAAACTTCGCCACATCCATTCAGGTATTCTTTTAGAATGGCCATCATTTTGATTCTTAACTTAGTAATATATTGTTCTCTCGGCACATAAACCATACAAGAAAAAAAACGTCCATAGGGATCACGTCTTATAAATAGTTTAATAACTGGCCGTTCTTGCATATGTAAGATGCCGATACTCGTTTCAAGCAGCTCTTGGGAAGTAACCTGAAATAGCTCATCTCTCGGATAAGTTTCCAGAATATTTCCCAGGGCTTTTATATCGTGTGATTGAGGCGTTAAACCAGACTCTTCAATGACCCAATTAAGTTTTTTTCTTAGAACCGGGATCTCTTTAGAACTGATATTATATGCATCCGCAGTATAGAGGCCAAGAAAACGATGTTCACCTATCACTTTACCATTTTCATCAAACCGTTTTACACCAATATAGTCTACATAAGCGGGACGATGGACTGTCGAGCGAGTACTGGTTTTGGTTATTATTAAAGGTGAAGTATTGTCTAATGCTAAACGTTGAGCGCCAAGAGGTAAGCTCGATAATTTACGTTTTTCTCTCTTTGACTTTTTTTGAAGTCCTAATGAATTTTGAGCATTGGTGACTAATTCATAACCACCATCAACAGCATTAATGCCATAAACGGAATAGCCCATTAGAGTAAAGTGGTTATTTGATATCCACTTTAAAAAAGAAATAGATTCATTACGCTCGTCTTCATTCATGGGGGCCTTTGATGAACTGAGTTCTTTTATAACGTCCCCTAGTTTTTTCTTCATGGGTTCCCAATCGCTAACCACTGTCCTCACATCACCCAATACAGTCTTTAATTGTTTAGTGATTGTTTTGAGCATAGATTCATCGGTTTGCCGATCAACTTCTATATACATAGGAGTCTCAATTTTTTTCCGATTAGAAGAGTCAGCTCGTTTTACTGATGATATTCTTCCTGTTTTTTCACGTTCGAGTACAAGAGGTAAATGAATAATGAAATGAGTAGTAATACCTAGACGATTAAGTTCCATTCGTACCGAATCAACCAAAAAAGGCATATCATCATTAAGTAGCTCGATAACCGTGTGTTTTGACTGCCAGCCATGTTTTTCAAAATCCGGGTTTAACACCCTGAGTTTTACCCCGTTTTTTCCGGGTGTTTGAATAAAATTCCATAAGCTCAGAATTGATGCGTACAAATCACTGGGAAGACGATTTGCAAGATCTTCTGCTCCTACACTCCCATAAAAATGCCGTGTAAATAATTCAACTTGTTTCGCTTGAGATTTGGATAGTTTGTTATGTATCAATTCAATGACTTTATCAATCAGAACCGATGATTTATCCAAGGTTTGAGCTGACATGGTGTTTTCCTTTTAGAAATTCCACTTTGGGTGTTTTGATTAAAATTTGAATTCTATAGTAAAAATAGCACAACTCTTTGATTTAACACGTTCTAATATAAAGAAAACTAATTTACACCAGTAAAATGAGATATACATAAAATTATCCGAGATAATTATCGATTAAATTTTAGACAATATTTAAAATTATCATTCAAACAAAACGAACAACAAAAATTTTCAAAATTAGATTCTATGTTTTTTAATAAAAGCGTTAGTCAAAGGCTACTAAGTGGCAGATATTTTAGGTTGATTACGAGTGGAAATACAGTGTTTTAAACAAAAAAGATTGTTCTGGGACCAGAACAATCTTTTTATAGCTTGTTTATAAAAATATAGTAACTATTCAGCGAGTTGCTAAATGCACCAGTAGCTGTTCAGATTGCTCCTAAAATGAGTCAGTTCGAGGCAAAAAATGTGATTATACTCGATTATTTGACCATTTTTGAACGACGAAATGGCTCATTTTAGGGGTTAGCTGAATAGTTACAAAATATAAAACTAAATTCAGTGGTGATTGCGATACAAAACTGCCGCAAGAGCTGGTAGCAAGGTGATAGCTCCAATCATATTTACCAGAAACATGAAAGTTAGCAATATACCCATATCGGCCTGAAATTGTAAATCAGAGAAGATCCAGGTACTAACGGCAATAGCTAAAGTCAAACCGGTAATAATAACAGCATTACCTGTCATGGTAAGTGTTTTATAATAAGCTTCTCTAATTGGGAGCCCTTTTCTAATAGATGCCACCATTCGTGAGAAAATATAGATCCCATAGTCTACTCCAACCCCAACCCCGAGTGCTATCACCGGTAATGTTGCCACTGTCAGGCCAATATGTAATAAACTCATGGTTGCCTGAGCCAGAATAGATACAACTGCCAGAGGAATGATGACACAGAGTGTACCGCGAACAGATACAAAGGTGATTAAACATAGGAAAATAACTACCCCATACACCCAAAACAACATAGGTAACTGCGCTGCAGCGACCACTTCATTGGTTGCTGCCAATACACCAACAGGTGCACTTGCCAAACGGTAAGTAACATCTTTAGTGGGAAATTTTTCTCTATAGTCTTTTACGGCGGCAATAACAGTTTCAATAGTTTCCGCTTTATGATCTTTGGTAAAAATCAAAACTGGAATTACACTACAAGCATCATTTAGTAATCCCGTAGAAGTTGGAACCCGTCCGGTGTCTTGTGATAATAAAGCGCCTGTTTTAGGTAATATGTTCCAGGCTGGAAATCCTTCGTTATAAGCGGCATTAATTTTTTTAGCTATACCTGGCAGGGAAATAACTGATTGAACACCATCTACGTTACTCATTCTCCAGTCAAATTCATCAATAGCACTCATGACAGTGGAATCAATACATGAATCAGGCTTTGATTCAACAATAACCGTAATCAAATCCACACCAATTGAGAAATTTTTTGTGACGAAATCCGTATCCATGTTATAAACCGAGTCAGCTCGTAGTGCAGGAGCGCCTGCATGCTGAGCTCCAACTTTCATGTTTAGAGCAAAATACCCGCCAAATAATGTGAGAAAAGCTGTCACAATAATGATGGTCTTAGCATGTTTTTTGCCACCAAATCCTGACAATTTAAGCCACGCTTTATCATGCCAATGTTGTGCTTTTTTAGTTTTTTCTATAAAGCTCTTGTCCAGCTTCACGTAAGACAACAACAAAGGTAACAATATTAAATTTGTCAAAACAATAACAGCAACACCAATACTGGCAGTAACAGCTAATTCTCTAATAATATCAATTTCGATCAGTAATAAGGTTAAAAAACCTAAAGTATCACTCAAAAGAGCAACACCACCGGGTATTAACAAACGTTTAAATGCGGCTTGGGCAGCATCATAACAATTTGTTCCTAATGAAACTTCACGACTTACAGCATTGATCATCTGTACGCCATGACTAACCCCTATTGCAAAGACTAAAAAAGGTACAAGAATTGACATAGGATCAATGCCAAAACCCATTATGGTTAATAACCCCATCTGCCAGAAAACAGCAATGATTGAAGTGGCAATAGGCAGAAATGTCAAAATAAGAGATTTCGAATACCAATAAACCAATGCAGCAGAAATAAGAATAGCAAGAGCAAAAAACACCAAAACTCCCTTAGCACCATCGCTAACATCGCCTATCATTTTAGCAAATCCAATGATATGAATTTTAATATCATCATCTTGATATTTTTCTCGAATGTCTACTTCAAGTTTTTTTGCTAATTCAATAAAATTAAGAGGTTCGCCAGTTTTAGGATCTATATCTAATAGTTGGGTTGAAACCATGGCACTTTTAAAGTCATTAGACACCAATCGACCAACAATACCTGCCTTAAGTACGTTTTGTTGTATTTTTCTGAGACCTTCCTCTGTCGGTTGAAATTCTGCATTAATAACGGGTCCACCACTAAACCCATACTCATCAACCTCAATAAAACGGGTATCTGGAGTAAAAATAGATGAAACTCTTTCTATACCTTTTATGCCTCCAGCATCCTTGGTTACATTTTCAAGAACATTAAAAAATTTGGGTTCAAAAATATCTCCTCTGGTATTTTCTAAAACAATCAATACCCTGTTAGCGCCACCGAATTCACTTTGATATTCAAGATAGGTTTTCATATAAGGATGTTCGAGGGGGATATTCTTTTTAAAACTCGCATCAACCTTAAGTTGAGTAGCAGAATAAACCATATAGCCAGTAAGGATCAGAAAGAGAAACAGAAATATTTTTCTGAAGCCAAAGAAAAAGTTGGCAAGTGCATCAGTAATAAGTGTTTTATTATTTTGTTTTTTCATTTTGCTACCTTACTTAGCCAGGTTTAGGAAGGAAGTAACATTTGCTATACCACCTTTGCCAACAGAAAATAAATTACCATCATTTGAAAAAATGATGTCAGCGATACTCTGCCGATCTTCTTTTCTGTAAAACCTGAAATGCTGGCCATTATCATGACTAATCAGAATAACGCCATCAGCACCACCTACTACAACAATTTTTTTATCTTGACTCATTGTAATAGAGTATAAATTAGTAGATGCTTCGGTTTCAATTGGAAGCCAGGTAAGTCCCTCATTTACCGACCGATAAATGTTTCCCCTTAATCCTACAGCAAGTAACACTCCATCGTTTACTCTTTCGATAGCAAAAAATGAACCCTGGTAATCTACAGCTGTCCTACTCCAGCTATTGATATTTCGACCTCCGATAGCAATAAATCCAGCCTCACCAACCATCATTAATTTATTATCACCTACATTTTTTATCTGATAAAAATGGGGCAAGCCAAATTCTGGATCGTCTAATGACTCAAGATACTGTGTCTGCCAGTCCTCTCCACCATTTGTTGTTGTAAGATATGTACCATAAGCCCCTATAGCAAATCCCAGTCTTCTATTTAAGAATGTAACATCAAATAAAGGCAATTCGTCTATCGGTTCTTTAGACTCGGCATTTTCGGAAGTAGCTTGAGTAACGGCTGAATATTGTTTTTTCCAAGTTTCTCCACCATCGATAGTTTTCAAAATAATGGTATCGTGTCCAACTGCCCAACCAGTCTCTTCATCCAGAAAAAACAGACCTGTCAGTGTAGCTTTGGTTGGAACCTTTGCCTGACTCCAATTTTTACCGTTGTCATCAGACCATAATATATGGCCACGTTCTCCTAATGTAACTAATCGATTTGATGGTAATTTATTAATTTTTAACAAAAGAGACTGGCTAACATTTTTAGCATGCCATGCATATTCTTCATCTGCTACACCAGGCGTTATTGAAACAAGAGAGTACACCAGAGTGGCAACAAAAAATTTAATTGAAAGTAATAAATATTTCATATGAACTTCTACTGATAAATTAATGAGTTATTGCTTAATGTTATAGCCCACAGTCATACAATTAACAAGAAGCTACAAAATTTTACGAATTTAAAATTATAGATTTTCTGTTAACAAGAGTTAGTCCAGAAAATCTATTTGAGAAGAGGTAAATAAGTTAAAAAAAAGGCCGGTGAACCGGCCTTATATTTTATCTTCGTCCTGAACGACGCAGTGCAGATGGTGTGAAATCTGCTTCAGTCATTTCAGGGTTAAAGTCGTACATAGTTTCCTGATTATCAAGTCCAATAGCAATATATCTACCAGACTGTAAATCATAATATGTTTCTAATGTAGACCATTGAACTGGAACATCATAATAATTTAGACCATGAGCTTGTTCAACTCTCCACAATTGATCACTATTATCATAAATATCAGCTTGAGAGATCTGCCAGCTATCTTCATCTATATAAAAAACTCTTTTCTTATAAATATGACGAGTACCAGGCTTTAAAGTACCTTCAACAACCCACACTCTATGCAACTCCCAACGGACCAGATCCTGATTAATGTGTCCTTTTTGAATAATATCCTTATATTTATGTTTATCAGAGTGCAAATCATAAGTGTTATAGGCTATATAAAGTTCTCGCTTTCCTTTTAATTGCCAATCATAACGATTAGGTGCACCGTTATACATATCAAAGTCGTCGGTAGTTCTTAGGCCATCCGAAGCAGTACCTGGTGCATCATAAGCAACATTTGGTGCACGTCTCACACGACGCTGACCAGTATTGTATGTCCAGGCTTGTCTGGGTTTAGCAACTTGATCCAGAGTTTCATGAACCAAAAGAGCAGTACCGGCTAACCGGGCAGGAGAAGCAACGGATTGTTTAAAGAAAAACAACATATTGGCTTTTTCAAGCGCGGCTGCAGTCGCAGATGGATGATCATACATATTCATAAGCTGATCGTTAAATTTAACAAAGGTAAAATCACCTGCACGTGTTGGTGCAGCCTGCCCCCCCCAACGTTTCACATTAATCCCGCGATAACGGACGATATGATTCCACAAGACTTCAAGCGCCGTCTGAGGTATTGGAAATGGAGTACCAATTGCCGCACCTTTCATGCCATTACCATCAGCCACTAATTCTGCATTCAATGCATTCACTTTAGTAGCATCATAAACATATTGCGGATATGAAGCACTTCTACGGGTTTCATATATATTCATCTTGAATGTCGCTGGATAGGTTTTGAATAAAGCCAATTGCCCGGGAGCTAATTTATCTTTATGTTGATCCACATTTTGCGCAGTAATAGTGAATTTAACTTTATCATCAGGAAATGGATCTGGATGGTGATCGCCAGATTTATATCCTGCAGGTGCCGTCTTAATGCCACCTGTCCATGCTGGAATGGTTCCCTCTTTGTTACCTGCCTTTTCAGCACCTATTGGTGTTAAATCATTACCCAAGCGGTCAGCTTCTTTTTGTGAGACCTTTGCATTGGCTGTACTCATGCCTAGTGCCAGAAAGATGGCACCGCCAATAAGCATTTTTTTATTGCTATTTCGCATTCGCGTTGTCCCTCTATAATCTTAAATTGAGTAACTGAAGCTGACAGAGATGAAATCTTTGTCTGCTAAGTTGTTGGCTGAACCAGCTCCATAAAATGAGCTATAAACGATATCCCACTTATAAACAGACTGATAGTCGAAACCAACACCCAATGCAATCGCTTTACGATCTTCAATAAAGTTACTGATAGGTACCGGTGTGTTACCCGAGACATCATGTTGGAAAACAACTCGGGGGCTCATATTTACACCTAAAAAAGCATTGTTATAGTCTAGTTTTCCGACTAAACGATATCCCCAGGAGAAATCATCGGCAAAACTATTCGGTTCAACACCTTCAAAAGGCGCTCTGGCAATATTGCCCGAACGAGAAGTACCAGGGCCTTCAAATCTTAATACAGACTCATCTGGTAAGTTGTCAATCCAGTTAGCACCAATTTCAGCTAACACTGTAAACTGGTTAGCTCCCCATGTTGGTCCTAGTAATTGTGTAAGTGTAGTTTGAGCCTGAACAGTATCAAAAACTCTAAATCCAGAAATTTCTTCACCCAATGCAGCACCGCCAGGGATCTGAGAGGTTCCACTTGGAACTCCCGCAACAGGTTCTAATGTTGCAAACAAAAGTTCGACATCGTCTACCTGAAGTGGTTCATCTACCCGGTAAGAAACCTCACCAGCAACCGACAAACCATTTTGAAGAACTGTATTGAAGCTTACACCATACATTTCGATGTCTTCAACATATTCAACAAAACCCTCAACCCGATTACCATTGTGGGCATATGCAGAAATAATAGGGCGTTTATTATGGTAGTTTACAAAGTAAAAACCGAACTCCGTTTGATTAAGAGCCTCTGCAAACCATGTTAATTTAACACCAAATTGTCCATCGTCATCAGCTTCACGATCAGCAGTTCTTACGGCAACTGTACCTGGTGTACCTTCTGGTGGAATACCAAAACCTAAGTTAATATCTGTTCCACCTGCACCAATAAAGTCATTGGGAGCAAATAAAGTTCCTGGAGGATCAAATCGGAAGGGTTTCCAGTCAAATTGAAGGTAAGCTTCAAGACTGAAGCTTTCTGAGATATCTAATGAACCCCAGACAGACTGGATAGGAACAAATGCCTCTCTTAATTCTGAACCCGGCGTACGCAATGCGCTTAAATTGATTGGGCTTGCTTCAGCAATACTATGTTGGATGAAAGTACTTTCACCCCAGTTAATTACTTGCTTACCTAATCTTGCCTGGAAATAATGGCCGCTTAAATCCCAACTACCGTAGACGAAAGCATCAAGTAGTTGTACATCTTTACCTGCTTGCCCTTCAGCAGACTCAGTTAATGGTTTGAAGTTCATATCATCATCCATCAACGCTGCATCGTAAAAGTATCTGAAACGGGTAAAAAGTCCGAAATCATCTTTGTAGTTTAAATCTAATTCATGCAAACCTTTAAAAACTTTTGAGAATGCATCTCCAGATTCAAAATTGAGATTGCCGTCATCTCCATTGGTGGAAAATGCTGTTCCACCATTAGAGATACCAACAAATTTAGGATTTGGATCATCTAACCTCCAACTCGCACCTACTGCCAAGGTGGAGTCAAAGCTAATAGTCCAATCATCTGACTGATATTCAACGGCTTGAACGCTGGTTATAGCAGTAATTGACAATGCAATAGCTGCAGCAACCTTCGACAGTCGTGGCATATGCTTATTTTTCAAGTGCGTAGCCCCTTTTTGTGTCTTTTATTATTCCTTACTCCTCTATTAAGTCTGCTCTACATGACATCAGCTTCAATAGAATAAGAAAGGCACCTTTTTTAATTGTTATAGCAGTCTATCAACAAAATCAACCTTTTAGCAAGGGGTCGAACCACTTGCTTCTAAAAAAATTGACTCAATGCAGTATTAACTACCTTTGTCATACAAGTAATATTTTATTTTTTCTTTTATTTACAGCTAATTACCATCAAAAAAATCTTTTGCTTAAGGTGTAATTAAACCTCTATAACAGGATAAACAAGTAATCATTCACACCCTTCTGGATCCATTTCACTGAGTAAAAACTGTTCGCATTCGCCAGGTATCATGGGTTTTGAATAGTGATACCCTTGTATATAGTCTACTTTATAGGACTTTAGCAAATCCATTTGAGATTTTGTTTCAACACCTTCAACAACTAATCTCATATTTAAGGTATGTCCCAAATTAATAATGGCTTGCACTATTGCTGCATTATCACCATTGGTAAGAATATCCTTAATAAAGGACTGATCAATTTTTAGATTATCCATAGGAAAAGCCTTTAAATAGGCAAGAGAGGAATATCCTGTACCAAAATCATCAATAGACAATTTGAACCCGGATTTATGTAGTCTTTCTAATATGCTCACAGCATATTCATGATCTTCCATCAACATGCTTTCTGTCAGTTCAAGTTCCAGATGGTGTGGCTTCATGCCCGTTTCTTGTAAAATTTCCTCAAGCATATCAATAAAGCCACTATCTTTAAATTGAGCCCCGGAAACATTAACAGCAATGTAATCAGGTGCCATACCATTATTCCACCACAATCTATATTGTTTGCAAGCCTGTAATAAAATCCATTTACCCATAGGAATAATTAAGCCAGTTTCTTCTGCAAGGGGAATAAAAGTTGAGGGGGGAATTGCAGGTTTTCCTTCTGCAGTTTCCCATCTCATTAATACCTCTAAACCGCCCACTTTCCCACTTGCACAGTGCATTTGAGGCTGGTAGACGGCATATAGCTTTCCATCATCAATCGCTATTCGAAGATCTCTTTCTAATAACATTCTTTCCTGGGCTGACTGTTGCATTTCCTGCGTAAAGAACTGATAGGTATTTCGACCTTCTTCTTTAGCCCGATACATGGCTATATCAGCATTTTTCAATAGGAGTTCTTCATTTTCACCATCTTTGGGGTATAAACAAATACCAATACTGGCATTGGGAACAGCCTCATAGCCATCTAAATCTATAGGACAATTGAGTTTCTCTAATATAGTAGTAGCAACTCTTGCGGCATTTTTATCACCATAAATTGGAGAAAGAATAATAGCGAATTCATCACCACCAAATCTTGCAATAGTATCGCTAGCGCGAATACAGCCTTTCAATAATTGGGCGACTTTAACCAACAACCGATCTCCAACAGTATGTCCAAATGAGTCATTAATAAACTTGAATCGATCCAAATCAATAAACAAAAGTGCCATTGATGTCTCTTCTCTTTGGCTTCTTGCGATGGCTCTTAGCAGTCTATCCATAAATAAGTTGCGGTTGGGAAGGCTGGTTAATGGGTCATAATTGGCCTGAATTCGAATTTTATCTTCTGCCTGTTTTCTTTCAGTCATATCATTGGCAATAAAAACATACTCGGTTATAACGCCAGTGGATGTATAGACAGCGGTAAGCGACATCCATTCCGGGTATCGAGAACCATCTTTTTTTCTTTTCCAAACTTCTCCCTGCCAGGCCCCTGACTTTTCAACTTCCGGCCAAATACTCTCAAGGAATTTAATATCTTTTTGCTCAAAACCAAGAATTTGGGGGTTTCGTCCTAAAATATCTGCTATTTCAAAACCGGTCATATCGGTAAAGGCTGAATTAATCATCTTAATACGGCGTTTGGCATCAATAATCATAATGGCGTCACTAGAAGCTTCAAACACGACTGCGGCCTGTTGTAGATGTCTTGAATAGGTCTGCTGCTCGGTATTGTCTCTGAAGTACCAATTAATAACATCCTCACCAGAAAATGATGAACGATTAACATCAATTTGATACCAGAATTTCCCTCTCTGCGCATTCACAAATTCAATTTCAAATTGAAAGTTTTGTTTATTAGCATTATTTTTAAGTGCCAGTTCTATTTCATGAATAGTTTCACCTCCTAATAGAAAAGGCCAGTCAGATTGGTAAATTTCATGAGCTTTGATTTCAAACATGTCGCAAAAAACTTCGTTGACATTAGTCACTTTTCCATTATGGGTGGAAAGCATTCCAAAAGGTGCCTGGGCAGTCGCATCAAAGTTCAACCTGGTTGTTTCTTTAAGGTAATCCTTCAAACGGATAGAGCAGGAAAAGTCACAAATATATACAATTCTATGACGTGGCTTTGGTAATGAAGCAACCTGAAAATAAAGCTGACGTCCCCCTCCCCTTTCATTCAACTTGATCAGGCGTGATGAAAACTCAAAACTTTTTGATGATACAACTTGTTGCCACCAGAGAATATCTTCTTTACTGATTAGCTCAATAAGATTTTCAGAACTTGAACCTGCGGGGTCCAGCTTTGGGATACAGTTAAAAAATGCACGGCTGGCGATAATAACATCGCCTCGGATATGAAAGGTTGCAACAGGAAAATTATTATTCAGACGAGGGGAGGCGGTATCTCCCAGGAATTTAAAGGATGCTCGGTTTCTTCTGCCCAATAACCAACCCAGCCACCCTGCCAGTGATCCCAGGAGCATCAGTAAGTAGACAATATTTACCGGAGCCAAACTCCATTGTTGCAGCATGTGTTTCCCTTGCCTGAATACTTATTATGAAACAACTAGTTATAACTATTGAATAATTCAAGCCAGAAATTAAATCACTTCTTTTAAAAATTCCTTCTCATCGATAAACACCTCTGATTCTTCACATCGAATACCCTCAGCTTCTAGTATAGGTAGCATATTCGAATAATATTCTCGGCTTACAGGTAGTATAGACCCTCTTTCCTTAAGTTGACCATTTAATAATAACTCCGTCGCTATTGCGGCTGGTGTTCCTACTGCTTTAGCCATGGCAGTATAATCATCACCCTCTCCAAATATTTTCAACTTGGACATCAGGTTGACTTTTTTTCCATCGGGATAAAGTACCCCAAACTTATGAATAAGAAGCGCCATATCCCTTTCTCCAGGTTGAAATACCAGTTTTTCCTGAAGTGCTTCACAAAAAGCATCCATACGACTTGGAGAAGGGGGTACTGGTTTATTCTCGTCAAATAATCCTAACCAGTTAAAAGCCTCTTTAATATCATCATCACAGGGTAAATCTAATTCAACTCGCTCACTTGACAGATCCGATAACTCACACATAAGCATACGCCAATTGCCTTTGAATGGTTCTCGCTCAGTTGCATCCAGCAACCCTAAGATTTTTGCATATTGCATGATACGCAAATTTCCCCGGTATCTTAAAGTTCCCCGTAACAGGGTTTTAACCTCATTCAAACCATAAGCTTCTTTGTAAGGTACGGAATCTCTATTGGGATAACCTGCAAATTCCATATTTTCGCCAGTCCATGCATCGAGGCGTTCATCTAGTAAGTTATCTGCTGGCAATCTGATAACTTTTCCATTCTTAAGATAGCATGCCTCATTGACCATAGCCAAAAGCACACCTTTAGGAGCCCAGGCAAACTTATATCCAAATGGGTTATCGCAATCCTCAGGGCTGGGCAACCCTGCTCCCCATGATACAAAGGTCTCAACCTGACCGCCTTTATCATGCACCTGATCGATAATACTCATAGCACTTAAGTGATCGACTCCAGGATCAAAACCTATTTCATTTAAAATGGTGATATTTTTCTCTTTTGCCACTTCATCTAAAGCGGCCATTTCCTCCGAACGATAACTCGCTGTGACTAAATGTTTATTGTACTTCAAACATTGCTGAGCCACCCTGAGATGTAATTGAAAGGGAATAAAACTTACCACGACTTGATGTTTTTTCACTTCATCACCAAGAGATTTTTCACAGGAAACATCGAAAGATATTGTTCTAATGTGATCTCGATTTTTGGCGAGATTTTGAGCTTCCTCAAGAAACTGACTGGCAAGAGTTATACTAATTCCCTTCTTATGAAGGTAATCAACCAAAGGGCCTGCAACCAATCCGGCACCTAGAATTAAAACTTGTGGCATGAATTTATTTCTCTAAAAAATTGAATTTCTAATTTTTGTAACTAACAACTTTAAATAATAGTCGATGACGATCTAATGTGACTTTATCCTGGTTTCAATATCTGGATTTAATCCAGATATTCCCCGACTAAATATTCTGTTTAATTAAGTAATACATCTCGCGAGCCATGCATAGCACCCAATAAGGCCTCTCCTAATTTTTGAGAACGCTCAGGAGACCAACCATACACTTCATCTTTAAGATACAAGTGATCTTTAAAAGGCATTTCAAGCGTTAACGAGAGGCATTTGAAATTTTCACCAACCCAGCTACTTCCCATACTTAAGTCCGCTTTTCCCGGTTCGTCTTTTGGGTAACCATGCTCGGTTTGAAAATCAGGAGAGGTTTTCAGAAGTTCTTCTATAAAGCGATTTTCTCTGTGTTCAGAGATATCATCATAACTTGGTACGCCTTCACATCTTGCAACAAAGGTATAGGCTATGGCTTCATCACCGTGAATATCAATAAAGAAATCACAACCAGTTGATTGCATTTTATCTCTTACCAGTGCGACTTCCGGGCTTTTATCCATACTGGGTGATAACCATTCCCTGTTTAAGTTTGCTCCAGCCGCATTTGACCGCAGATGACCTCTAACACTACCATCAGGATTCATGTTTGGAACCACATAGAACTCCCAATCTTTCAGAAGTATTCTTGCAACAGGATCATCCTGATCAAGCAGTCTTGCCAACAAACCATCAGCACACCATTCAGCCATAGTTTCACCTGGATGTTGTCTGGCTATAAACCAGGCTTTTTTTGATGGATTTCCCTGTTTGATGTGAAGCATATCCAGATCACGACCATCGACTGTACTGCCTAAAGTCTCAACTCGGCACAAATCACTTATTTGTGCCTGATGAATCAGGTTTTGATGTTGTTCGAAACTAAAAGGAGCAAAATAAGCATAATAAACATTATCATGTACTGGAGTATGCATAATACGCATAACTGAGCCATCATAATGTGTAGGAACTCGAAACCATATTTCGCGATCATAACTGGCAACAGCCTGATAATCTTGCCAGCCTTCTACGTATGAACACTGATTAACATTGGTCAATGTCATAACATGAGGAACACCAGCTGTTGAAGATAAGCGGAAATGAAACCATTGCTTAAAATCTGCTTTAGCATCGTCACGGATCTGTAAACGGATATTTTCTGGGTCTTGAATACTATCTACAATAATATTACCACTATCAAATTCTGCTGATATTCTCACTAAAACTCCAATTTAATTGTATTTGTACTACTTGGTTATAAAATCAAAAAGCTCTATTTTTTAGTTCGTTTCATATTTTGTTTTTGATTTTCCCTTGATTCTCTCTTGCGTTTTTCCTTCTGAGCAGGAGTTAATACTTTATTCTTATCTGCAAAAGGGTTTTCCCCCGTTTTGAATTCAAATCTAACAGGGGTTCCTACCAACTTCAACTTCTCACCGAAAAAACTTGTTAAATAACGCTGATAGGTTAATGGTAAAGATTTAGTTAAATTTCCATGAATAATGATCCATGGAGGATTATGTCCACCTGCATGAGCCAATCGCATTTTGGCTCTTCTACCCTGTTGCATAGGAGGTTGATGCCGATGTTGTGCTTCAACCAACCATTCTGTCAACAGCTTTGTATTCATTGCTACAAAAGCGGAATTAAAAGCTTTACTGACAGAACCAAATAAATCACCTACACCTGTTCCATGTAGAGCAGAAATAAAGTGGATTTTTGCAAAGTCTACAAAATGCAATCTACGTTGTAACTCATCTTTAACCTGTTGCTTTTGCTCAGACTCCATATTATCCCATTTGTTAATAGCAATAACCAATGAACGCCCACTATCTAGAACAAAACCTAGTAAACTGAGATCTTGATCGGTAATACCAACTCTGGCATCTACCACCATTAACACCACGTGAGCATCTTCGATGGCTTGTAAAGTTTTAACAACTGAAAATTTTTCAACGGTTTGTTTTATTTTTCCTCTTTTACGAACACCCGCCGTATCAATCAAGGTGAACTTTTTTCCATGACGTTCCATATCAATATAAATACTATCTCTGGTAGTCCCCGGTAAATCATAAACAACCACTCGTTCTTCGCCAAGCATTCGATTAACCAACGTAGACTTGCCCACATTAGGTCTGCCAATAATAGCGAGTTTTACCGTATCAGGTATTTTTAATAGTTGTTTTTTTAGTTCTTTTGATTCTAATTCTGTTTCAGGAAAAGAATCAGACTCAGATAATGAGGTTGCTTTACTATCCAGCTCTGGACGCGTTTCAAAAAGCCTGGAAAATATTTTATCTAATAATTGTTTGACGCCTCGACCCTGTGTTGCTGCAATTCCTTCAGGTTCCCCAAAACCTATATCAAAAAACTCTGCCAGGGCAGTTTCTGAATCAACCCCATCTGTTTTATTTACGACCAATATTGTGGTTTTATTAAGTAGTCTTAATTGCTCTACAATGGCATAATCTGAAGGCGTAACCCCTGCTCTGGCATCTGTTAAAAACAACACTACATCGGCTTCTTCAGCTGCCTGCATAGATTGCCTGGCCATTTTGCCATCGACACCTTCTTCATCACCGGTGATACCACCGGTATCAATAACAATATAGGGTTGTCCCTGATACTCAGCTTGTCCATATTGACGATCACGGGTTAAACCAGGAAGATTAGCAACTAAAGCATCACGACTTCGAGTCAATCGATTAAATAAGGTTGACTTACCAACATTGGGTCGACCAACAAGGGCAAGAACAGGTAATAAACTCATGCTGTCTCTTTTTTTGATAAGTGTTATTGCAAACTATTGATAAGCACTATTGATAAGTGGTCTCAGGTACCTTAACAGCCATTAACTCGCCATTTCTTGCCTGAACTATGAGAGAGTTACGATAAGCAACCGGTGCACCAGCGACTCCACTGCTATCAATACGCATCCTTTGAACAAAATGGCCATCTGCAACTGACATCCAATGGATATACCCTTCAAAATCAGCCACAGTCACATAATCTCCAATAACTGTCGGGGCAGAAATCTGTCTATTTTTTAGCATGGATTGAGTCCATAAGGTTCCACCATGGATTCGAGCAAGTGCCTTAACCGAATCTTCCGCCGTTGTTGCAAAAAGGTTCACTCCATTCGACGCCAAATTTTGAAATGAAGACATTTCACGCTGCCAGATATTCTGGCCATTCTTCAAATTCATGGAAGCGATATTGCCATTATAGGTCACCACATACAAAGTATCTGAAATCACAAGAGGTTTAGCATCTACATCAACAATTTGCTCTAATTCTGAACGCCCAGATGATTGTGCTATTCTTTTTTCCCAAATTGGTTGACCATTTTTCAAGAAAAATAATGCGACTTTACCATTGTCAAAACCTGATACCACTGCACCACGAATAATAATAGGCGCACTAGTTCCTCTCAATGTCAGAGTGGGTACACTTCTATCAAAAAACCAGGTACGTTTACCTGTTTTTTCATCCATAGCAAAAAGTTTTCCATCTACTGTACGAACCACAACATACCCTTCACCAATAGCAGCTGGAGCAATAACTTCGCTGGATACAACGTTACGCCATTTTTCTTCACCCGTTTCAGCATCTAACACGATAATATCGCCTTCTTGAGAACCAACCACAACTATCTGGTTTGATACGCTCACACCTGACTCAATAATCACACTTAATTTTTGTTTCCACACCAACTTGCCATCGGCTAAAGACCGAGCTTCGACAACACCTTTGCTTCCGGCGACATAAACCTTTCCGTAAGCCACTGCAGGTAGTAAACGGCTAAATCCTTCACCAATTTTGGCACTGGTGGAAACATGCCAGGAAGGTTTAAGTTTTAATTCAGCATTAAACTTGACTAAGGGTGCAGGAAGCAATGCTTTTTCTTCTTCATCAGAATCAAAGAAATAGCAACCTGAAAGAAGAAAAGAAGCAAATAACAAAGCTATGGTCAGGCGTAATGATTGCATCATCCGTTTACGGCCTCATTTTTCGCATCGGCTTCAGGTGTTCCTTGTTCAGACTGAGTGTGTTCGGTAGATGTTTGTTCTGTTGACTTTTTTTCAGCTGACGCCTGTATTGGAACCGCGCCAGTTAATGCATCAATTTTCATTTTTAAGATTTGATCATTTCCAGAATTGCTGCCTTCACCAGCTAACAGATAATTCTTTTTAGCTTTTTCCATATCACCTAAAGCAGCATAAGCATCACCTTTAACTTCAGCATAAAGAGTCTTGTAGGTCGAAGCTTCAGAATTTAAAGTGTTTAAGGCTTCTTCTGCTTTGTTATCAGCAATAAGTAGTCTGGCTAATCTTAATCTGGCAACATGTGCAACGCTTTCATGTGCAGGATCCGCCAGTACCAGATTAAGAGCTTTTATTGCAGCTCCAAAGTTATTGCTTTCAACGGCTTTCTTGGCTACTCGAAGTTGTAAAAAATTGTTGTAAACAGTATTTGAATGTTGCTCCGAAAAATCTAAGGCCTGTTTTTCTAAATCTTCTAATGTTATAAACTCCGATTGACTGATTTTATTATCAAAAGATGAAGATGCTAATGCTTTTTCATTCAAAATATTACCCTGCCAGTATCTCCAGCCGAACAAGGATCCTAATCCAAGAACGGCACCTACAATAACGGCAGCACCATTTTCTTTTATCCATTTTTTTACCGCTTCAGCTTGTTCATCTTCAGTTGCATGTATATCCACTTTTCACTCCAAACGATTATTTGTTTTTAATATTATATTTATAGATTCATAACAATTCAGTTACAGACATATCTGGTGACTCACTGAATAGTCACATAAATTCTATGTTTGTAACACTAGTTGTTTTCAGCATACCAGGTTGCTAATTCACTCATAGCAATGCTGATTTGCTCAGTATTATCTCTTAAAGGTTTGACTGAGATCTCACCTTTAGATAACTCATCTTCAGCAATAATCATGGCCCATCTGGCACCACTTTTATCTGCTTTTTTTAATTGTTTTTTAAAATTCCCACCGCCGCAATGTTTCAACAAACGTAAATCAGGCAATTGCTGTCGAATTTTCTCTGCAAAATTTAAAGACTGACGTTGAGCTTCTTCCCCCTGAGTAATGAGGTACGCATCTACAGGTAAAGGGGTTTTATTCCCAACGCCCATTTTTTGTAGCAGTAGTATAACCCTTTCCAGCCCCATTCCAAAGCCTACGGCAGGTGTTTGTTGTCCGCCTAGTTGTGCCACCAAACCATCATAGCGCCCTCCTCCACACAAAGTACCCTGAGCCCCCAGTTCATTAGTCATCCATTCAAAGACTGTTTGGTTGTAATAATCCAGTCCTCTGACCAAATGCGGATTAACCACATAATCAATATCAGATTGCTCGAGTAATCGACAAAGTTCCTCAAAATGTTCAAGAGACTCCTGATCAAGATTATCCATCAGGCTTGGTGCATCGGCAATAAGCTGTTTCATTTCCGGGTTTTTACTATCCAGGATCCGCAGTGGGTTAGTCTCTAACCGACGCAAACTGTCAGCATCAATTTTTGACTTATTAAGAGTAAAGTAATCAACCAGCTTCTGTCTATAATACATTCTGGCTTCATTGGAACCCAAAGAGTTGACATGAAGTTCAACCTGTTTATCAATGCCCAATAACTTCCATAACCTGGCAGTCATAAGTATGGTTTCAACATCAATATCAGGCCCTTTTAAGCCAAAAGCTTCTACGCCAAATTGATGGAATTGACGATAACGACCTTTTTGTGGTTTTTCATAACGAAAAAGAGAACCCATATACCACAGCCTTCGCTCTTGATTATACAATAAACCATTTTCAATGCCTGCTCGCACAACCCCTGCAGTACCTTCGGGCCTGAGCGCCAGGCTTTCATCATTTCTATCAAGAAAACAGTACATCTCTTTTTCAACAATATCGGTTGCTTCACCAATAGATCGCGAGAACAGTTTCGTCTTTTCCAGTACCGGCGTACGGATCTCCTGATAGCCATAAGTGGCTACCAATTGTCGAATTGAATCTTCGAGATAATGCCATAACCTTGCATCTTCCGGCAAAAGATCATTCATTCCTCGGATAGCTTTAATTAAACTCATTTAAAATGCGTCTCTAATGGTAGTTCTTGATTATTTTTTGTTTTGTTTTTACGATTTTTTTGTTGCTGCACAACTTTCATACGGATCTTTTTTTCAAGCTCATCAACAATAATATCGTTATCGAGTCTCTGGATCATTTCGCCCTCTTCATAAACCAGACTACGACTACGACCACCAGTTAAACCTATTGCAACTTCTTTCGCTTCACCCGGCCCATTGACCACACAACCAATCACAGCAACGTCAATTGCATCAACAATATCTTCAAGTCTGGATTCCAGTTCATTGACCGTTTTAATAACATCAAATTCTTGCCTGGAGCAAGATGGGCAAGCGATAAGGTTGATCCCTCGAGATCTCAATTTTAAACTTTTTAAAATATCATACCCCACTTTAATCTCTTCTACAGGATCAGCAGCCAATGACACGCGGATAGTATCACCGATCCCTTCCGCCAATAGCATTCCCAGCCCGACTGCAGATTTAACCGCACCCGTTCTCAGACCACCTGCCTCGGTAATTCCAAGATGTAAAGGTTGTTCGATTTGCTGTGCAAGAATTCGATATGCCGCTACTGTCATATAAACATCTGAAGCTTTCAAGCTAATTTTAAAATTTTGAAAATCAAATTTATCCAGATAATCGATATGACGAAACGCTGATTCAACCAGAGCTTCTGGAGTTGGCTCTCCATATTTTTCCTGGATAACTTTTTCCAACGAACCGGCATTGACTCCAATTCTAATTGGGATCCCCTTATCTTTAGCAATATCGACAACAGCTTTAACTCGTGATTCATTCCCGATATTTCCAGGATTGATTCTCAGACAATCAACACCATATTCAGCAACTTTAAGAGCTATTTTGTAATTAAAATGTATATCGGCAATCAGAGGAATATCTACTTGCTTACGGATTTTTTTAAAAGCTTCGGCAGCATCCATTGTGGGGATCGAAACACGAACCAAATCCGCACCAGCATGTTGTATTTGTCTGATTTGCTGAACGGTTTTATCAACATCACAGGTGTCTGTATTAGTCATACTTTGCACAGCAATAGGCGCATCACCACCAATAAGAATATTACCAACCTTTATTTGTTTTGTTTTTCTACGAATAATCCAATCGGGTTGATGCATCATTGATCCCCTAATGGCAAAGTAAAGGATGCAGAATGGCCTTGTGGGAAAACTGATAAATCAACTTCTGAACCATTAAAATCTATATTCACAACTCCAGGATTCCCAAGTATCAATTTAAAAGGCGGTCGACCTGTTAAATTCATCACTTTACCCGTTCTCTTAATGCCTATGGCCAGTACTTCATCTGTAGCATCGGTAATTTTCACCCAGCAATCACCGGTAAAAGAAACAATAAAATCGCCCGAAATTTCCTTATCTTGAGTAAACACAGGATCTATAACATCATCAGCTGGCTCATACACATCATTGGAGGTTAAAACAGGACCAGGATCAGTAGCCAATAGCGATCCAGCATCTTCAACTAAATTAGCATCAGAACTAGCATCAGAACTAGCATCAGGTTTCTGTAAAAGAGACTCCTCATCTAAATTCAATTCAATTTCATTGGTTTCAGATTGTAAAATCTCTACTGAAGTCTGTTTCTCCGTACCATTTTCATTAGCTTGCTCGAATATAGAGCTTAAAAGAACTCTGGAGGCACCTGAGTAATACAAAACCGCCACTATAATAATTGCTAAAAGACTAACAGTAATGATCACCCATCTATATGAAGAATTTTTAGTGGTAAAACTTTGAGGCAGTGATTGTTGAAAAATTGATGTGGTTTGAGCTGAACTTATCTTAGGGCTTGGACTTGGTTGAGAAAAAGAGCCGGATACAGTATCTTGCTGAATAAGCTGATTATAGCCCATGACTAACTCGTCTCCATCAAGACCGACGAATTTAGCATAACTTCTCAAATATCCTCGATAAAATACACTTGCAGTGTGATTATTAAATTCATCTGTTTCGATTTGCCTGATAACATCAAGCGACAGATTCAATTTAAGAGCAATATCTTCGCTGGTCAAAGACATTTTTTTTCTGGCTTCAACTAAACGTTGCCCCGGCGGACCAGGTAATTCTGATTTTAATATTTTAGGATCAGTCATTTGTTAAGTGATTTTTGGTAAAGTTTGGTTTCAGCTGATTGTGGGTACATTCCAACCAATTTAATCTGGTAACTGGATAGCGCATCTTTATCACCCAGCAAACGTTCAATTTGTATTCCTAACCACAAGGCTCTGGGAGAACCAGTCGTTAACTGTAAATGCTGTCGTAAATAAGCCCTGGAAGTTAAGAAATCTCTGGAGCCAAAAGATAAAGAAGCCATTTCTAACAATGTTCTGGCCGAACCCGTATTATAATTTAAGGCCTTTTTAAAGTAAGCCTCAGCACTTTCACGATCTCCCGCTCTACTCGCACAAATACCTGCATTCTCATAAGAACTTCCAGCGCCGGAATATTCGGGAAGATTGATCGCTTTCATAAATAGCTTGTTGGCTTCTTCATATTCCTCCTGGTTACACAAAAAAGAGGCGTAACTGTTTAGATTATCACCGTTGTTGGGAGAAACAGACAAAGATGATTGATAAAATTTCCTGGCAAGAGCAAACTCTTTAACCTGTTCATAATAATAAGCCATACCAACCATCACTTCATGACTATTGGGAGCATGTTGAGTGGCTCTATCCAGATTAAATTTTGCTCTTTCCAGATTACCATTTTCCAAATATTTAAGCCCTAAAGTTAACCTTTTAGTAGCTGCTTCTGATAAATTAGCCGTTTTTTCTGTAATTTCCTTACCTGAAGGGGTGTTTCTCAAAGTCGAGGAGACGCATCCAGTCAAAATCAGCATCAATGCGAACCAAACTGCTTTTCCTAACACTGTTTTTCCTAACACTGTTTTTCCTAACATGGCAATCACCCTTAATCTAAATGAGTCTGTACATTAACCAGTTGTTCCTGTTTACGCAACCTTCGTTCAAGTCTTCTGGTACGATCTTTAACTTTTCCTACCAATTGACCACAGGCGGCATCAATATCTTCACCTCTGGTTTTACGAATAGTCACTATTAAACCATGATCCATCAAGGTTTTTTCAAAAGCATGCATCCGATTGCCACTGGAACAGACATAATCAGTCCCGGGAAAAGGATTAAAGGGTATCAAATTGATTTTACAAGGGATATTTTTCATTAATGCAGCCAGATCATGGGCATCTTTTTCAGTATCATTCACCCCGGACAACATAACATACTCAATAGTCACTTTTTTAACAGCCGTAGATTGTTCAATATAGCGCTTCACTGAGTCTAGCAGTATTTTGATTGGATACTTCTTGTTAACCGGGACTAATTCATCTCGAAGTTTATCATTGGCAGCATGTAAAGAAATAGCCAGGGCAACATCAGTGTATTTGATTAACTCATCAAGTGCCGGTACCAAACCTGAAGTACTTAAAGTGACTCGACGTTTAGACAATCCATAGGCATTATCATCCATCATCAAATTCATCGCGCCTACCACATTATTAAAATTCAACAGGGGCTCGCCCATGCCCATCATCACCACATTGGTAACAGCCTTGACTCCAGAAGTATGCATGGTGCCAAGGCTACGGGTCGCATACCACAACTGACCTATTATTTCGCCAAGGGATAAGTTTCGACTAAACCCCTGTTTACCGGTTGAGCAAAACTGGCAGTCGAGGATACAACCAACCTGTGAGGAGATACATAATGTGCCACGACTAACTTCAGGAATAAAAACGGCTTCTACAGCTTGCCCGCCATCAAGCCTGAGCGCCCACTTACAGGTTCCATCTGAAGCGA
This sequence comes from Enterobacterales bacterium, assembly GCA_041556195.1. Classification (GTDB taxonomy): domain Bacteria; phylum Pseudomonadota; class Gammaproteobacteria; order Enterobacterales; genus 21-14-all-40-8. The sequence continues at coordinate 55,445 of JBFFIY010000010.1, forward strand.
CTTCTTCAGAAATAACCTCAGGACCACGCACCTCGGCTTTTTCTTTTAAAATCTCACGGAATTTTTTACTCAGATTAGTCATTTCATCGAAGTCATCAATACCAAACTGATGAATCCATTTCATAACCTGTTGGGCACGAAAGGGTTTTTCGCCTAACGAGTCAAAATACTTTCTCAATTGGGGGAAAGTTAAATTTAATAAATTGACTTTTTCCTGACTCATACAAAGGATTCTCAAGAGAAGGCAAAAAACACAAAAGCCAGAATACTTTTTAGCATTCTGGCCTTATAACAACTAACTGTCAGCTTTTCAGACAAACAGCATATCGATAAAATCTATCTGGTACGTGGACAAATTTCATCTTCAGAGAAGAAATAAGCTATTTCACGTGCCGCTGATTCCGGCGAATCTGAACCATGAACCGCATTTTCATCAATACTTTGAGCAAAATCAGCGCGTAAAGTTCCCGCTAATGCTTCTGCAGGGTTAGTTGCACCCATGATTTCACGATGACGACGTACCGCATCTTCACCTTCAAGTACTTGAACAGCTACCGGGCCAGAAGTCATGAACTCAACCAAATCACCAAAAAATGGACGCTCAGAATGTTCAGCGTAGAAACCTTCAGCTTTTTGCTTAGTTAAGTGAAGCATCTTAGCTGCAATAATTTTCAAACCAGCACTTTCAAAACGATGATAAATCGCACCAAGATGATTTTTAGCAACTGCATCGGGTTTAACAATAGAAAAAGTACGTTCTATAGCCATGGAAATCTCCAAAAAAATAAGTAAACTATTAAAACTAAAACCTTTCAGTCTCAATAAGTAGAAATTAAAGTCGCAAGATTATACATGCTTTATAGATAAGGAGTAAGAGGTGGTTATTGAAAAAGCCTGCTGTAGAGGGCAATTTCATGCTTTTTGGCTGTATTTGGCCGTAGGAAGGTATATTTTGGCACCAGGTGCGCTTGTTCCATTGGATTAACACCCTAGCTGGTTAGAATTCTTACGAAGCCATATCATTTCAACTATACCCGTGATACCTGGAAATGCGGGATTTCCAGGTATCACGGGTATAGACGTCCTGTTCATTGATTTCAAAGTCCACATCAGCGTTAAACGCGCAATAACCCAATTGATGGACAAAAAGGGTGTCCGCCGGAAAGTTTGATAATGAGATTTTCCGCATCCTTCGTCATTGTAAAAAGCAGTTCGTTCGTGGCAAATGCCGTTCCAATACAATTTCTGATGATTAGTCTCGTATCTTCAGGAGAAAGGGTGTTCAAATGTAATTCTTCAAATATTCTTAAAGAGGAAGGGTGCTTTCTTTCAAAACATCAACTAATTTAGGCAAACCCGATAATCCAAAAATAACCTTATTACACTTAATCTTGTTAAGATATTCAGTTAAAAGCTTTAAAAATGCTCCTAAATTCAGCTCGCGAGAAGCGGTGTCAGCTTCATCGATAAGTATCAGAATACCACTAAAGAAATTTTTATTACTCCCATCATCACATTCCCCACAAAAGCGTTCAACAATTTCAGCTAGGTAGTTCGCTAAGTCCTCGACTAAGTAATCCTTTTCAGGCGATCTTTCGCGCTCTCTAATACTAACACCAACTGCTTCTATACCCGTGATACCTTCCGAGTTACGAACTGTCATCATTCTATTGACATAGCAAAAAGTTGAAAATAAAAATCTAGACTAATATGAAATAAGAATGATGTCTATCTCGAATGCGTTATTTCTATTATGAGGCAATCATGAATATAGAAAGTCTAACCACCATCGAATATCTTGAGAATTTCCTTATAGGAAATCAAGATATAAGAAACAGCGCCTTAGGCGACCACCAGCATGACACATAAGAGACTTATGTCGAACATCCCCCTTTTCATCAAGCCAGAACCATTTTTACACAATCACTCTCAAGCTTATCACGACACTTTTTTATCTTGATTCCAATTTTTTATTTTTCTTCTTGAATGGCAATAATATTTGTCATACGGAGTGGAGCCTTCTCAATTTTTTTCAAGAAAATCAACGCTTTTAGTAACAGAACTAACAAAAATATTTTGTAACTACTCAGCGAGTTGTTACATGTACCCGTAACTGTTCAGGCTGCCTCTAAAATGAGTCAGATCGAGGCAAAAAATGTGAGTATACTCGATTATTTGACCATTTTTGAACGATGAGATGGCTCATTTTAGGGGTAAGCTGAATAGTTACAATATTTGTAACTATTCAGCGAGTTGCTAAATGCACCTGTAGCTGTTCAGATTGCCCCTAAAATGAGTCAGTTCGAGGCAAAAAATGTGATTATACTCGATTATTTGACCATTTTTGAACGATGAAATGGCTCATTTTAGGGGTA
>JBFFIY010000011.1:0-55946 GCA_041556195.1 Enterobacterales bacterium
CTCATAACAGCATAGGCGCAAATATCCAGCCCAAACAATGAAGAGAGAATTCGAATACGATTTTCAATCCATTGCCTTCTATGTTCGTAGCTTTTGCCTGCTTCTTTGTCTTGACCACAGAGATAGGCGCGACGAACACAACGAGAAACTAAGTGATAATAGGGAGTATCTTGAACACAGATAAGTTCTGATCTTGGACGAGTCATCGGTAATTCCTTTTATCGATTGATTAATAACTAGGCTACTTGTAATATCTAGTGATGTCAAGGTTGTGCCTGTCCTTGCAGCGTGCCTGTCCTTGCAGCGTGATGCTTGCAGCGTGATGCTTGCAGCGTGATGCTTGCAGCGTGATGCTTGCAGCGTGATGCTTGCAGCGCTTTATGCTGGCAGTGAAGATTTAAGGGAAAAACTGGCTTTAATGAAAGTCGTGGAAAATATTAATAATCCAATAAACACCGAAGCTCATCTTAATGTTCTTTGTGCTAGAGACAATTGGGTTGAAAACGTTGGACAACACTTTTTAAATTCTGTGTCTGAAGACGATAACCAAAGATTAAAAGATGGTCTTGCTCATTGTAAGGATTTTAAAATAACCGCTAAATATTAAATTATTTAGAATTTTCGTTGAATTAATTAGTCAGCCCTTTTTAAGGGCTGGCTAGTTAATTAGAGCTTTTCAGGAACCATTAATGCGTCATTAAAGCCGCAACCAAACCAATTAAACCACCAAAAAAACCACCCCAGATCACCAGCCAGCCCAAATGTTCTTTGATCATTTCCTGGATAATTTCTTTGACCATCTGGGGTGTGAGTTCATCAAGTCTCTGTTGTACGATATGTTCAATCTTTAAAGCAATATCAGCCATAACATCAGGTTGTTCAATTTCGTCACGTAACAATTCCAGGAATTCTTCCTGTTGAGTTATTTCGGATAATGAGCTTTTCATGTTTTCGATAAAGGGCTGTTTTAATGGTTCTAATGCCGCATCTCCACCAAACATGCCTAACATTCCTCCAAATGAAGAACTCTTAATGACTTTTATGAGTGCATCAAAAGCTGGGGTTAAGTCGACTTTTTCTATGACAGGTGCTAAATGTAGATCGGGTTTAATTCCATCTTCACTGTTCAAAAAACGGTCAATGTTTTCTTCAGTGAAAAATTGGTTCATTATCAGGGCGTGAATACCTGCTTTAAAATCTTCAAAACGTGCGGGAATAACGCCTGAGCCGTAGAGCAGGGGAACTTTCTCGAATAACATGTGAATCGCAATCCAATTGGTGAGAGCGCCAGATAAAGCGAACATTCCCACAGTTTGTAGCAATGGGTGTGGGAGGGTATACCCTATAACAATTAGAATGAGAGCCAGACTATTGGTAACGAGACTTTTATTCACTTATTTTTTCTCCTGCATGGAAAACATAAAACTAAGGTAAAGCTTTATACACTTTCGGCTGTATAAGGTCAAAAATGTATTATATCTGTTGGTTTATCGTATACTGTATCCCCCGAAGATGAATCATGTAATAAACTGGAGTAATAGAATATTTTGAATAAGATTGATAATAGGAAAATTTCAATATTTTACCAATTATTCCGTTTTGTATTACCTCATAAGAAAGTGTTTGCTGCTGCCATGCTTGCCTTGTTGGTAACCACTGCGCTTGGCTTATCATTGGGAGGAGGCGTAAAGAAGTTAATTGATGATGGTTTTGTTGCAGGATCTGTTGAGGGATTGGGATTATCAGCCATTTTCATACTGATCCTGGTTATTTTTCTGGCTGCAGGTACATTTATTCGTTTTTATCTGGTTTCCTGGTTAGGCGAACGAATTAGTGCCGATTTACGCTGTGCAGTATTTGAACATTTGTTAACTTTGCATCCCAATTATTTTGAAGCCAATAGAAGTGGTGAAATTATGTCCAGACTCACCACTGATACCACCTTACTGCAATCTATTATAGGTTCCTCCTTCTCTATGGCTCTACGCAGTAGTCTGACTTTTATTGGAGCTTTGATAATGATGTTTCTAAGTAATTTCAAATTGACTCTGATTGTGTTGTCGGGTGTTCCATTGGTGTTAGTTCCTATCCTTCTGTTTGGAAAAAAAATCCGCGAACTTTCCCGTAAAAGCCAGGATTCAATAGCCAATGTTGGTACAGTGGCAGGAGAAATTATTCAGCACATCAAAACTGTTCAAAGTTATACAAGGGAAGATCTGGAAAATAAGGTTTTTTCTGATGAAGTTGATGCCGCCTTTAAAATAGCCTTAACTCGAATTTTACAAAGAGCCATAATGATTGCCATAGTCATCTTATTAGTCTTTGGATCATTAACTGGAATGCTTTGGGTAGGGGGCAGCGACGTATTATCGGGTAATATGACCGCAGGAGAACTGGGCGCATTTGTTTTTTATGCCATGATGGTAGGCAGTGCAGTTGCGACAATTGCTGAAGTTATGGGGGAGCTGCAAAGGGGGGCAGGTGCAACAGAAAGACTTATGGAACTGCTACATGTAGAAAGTCATATTAAACCACCAACAGAACAAGCTGTATCTGCCAGTTCCCTGGCTGCAACTGTCAGTTTTAATGCAGTTAACTTTAACTATCCTTCACGTCCTGAACAATTTGCATTGGAGCAATTCTCTTTAACCATCGAATCAGGTAAGAGCTTAGCTTTGGTTGGTCCCTCCGGGGCGGGTAAATCAACAGTTTTCGAGCTAATACAACGGTTTTACGATCCATCTGAGGGAAAAATCTTGCTTGATGGTGTTGAGCTGGTGCAACTTGATCCTAAAGATTTACGCCAGAAAATGTCACTGGTGTCACAGGAACCGGCGCTTTTCACTGCAGATGTATTCCATAATATACGTTATGGGAAACCACAGGCGACAGATGAGGAAGTTATCGCTGCGGCCAAAACCGCTTATGCCCATGATTTTATTCTGGAATTACCCGAAGGATATAACAGTCACTTAGGTGAAAAAGGCGTTAGATTGTCTGGCGGTCAAAAGCAGCGTATCGCAATAGCCAGAGCCATTTTGAAAGATCCTTCCATTTTATTACTTGATGAAGCGACTAGTGCTCTTGATGCTAAAAGTGAAAAGAAAATACAGCTGGCACTTGAACCGTTGATGAAAAACAGAACGACAGTCATTATTGCTCATAGACTAGCGACAATCATGCATGTTGATAAAATTGCAGTGATGGATGCAGGAAAAATTGTTGCTCTGGGTACTCATCAGCAGTTAATGAACACTTGTGAGCTATATCAGAAACTTGCCAGCTTACAATTCAATGATAAGGTTATATAGAAGACTAATCAAAAGCTGGGTTTTCATTGGTTGGAGAATTTGAACCTAATGCATTTTTGAAATCAAAGCCTTCTTGCCGTTTATTTCCATTTGAGATAATGAAGTCGGCCATTTAATTTAGATATCATTAAAATTCCTTATTCTATCCACACAATTTTCACTAAAAAGTAAGTCTAACCTATTTTTCTAAAAGATATTACAAGTACTTAAATTGCTTTGTTAAATTCTCAGTAGAAATCAATTTTATCAAAAATAAGTCTGTGGAGTAAAAAAAACAAAAAATAAAAATACTTTTAATTCAATGAGTTGGGTTGAAGTTTAACTGTCCTGTTTATAATGATGGTTTATTAGTATGCAGTTTCTAATTTATTAATTTAGTCTATATACAAGTTCACAAATACATGACTATTACTTAGGAGAAAACATTATGTCAAAACTTGATTCAATTAAAACCAAGGTCGCTGAAGCAGAAGAATTTTCACGTAAAATCTGGTTAGCAGGTTTAGGCGCTTATGGTAAAAGCTTTGATGAAGTTCAAGGACGTTATGAGAAATTAAATGCTGAAGCTTCAAAAGTATTCGAAGATTTGGTTGACCAGGGATCTAAGCTCGAAACTGAAGCTAAAGATAAATTTAAGGAAAAATCTGCCGAAGTTAAAGAAAAATTTGTTGAGAAGACCAATGTTACTGAACGAGTCGCTGATATTCGTCAAAAATTAGGTCTGGATTCAGCTAACTCTAATGACAGAATTGATGAGTTATCTGCAAAGATTGATGCTTTGACTGATATTGTTGCTAAGTTAGCAGAAAAGAAGTAGTAAATTTAGCCCATAAAATCTAGTTATTGGTGAGTCGTTAGTTTTTAGAAGGACGTTTGCTGTGTTTTCAAACGTCCTACTTTAATACTAAGGCTAAGTTATCAGTTAAGTTATCAGTTAAGTTATAAGTTGAGTTTTCAAAAGATTTGGAGATAAACATGAGCACTTTAGAGAATTTTGAAAAAATGGGTCGTCAGGCCTGGTTAGCCGGTTTGGGCGCTTATGGCACAGGCTGGAAATATGCTGTAAATAAACTGGATCAAGCTTATGTAGAAACCAACTCTTTAGTCAATGAGTTGATTTCACGAGGTGAAACCATTCAAAGTGAGCTACAGGAAAAATTAGCAGCCAATGATTTACTAGATGAAAAAATTACCGCATTAAAATCTAAGTTGGGGCTATGTGAACCAACCGAAGAAGAAAGAATTGCTGAGTTGTCGGCTAAAGTAGATGCTTTGGTAATTGCTGTTACCGAATTGATGGAAAAATCTGCATTGATTGAAAAAGAGCCAGCTACAACTAAAGTGGTTAAATCTAAGCCAGCAGCTGAGACGTTAACCAAAACACCAGCAAGAACAAAAGCAAAGTCTGCAAAAGTCCAGACCAAGTCTGGAAAAGCTCAGGCCAGGCCTAAAGCCGCTGCTAAGCCTAAAACTCCTGTTAAACCTGAAGAAAGCACTGCAACTAAAGCGTAATCCTTTGATTATGATTGCATTTTTTTTAAAGCCTTCGTCAAACGAAGGCTTTTTTTTAGCTGATAAACCTTATCGCTTGTGACAAGTCAGTTTAAAAGAGAGAAATATCTCTCTGAGCTAAGAATTCGATGGATGCCAAAGCTGACTCAACAGCCTTATTATTTAGTTAAGACAATAATTAATATTTTAAAGAATTTAGTCTGACCTCTATTTTTAGCTACCAATAAATTCCCATACAATAAAACTGTCATGGTAGAAAAAAACTTTCGGATTAACTTGTTGATAAATGGCGGTATTTTTAAAACCCAAAGAATACCTTTTGAGTTTTTTGTTCAAAAAGTGTATATAGCTACCTGAATTATAAGACTCTGTTCAAAAATGGCTAAATTTGATAATCCTCAGGGGGATATATGACACAGGCAACTTGCCATAGCAACTTGGATAGCAACGCTTTGGTAGCAAAAGCAATATTGAAAAATGAAGGAGAATTAACCAGTAATGGTGCTCTTTGTGTAACAACCGGACATCGAACTGGACGCTCTCCTCTTGATCGCTATATTGTTGAAGAATCCTCAACAAAAGCGGATATTGAATGGGGCAAGGTAAACCGTTGTTTCGATGAAGAAAAATTCAACCGTCTCTGGCAAAGAGTTTCCGACTATCTTAGCAGCCAAGATGAATATTTTATTTCCCATTTGCATGTGGGTGAAGATCCACAATACTATCTTCCTGTTGAAGTCAAAACAGAAACTGCCTGGCAGTGTCTTTTTGGTCGAAATCTCTTTGTAAGAACAGATAATTACAATCCTTCAGATAAACCTGAATGGCAAATTCTGAATGTTGCCAACTTTGAATGTGAGCCAGAACGTGATGGAACCAATAGCGATGGTTGTGTGATCATTAATTTTGGCCAGAGAAAAGTCTTGTTGGCTGGTATGCGTTATGCCGGTGAAATGAAAAAAGCCATGTTTTCTGTACAAAATTTCTTATTGCCAGCATTTGATGTTCTACCTATGCACTGTGCCGCAAATGCCAATGAAGCAGGCGATGTTAGTTTGTTTTTTGGCTTGTCGGGTACTGGTAAAACCACCTTATCAGCAGATCCTGATCGTTATCTTATTGGTGATGATGAACATGGCTGGGGTGAAGGCACGGTATTTAACATTGAGGGTGGATGTTATGCTAAATGTATCGATCTTAGCCAAAAAAATGAACCTGTGATCTGGGATGCCATTCGTCATGGTACTATTTTAGAAAATGTCGTATTAAAAGGTGACGATAAAACACCAGATTATGCGGATGTCAGTTTGACACAAAATACTCGAGCAGCATATCCAAGAGAACATATTGAATTACGTGTACCTGAGAACAGAGCAGGAGAGCCGAATGCTGTTATTTTCTTAACTTGTGATTTAACTGGAGTATTGCCTCCCGTTTCTAAATTGACTAAAGAAGCGGCAGCATACCATTTCTTAAGTGGTTACACTGCTTTAGTTGGTTCGACCGAAATGGGTGCAGGTTCTGGTGTTAAATCTACATTTTCTACCTGTTTTGGTGCACCGTTTTTCCCAAGACCAGCGGGCGTTTATGCTGAGTTATTGATGAAGCGTGTAGAAGCCAATCAGGTACAGGTTTATCTGGTTAATACTGGTTGGACTGGCGGCGCCTATGGTAAAGGTGGAAAACGATTCTCCATTCCAACCACTAGAGCAATCATTGCAGCCATTCAAAACGGTGATTTAGCCAATGCAGAAACGGTGCATTTAGATGGGCTCAACCTTGATGTTCCAGTTAGTTTGGCGGGTGTAGATGATGCACTTTTGCAACCTGGAAAAACCTGGAGTGATGGCGCGGCTTATGATGCTGAAGCAGCAGGGCTATGCCAACAGTTTGTTGATAACTTTAAAAAGTTTGATGTACCTGAGGTAATTGTTAACGCAGGGCCTCAACTCTAAATAGTTACTCTTTAAGACCAATGCCGTATTTAAATACGGCATTTTGTTTTTAATAAGGTGGATTTTTTTCGATTTATATCACCTCTTTCAATGAGATGTTGCTGTTGATTAATAAATTATTCCAACAAATTCTATCTGCTTATTCAAAAAGTGATTGGAGCAAAGTTGAAATGCTTTGTGAAGAGTTGCTCACAATTGAGCCTGACCATGTAGATACCCTGCAATTGAGAGGTATATCTGCTTTTAATTTGGGAATAAGTGATAAAGCGATCGATTATTTCAATCAGGCCGTTGAGTTTTCCGAGCAACGACCAGCTATTTTATGTAATTTGGCAAATGTTCAACAACAGTTAAATTTACCTGAAGAAGCTATAAAAAATTACCAGACAGCCATAAAAAAACAACCTGATCTGGTAGATGCGCATAACAATCTGGGTAATTTACATCTTGAAATGAACCAGCTTGATTTAGCCGAAAATTGTTTTAAACAAGCTCTCTCTTTAAATCCACAATATTGGGAAGCAGAGGCTAACCAGGGACGATTGCACCTAATTAGAAAACAATGGCAGCAAGCCATTTCAAGTTTTAAAAAAGCCCTTAACATAAATCCAGATGCTTTAGATTGTTTAAATGATTGTGGTTATGCCTTTTTGAAACTCAATGATTTTAAATCGGCACAGTTATATTTGGACAAAGCTCTAAAATTATCACCACAACATCTACCCTCTATGAGGAATCAAGTCCTTGTTTTGACTGAGCTAAACTCACATTCCAGAGCGTTAATGTTGTTAAGCAAAGTCAATGCTTTAGATGGTGAGAAAAATGGTGAAGTTGAGGGAGAAACAGCACATGTTCTGTTAAAGATGGGGAATTTTGAAGGGGCAATTAATTATTTTAAAAAAGCGTTAATATATTCGCCAGAAAATGCTCAATGCTTTGTTCCTCTATCAGCTATTTATAAGGCACAAGACAAAACCATTGAAGCTAGAAATTTGCTATTAGATGGTTTTAAAGAGAAAGCATGGTACTTTGAAGAATGTCAAAATAATCCATTGGCTAATGTCCTCACATTTTCAGGGATGCAAAATTGTAACTTTGATTTGGAAACAGGTAATTTAATTAACCTTGACGGAGGACATTTTAATACACAATGGTTGCTTGATAAAAATAAGTTCTCCAGAACAAGATATTTTATCTTTGATAAAAATATTGAAAAACAACAAGAATTACCACAACATCAATTGCTTATGAATACTATATCCGATACAGATCTGGAAAAAGAGTCATTGGTTTCTTTATGTCATTATTTAGAAAAAAATCCTGAACTTAAAATAATCAATCATCCTGAAAAAGTGTTATTGACAACTAGAGATAACAATTATCAGAGATTTAAAGATGTAGAGGGTTTGATTTTTCCAAGGACAAAACGTATCAAATCATTGTCAGGTCAAAATGAGCAGATTTTGAATGAGCTGGAAATTGAAGGTTTTGAGTTTCCTTATTTATTCCGACTGACTGGAACACAAACAGGAACCACGTTCGAGAAAATTGAATCCAGACAACAAGCTGGTGAGTATTTAAATAAAATCATCGATAAAGAACTCTATGTTATACAATATATAGACACCCATTTTGCAGATAATAAATTTCGTCGTTTCCGCTGTTATTTTGTTGATGGTATTTTATACCCTGATAATTGCCATATGGACTATGAATGGAATGTCCATAGTGTTAATCGAAGTAAAATTATGGCTAAACAGAAAGAATTACAGGAGTTAGAACAAAAATTTTTAAACGATCCATCTGTATTTCTGGGAATGAAAAACTTTAATGCTCTATCAAAGTTACCAGATATAGTTAAACTGGATTTTTTTGGTGTGGATTTTAGTTTGAATTCTGATAATGAATTGATTATTTTTGAAGTGAACTGCTCTATGAACCATACCTATAATTTTCTGCATTTATATCCATATTTACAAACTACTCTTGACAATGTCACACAAGCCTTTGTAGACATGGTTGTGTCAAGAATTCCAAAAACATAGGGTTTTATCATGGATATAATGACAATGATAGATGAAATGACCCCAGCCATTTATGAAAAATTAAAATTAGCCGTTGAGATAGGTAAATGGCCTGGCGGTGAACGGTTAAGTCCTGATCAGATTGAAACTGTTATGCAGGCAACGTTACTTTATGCAGCCAAAAACAAAATTAATGAAAATGAACCTTTCAGCATTAATGCAAATGGAGAACTGTTGACGGGTACTAAGCAAAAACAAGACTTTAATTTACAAAAAGCGGCTAAGTCTGAAATTATTAATATTCAAAAAAACAATCATTAATAAAATAATAATTTATAAAACTGAATTTGTATTGAGGTCAAGCCAAGTGTTAAAAAGTGTTTTAAGAAAAGAATATAAAAACCAATGGGAAAAAAGAACGGCTTTAACGCCTGGTGCTTTAAAACAATTGGCCCAAAAAGGTTATGTTTTAGACGTTGAACATAGTGATATTAGAATATTTTCTGATGATGAATATCAAAAGGCTGATTGTAAGATTGTTCCAGAAGCATCAGCTTACCAGTTTGTGTTAGGTATTAAGGAACCACCGGTTGATTCTATTCAATTCGAACAGGTACATCTGGCATTCTCTCATACCATGAAAGGGCAAGATTATAATATGCCCTTATTGCAAAAATTTATTGATAATGAAGCTACACTTTTCGATTATGAACTAATTACTGATCCTGAAGGAGCGAGAACCATTGCTTTTGGTCGTTATGCGGGTATTGCCGGAGCAATTGATACCCTTGGACTGGCAGGACAAAAATTTGAACTGCTCCATCAACAAAGTGCTCTTAAAGCTGTAAAACAAAGTTGGCAATATGATGATGTAGCAGCAGCAAAAAAGGCACTTTCCGAAATCCCTGTAAATGAAGGAACACCTACCAGAGTATTAATTGTAGGTACGGGTAAAGTTGGCAAGGGTGCAGAGGAAGTTTGTCAATGGTTAGGTCTGGACAAACTGGATACTGAAATTTTTTTGTCTGGTAATTTGCCAACCAACAGTTTTTATTCAGTCGTTTCTACGCGGCATATTCATAAACGCCTGGATGGTGGCAAGTTTGATTTTGCCGATTACCTTGAACGCGGTAAAGAAGGTTATAAAAGTATCTTTCATGAATTTTTGGATCAGTTTGATATTCTACTTCAAACACCTTATTGGGAAGATAAATACCCACGCTTGTTACCGCCTGAAATCATGAAAACACATGCAGATAAATTGCCAATGATGGTAGGCGATATCAGCTGTGATATTGATGGTAGCCTGGCCTGTACAAAAATAGCGACAGAAACGGATCACCCGGTTATAACCTATGATCCTTTAACCGATAGTTACCAGAATGGATTAAAGCCCTGGGGTGTGGCGGTAATGTCGATTGATAATTTGCCCTGTGAACTCTCATTAGATGCTTCAAGACACTTCTCTTCCATTTTGCCAGACTATATACCTTTTATTATGGATATGGATCTGGAACTTGAATGGGAAGAAGTCAACTTGCCTGAAATTTTAAAAAGGGCTGTAGTAGTTTATAAAGGGAAGTTAACACCTGATTTTGAATATTTGAAGGTGTATTTATCTTAGTTAACCTCAGCTCTGGATAAGTAAAAAAAGAGTAACTATTCAGCTCACCCCTAAAATGAGCCATTTCATCGTTCAAAAATGGTCAAATAATCGAGTATAATCACATTTTTTGCCTCGAACTGACTCATTTTAGAGGCAATCTGAACAGCTACGGGTGCATTTGGCAACTCGCTGAATAGTTACAAAAAAGATTTTATTCACCACGAAGTGCACGAAGAAAAATAAAAATACTAATAATTATTGGCAAAAAGGTTATTTTAACCTGCCCAATTTAATTATTTTTGTGATTTATAATAAAACTTAGTGTTCTTAGTGTTCTTAGTGTTCTTAGTGTTCTTAGTGGTAAAAATCCTTAAACAGGATTCAGGTTACTTATTCTGGATGGGAGAAGTTAGTTCACCTCTGATATTTATTTTAACCTGTTGTTCAATTTGTTGTTGATTGAGGTTTGTACTAAATAGATAAAATAGTTTGGCCAAAGCTGCTTCAGCCGTCATATCAGAGCCAGTAACAACGCCAGCTGCCTCAAGAGCTGATCCAGTTTCATATCCCTTCATATCGACTTGTCCCTGATAACATTGAGTACAGTTAACGATAACAACACCTTGCTCATGTGCTTGTTTAATTTCTGATAGCAATTCCAGATTATTGACTGGTGCATTGCCAACGCCATAGGTTCGTAAAATGATCCCATCTACAGATTGTTTTGTGAGTGCATGAACCAGAGATGCATCGAATCCTGGAAACAGGTGCATGATGGCAATTTTTGGTGGTGTGATCTTTTGAATTCTGAGGGAGTTTTCTGAAAAATCCCTGATAAGTTGCTGATTGATTTCTATATCAATACCGACTTTTGCCAGAGCTGGATAGTTGGGCGAAGAAAAGGCATGAAAACCTGTTGAGTCTACTTTCTGACAACGGTTGCCACGGTAGAGTTTGTTATGGAAATATAATCCAACTTCAGGCACATTATGAAATCCTGCGATGATTAATGAACCAATGATATTATCCAGGGCATCACTTCTTATTTGCCCCAGTGGAATTTGTGAACCGGTAAAAATAACGGGTTTATTCAAGTCCTCCAACATAAATGATAATGCGGAGGCACTATAAGCCATGGTATCGGTTCCGTGGAGGATGACAAATCCATCAAATTGATCATAGTTGTCTTTGATATCACGGGCTATTTTATACCATTCAACTGGACTCATATTGGCTGAATCAAGCAATGGCTGGTATTCTTTTATGACTATATCAGGGAGTTGTTCAGCATATTGCTCAGCAATGTTATAGAGTTGTTGGGTCAAAAATCCAGGTTCAGGTTTATAGCCATTTTCTCCAGCTACCATTCCTATGGTGCCACCTGTATATGCAATGTAAACTGAAGGCTTTTTCATGTTTTTGTCCAGGTGATGCTGGTGGTTTTATTCTAGTCTAAAAATAACTCGGGGCAATAATGCCCCGAGTTATTTGATTGTATAGTAGGTTAACTAAACGTCTTGCCGATATAGCAATCTATTGTTCTAACGTACACAAACAATCAACATATATTCCCTGAGGATCGTTGAAGTTTGATAAGCGTTTCAATTCTACAGAAAGCTTACTGGTTAACTTAGTAAATAGATTATTGTGGGATAGCAACTGAGTTTTGATGAGGCTTTGAACCTGTGATTTTTCTAATAATTGCTTCATCAATTTTTGATCAGGTGTTAACTCTTTTCTGATTCTAATGAGTTCATAACTTTCACCTAAATCAGCCATGCTAGCCGCAGATTCAATAGCATCTTGCAGTGAACCCAGTTCATCAACAAGACCGAGTCTTTTGGCGTCCAGGCCAGACCAAACGCGTCCCTGAGCTATTTTGTCAACATCTTCGACAGTCATATTCCTGCCGTTGGCCACAATATTCAGGAAGTTATCATAACCATGATTAATAATTTGTTGAATAACTTCTCCAACTTCTGGTTTAAGAGGAGATGCAATGCTAAAAGCGCCTGACAGAGGAGTTGTACCTACTCCATCTCGGTGTATGCCGAATTTGTTAAGTGGTTGTTCAATAGTGGGGAACATACCAAATATACCGATTGAGCCAGTGATGGTGGTCGGTCTTGCCCAAATTTGATCGGCATCAGCAGAAATCCAATACCCACCAGATGCAGCGTAGGTTCCCATAGAAACAACAACTTTTTTTCCTGCGGCTTTGAGCGCTAAAATTTCTCTTCGAATAATTTCAGAAGCAAAGGCACTTCCACCAGGAGAGTCAACTCTGAGTACCACGGCTCTAACATCATCATCTAATCGGGCTTTTTTGATAAGTTTGGCCAGACTTCTTCCACCAATGTTACCTTCAGGTTGTTCGCCATCTAATATAGAGCCTTTAGCCGTTATCAGGGCAACTTTATTGGCCTTGGAACCTGAAATTTCAATGGGAGGACGAATGGCTTTTAAATAAGCCTTCATGTTGACTTGTTTATAGCTATCTTCCTCTTTATTCGCACCGAATTTTTCAACCATGGCAGCTAAATATTCAATGTCATCTTTTAATTCAGAGACTAATTTGGCATCAAGGGCTACCTGTGCATTATCACCCTTTGCAGTTTTAATAGTTTCAGGGTAATTGACCACGTAGGACTCAATATCACCATTGCTTAGTCCTCTGGCATTTGCAACATCATTTTTGTAAGCATCCCAAAGCACGCCTAACCATAACAGATTGGCTTCCTTGGCATTATCAGACATACCGTCATATAAATAGGGTTCTACCGCAGATTTAAAAGTTCCAACCTTAAATATATGATATTTAACACCCACCAGATCCAGGAAGCTTTTAAAATAGGTTCTGAAACGACCAAATCCTTCTAAAATAACGGCTCCCATGGGATCCATTGAAATTTCATCAGCAAAAGAAGCAAGGTAGTATTGGCTTTGACCATAAAAAGTTGAACGAGCGAGTACCGGTTTGCCGCTTTTCTTAAATTCCTGGATGGCCTCACCAATGGCTTGTAGTTTTGACATGCCTCCACCCGTCATATTACTGGTATTGATAATAACTCCATTTATACGGCTATCTTCAGCAGCATTTTCCAGTGCATCAAGGATATCTCTTAATTCAGTTTGAGTTGGACGCGTGTTTCCAGTGGCTTCCTGAAGGGCTTTATCAATGGGATCAACAAAGTCTTTTTGCTCAACAATGAATCCTTGAGGATTGATTATTAAAGCAGCACCTTTTGGGATAACAGTCTCTTTTTTAGAAAAAATAGAGCTCACCAATGCAATTAAAATAAACAAAAAGATGATATTAAGGGCTGCATGCCACCCTCTATCCAGGAACCTCCAGAAACCGGAGATAAGTCGGATCAGAAAGTTTTTTCTAGGTACGTCGGTCATTATATCGTTTTCCCTTCAGTTGCTATAAATAAGAACATTGTATTAGTCTATGATACCTTTTCACAAAACCTACTTCTAGTTCTACACTTAAAACATATCAAAATGTAATCAAATGTGTGAACTTGTACTGTGTCACAGTGTTAGCTACACTACTGGTCATACCAAGTTAAGAGCGAAAAACTTATGTCATCAAAATATCCGCATCTATTAGAACCCCTTGATCTGGGATTTGTAACTCTACCAAATCGAGTGCTGATGGGGTCAATGCATACCGGCCTTGAAGAAGAGAGAAAGGGTTATGATAAAATGGCTGCTTTTTATAAAGAAAGGGCAGAAGGTGGCGTGGGTTTGATGGTAACAGGGGGAATAGCACCAGATAGAACTGGTCGTTTAACACCTTTTGGCAGTCAGTTAAGTAATAAAAGGACAGCTAAAAAACATCAAGTGGTTACAGATGAAGTACATCGCTCAGGTGGTTTAATTGCCATGCAAATATTACATGCCGGTCGTTATGCTTATCATCCCTTTAGTAAAGCGCCCAGTGCAATAAAGTCTGCTATTACACCTTTTAAACCAAAAGCCATGAGTAGCAGCCGAGTTGCTAAAACCATTGCTCATTTTGTTAGATGTGCAGAATTGGCGAGATATGCGGGTTATGATGGTGTTGAAATAATGGGATCAGAAGGTTATCTCATTAATCAGTTTATTGCTGAAAGAACCAATAAAAGAGATGACCAATGGGGCGGTAGTTATCACAACAGAATGCGATTTGCTGTTGAAATAGTAAAACAGACAAGAGCTGCCGTTGGCAATGATTTTATTATAATTTATCGGCTTTCCATGCTTGATTTGGTGGAAGGTGGCTCAACTTGGCCTGAAGTTGTTGAACTGGCAAAAGCCATTGAACATGCTGGTGCAACTATAATTAATACTGGTATTGGCTGGCATGAGGCGAGGGTTCCGACTATTGCAACCATGGTTCCAAGGGGCGCATTTTCCTGGGTAACGGCCAAGCTTAAACCAGAAGTGAAAATACCATTAGTTACAACTAATCGTATCAATATGCCGCATATAGCTGAAGAAATTTTATCTTCTAATCAGGCTGATATGGTGTCCATGGCCAGACCATTGTTGGCAGATGCTGATTTTGTAAAAAAAGCCAGGGAATCAAGAGCCGATGAAATTAATACCTGTATTGGTTGTAATCAAGCCTGTCTGGATCATGTTTTTGCCAATAAAAGAGCGACTTGTCTGGTAAATCCTCGTGCCTGTTACGAAACAGAATTAGTCATTAAACCCACGATGTCTGTAAAGTCTGTAGCAGTTGTTGGTGCAGGACCCGCAGGGCTGTCTTGCGCAGTTACAGCGGCTGAGCAAGGACATAAAGTTACTCTATTTGATAAAGCAAATGACATTGGTGGGCAACTCAATGTTGCCAGACAAGTGCCTGGTAAAGAAGAATTCAATGAAACAATTCGTTATTTTAAAAAACAGATTGAAATTCATAACGTCGAATTGAAGTTGGGTCATGAGATTGGGGTAGAGCATTTTAAAGACAATCAATATGATGAGATAGTAATGGCGACAGGGGTAAAACCTCGTATTCCTGATTTTGAAGGGATCGAGCATTCAAAGGTGATGACTTATCTTGATGTATTAAGAGATAAACAAACGGTGGGCGAAAAAGTCGTCATTATTGGGGCTGGTGGAATTGGTTATGATGTTGCCGAGTATCTCACCGAACCCGGTAGTTCATCCACTTTGGATTTGCCCAGATGGTTAAAAGAGTGGGGGATAGATACCGAATTCGATCATGCCGGTGGACTTGCAGAGTCAGTTGCATTTGAAGCTTCGCCGCGTCAAGTGACACTTATGCAAAGGAAAGCCACTCGTTTAGGGAAAAATCTGGGTAAAACCACTGGCTGGATCCATCGTACAAGTTTAAAACACCGAAAAGTTGTAAATATGCCGGGTGTCGAGTATTTAAAAGTAGATGATCAAGGCTTACATATCAAAAGAAATGATGCCGTTGAAATCCTGGAAGTTGACAATGTTATTCTCTGTTCAGGGCAATTATCTAATACGGTGCTGTATAACCAACTTAAAGAATTAGGGCTTTCATCACAACTCCATTTGATTGGTGGTGCCGATGTGGCGGCTGAATTAGATGCCAAAAGAGCTATTAATCAAGGATTTAGGTTGGCTTTGGAGTTCTAGCTCCAGATATTGTTTGTAAACTGGAGATATTCCTATTGAGATAAAAAAATGCCAGCTATCTGAAGATGACTGGCATTTTATTTTTATAATAAACTTAGTCTAATAAATAACTTTACCAACCACAGCTTTTACCCTGATTTTTTCCATCAAGCCAGGTTTTTAAAGGCTCAAAATATTCGATAACAGCGGTAGCATCCATTTCACCGGAACCACCAATAACAGCTAGTGCTTCAGGCCATGGTTTTGATGCGCCCATCTCAAACATTTTCTTGATTTTTGCACCTGCTTCTTTGTCTCCATAGATGGAACAAAGGTGGAGAGGTCCTTTGTAACCACTGCTGCGGCAAAGATCTCTGTGCCACTGGAATTCGAGAATATGTGCAAGGAAATAACGCGCATAAGGCGTGTTACCTGGTATGTGATATTTAGCACCAGGATCGAAATCATCTTCAGTTCTTGCTGTAGGAGCTTTAACACCTTGATATTGTTCTCTTAACTTCCACCAGGCTTCATTGTAATGTCCACTGTCAACTTCACCGCTGAAAACCTGCCAACGCCACTTATCTACCATAAGACCGAAGGGTAAGAAGGCTACTTTATCTAATGCCTGTCGTAATAACTGGGGTACAGCATTATCTGTTTTGGGTAGTTCTTCAATAAGACCAATTTTCTTAAGATATTCAGGTGTAATACTCAATGCTATCAAATCGCCGGCTGCTTCATGGAAGCCATCATTGGCACTACCTTGAAATAGAGGACTTTGGTCTTTGTAGGCTCTTTGATAAAAATTGTGGCCTAATTCATGATGGATGGTAGAAAAATCTTCAGCATCCATTTTAATACACATTTTGATTCGCAGATCATCTTTGTTGTCTATATCCCAGGCACTAGCATGGCAAACCACTTCTCGATCTTGTGGTTTAATAAATAAAGATCTTTCCCAGAAGGTTGCAGGTAATTTTTCAAAACCTAAAGAAACAAAAAAGTTTTCAGCAGTTGAGACCATTTTCTTTGCGGCTTCAAGTTCACCTTTGCGATCACCTTCTTTGAAAGTATATCCATTTTCATGGAGGATCTTAGTCAGATCAAGGCTATTGGCATCAGTTTCGGGTTTAACACTATCATAGACATTACCCCATGATTGAGCCCACATATTACCTAATAGATGAGCAGGAATTGCCCCGGTTTTAGAAACAATTTCATCACCATATTCAGTGTTTAGTTGATCTCTGACATAACAATGAAGTGAGTTATATAAAGGTTTAACCTGAGTCCATACTCGATCCATTTCTGTAGCGAAAGCATCGGGTTTCATATCGTACTTTGAGCGCCACATGGCTCCCAGATCTTTATATCCGAGATCTTTGGCACCTTCGTTGGCCAGTTCTACCATCTTGATATATCGTTTTCGCATTGGTTTAGCGATGGTTCTCCAGCCTTGCCAGGCTTCAAGCAGTTCAGCCGGGTCTTTTGAAGTGGCAATGGTGTTAGATAATTGTCCTAAGTCTTTACATTCAGAACCTTCAGTCTCAGGACAATATTTACCTGCACCGTATGCACCCTCAAGGTAAGAAGTGATCTCGGCTAATTCTGCATTTTTGGCTTCATCCATGGGTGCGGGTAAAGTTAGAGCCAATTTAAGCGCCTCCATTTTTCGATGAAGTTCGGCCGGTAGATCTAATTTATTATATTTTCTGGCTTCATTAGCCATCTTTACTGTGATGGCTGTGAAATCCCTATTGGCTCTTGCGGCAACAGCCATGGAATCCGTATTAATGAAATTTGATTGTAACCAGGCTGTTCTTGCTGAATAAACAGTCATATCAGCGAGAGTTTTCTCGGCTTCCATAATAAAATTTTCAGCGTCTTTTACTGTAACTTCTATTGAATGGGACTTGCTTGAGGCATCTGGTTGAACAACAGTTGCTTTTGTCTCGATTTTTTGATGATTATTTTCTTTTTGACATGCGCTCAACACCGTTGTCATCAGCAAACTAATAGAAACGGCGAGAATTTTATTATTGATTTTCATAATATTCCTCATTGATATCATTGATAAACGACACTTTTTACTAACTGGTTGGCATAATAAGCTGATCTGGGACAAAAAGTAAGCTTAAACGAGAACTATGTCCTTGAAAAGTTGTCTTATAATAGGTAATCTCTAGCTGTTAAATTTAAAATTATTTGTAATTTGTAAACGGATTTAGCCATATGTGGAGTAAAAAAACTTATGCAACCTATAATCCGTTACTGTTTAATAATTTTATTCAGTATCTCCTGCGGTGAAAGCGTTGCCAGAGATTTTGGTGGTATTAACCTCAAAGAAGTTATTCGATTATCTCCTGAATTAAATCCCATTCGTTTAAATGGTGCCACTATTAAACGAAAAGCCTCACATGATATTTATGTAGGCGGTTTGTATCTTGAAAATAAAACACATAATCTTGAAGACATTCTGACAGATGAAGGGCCTAAAAGAGTTTTATTTTATTGTAAAGCCAGTTCCATTTCTCCTGAAATCATGATCAGAAACATAGATCAAGGCATGGTGATTAATAACCCACCTGAAATCATTTCATCTCTGGAAAAAGAGATAAAGATTTTTCATCAAATTTGGAAGGATCATCCAATCAATCATGGTGATGAACTATGGATTGATTATATTCCAACCACCGGAACCAGGGTTTCAGTCAATGGCCAGGTTATTTCTCAAATTCCCGGGAAGACATTTTATCAGGCATTTCTCAGAGCCTGGTTAGGAGAGTACCCTGTTAATCCTAAATTGAAAAAGGCCATGCTGAGTCTGAATGGTTGAATGGTTGAATGGCTGAATGAAATGGGTATCTAGATACAAAAAAGCGGCTGATATGCCGCTTTTTTATTATTTACAAGATTATGGATGGATAACGAGTATGTATGTTCACCTGTCGAACCTTATAACTTTATTCAGTAAAAGAAAAATTAAGTGAATACCTTCTTATTTCAACGCCTGTAACAGAAGTATCATTTTTCAGTAATGGTTGTAAATTAATAGCCTCTCCTGCGTATGTTTGGCATTTTTCATTTCCATGCTTTTGAGATAAAGGCGTAATATATTGAGTAGATTCATCAAGCCCTGCGTACCATAATTGTTTAAGGCCTGATCTGAAAACTTTCCCTGGGCTTGGCTCCACAAAGGCTTCGCCAAAACAATTTTTTTCTAAATAAAATGAAGTTGGAACATAATCGACAATGCTGCCATCTGGTTTTAAGAAAAAGGTATAATTTTTAGCTGTTGTAGCAGAAAATGCATGAATTGTAGGCTCCCATTCTCCAAGGTTTATTTTTTCAAATATCTCTCCTGAAGGAACCTTTGCTGCAACTCTTGAAGCTGTTATCTGGTTTAACCGTGCAATGGTATCAGTGTTTAAGTTTTTTTGTTCCTGTTTGAGTTCCTCTTTAAGTTCCGATAATTGCGATGTTAAATTTGTTGTCGTGCTTGCAAATTGTTTTTGTCTGTCTACAAGCTCATTATTTTGCTTCCATAACAACCAATTGCTGGCTCCTAATCCTGCAAAAAATACCACTAGAGTATAAATGAGTGTTGAGTGCCGAGAGGTGTTTTTAGATGCTTGTAAATTGAAACCTTCCTGAAAAGATTCAGCAAGATTGCCAACACTCTCATTTAGAACTGATAATTTCGAATGGAATTCATGTGAAAGCTTTTTAATATGTTGATTTTGCTGAATTTTTTGTGTTTCGTTTTGTTCTGCAAATCCAACATACATTCGCTCGCTAATATGAGGGCGTAAAATTGACTTAAAAGTGTTTGAGATAGCTTTTTGTACGATTTCCTCAATTGCCTGGGGTGAGGTGAACGTAAGATCTTCATCAATATTAATGTCTTCGTAACCTGAATTCAGAAAGTCATTTGCCTGAGAGTGTGACTTTTGTGAAGGCATCATTCCAAGTTGCGTCAAGGCCTGTTCGATATGCTTTTGTTCTAGCTTCTTAGGTAATACATCAATGGCACCTAAGGCTCTTGCCTGACTACAATAAACTTCACCGCTTTTTGCAGTAAACATCAGGACGGGGATAGTTGCCGTATTCGGTGTTTTTTTAAGTATTTTAACGACTTCAAGTCCATTCATCCCTGGCATGGTGTGATCCATGAATATAATGCTGGGTGTATGGTGTTTCAGGTAATCAAGTGCTTCTTGGCCGTTATAACAGCTATCAGATTCAATACCATTTTGTCTGAGCATTTTTTCCATTACCTGACAGGCAGTTTTAGAGTCATCTACAATGAGCGCACGATTTTTCAGCAATTGTCACTCCCTCTCTTGTTAAATAAAGAGTTAGTCAAATTAAAAGATACTGTCATTAAAAAAATGCCGCAAAAAATAACAAAAATTTACTGATAAAAATGAGAATCAGTGGTGATTTTATATTTTTCTGACAGAAAATATACTACGGACTGGATAAAATTCATATAGAGAGGTTAGAAAAACCTTAATCAGACATACTTCATCAGGTTATTTAGTCACTGAGAGGGGATATAAAATGCAACGTTTACAAAAAAAAGTCGTCACAGTGGTATGAAATATTTAAATGATTTTACAGTTGACAGGCTTTCTCGCCGTCAATTGTTGAAAATGGGGATGTATACTTCAGTAGCTTTATCCCTTCCTTTTTCTGCATTGTCTGCTTCAAAAAGCGGCATAATTGATCAGAGAGCCCCGGAACTAGAAGTTGATTACTGGATAGATAAAGATGGAAAACAAACAACTTTCTCGTTAGCTCAACATCCCGATAAGTGGATTATATTAGAATGTTTTCAAAATTGGTGTCCTGGATGCCGTTCACATGGTTTGCCTGCTTTACGTGATTTTTCTAATGCTTTTTCTGAAAATCCAAAAATTGCAATTGCTGGAATTCAAACAGTATTTGAGGGTTTTCATAGCAACACTTTGGATAAAATTAGAAAAATACAGCTTGAATATGATTTGAAAATTCCCATGGGACACCATCCAGGCAACCCGAAAACACATAAAAATCCAAAGATGATGCTAGATTATCGTGTGGGTGGTACACCCTGGATTATTTTAATAAATCCTGAAAGAAAAGTGATCTACAATGGGTTTAATATCAATGTTGATAAAGCGATTGATTTCTTAACTAACCTGAGCTCGGGATAAGAGCAGCCACCCAGCACAACTATTTTAGCGGCTCTCTGCGTTGAACTAGCTACCAATAGCCGGCTATTGCTACGCTAGTTCGCCTTGATAACCACTAAAATATTTGCACTGGACAGATTTGAACCCTGTGATAACATCATGTTAGCTATAAAGTATTTGTAACTTACTAATATTTAATAGTTTTTTGACTACTCTTATCCCGAGTTCAGGTTAACTAAACAAATTGGGTAACTATGTCAACTCACAACTATTTGAATATGTGGATGACTACAAACCTGGGGTAAACTTATTATGGCCAACAGATCTTTTATCGTAACCACACTATTCACACTCATATTTCTGTTTTTAGGGGATAATCGAAACGCTTTTTCCTTAGAATCGAAACCATCGATTACTGAAACTCAGGAAAAACTTTCACAAATCATCTCAAAACGGCCGGAAAGAAAGCTTAAGCGGGATAAATACCGCCACCCTTATGAAGTGTTAACTTTTTTTGGCATCGAACCTTACATGAAAGTTATGGATATTTATCCAGGTGGCGGTTGGTGGGATGATATTCTTGAGCCATTGTTGAGTACTTCAAGCACTGGAGAGCATGTAAAAGTCCGCTCATCCAGCCAATACCCAGGCATCATAAAAGATTCTGAAACTAATATGGATATGATTTTGGTCTTCAGGGCACATGGCTTTCTTAAGTTTTACAAATACCCTCCACAGACATATTTTGATGCTTTTTTTAAATCATTAAAGCCAGGCGGGATTTTAGGGATGGTAGATCATAGACGAAATCGTCATCTTCCAGCAGATCCACTTGGGGAAAGTGGTTACGCTGATGAAGCAACCGTTATAAAACAAGCTCAAAATGCAGGTTTCATTTTAGTTGCAAAATCTGAGGTCAATGCTAACCCCAAAGATAACACCGATCATGTTAATGGTGTATTTAGTCTACCCCCTTCTCTAAGAGGAGGTGATAAAGACCGGGAAAAATATCTAAAAATTGGTGAAAGTGACAGAATGACTTTAAAGTTTATGAAACCTGAATAAATCAGTTAAAATAAGAAGCCGGTGAAATATAAAACACCATAATAAAAATGAGGTATTAAATGTTCAACTTAAAAAAAACTATTACAATAGCATTATTTTCACTTATCCCTTTCAGTTTGCTACATGCAGGAGAAGGTAAACCCAAAATGGGGGGAATGGATAAAGAACATGCAAAGATGCATCACCATAGCCATATGATGACCATGCATATGCTTAAAGATATGGCTAAAATTTTACACAGTCTACAACATAAGCCTGATGCGGCTCAAAAAGAGCGGCTAGCAAAGATGGTCAATCAAATAGATGAAATGATGAATGTGGGTAAATCATCTGAACACAAGATGAAAGAACACAACATGAAAGAGCATAAAATGGAGCACAATCACGGCCACAATCACTGATTTTAAATTCAGTTGGTTTAATGTGTTTTACACTTCGACTTTAAGTTCATACAGTATCGATGACTGAATAGTAAAATGTTACTTATGGACTTAATTCCGCTTAAAAAACAACTCACTTATCTATATTTCTAATATCAATTCTAGTTTGATGCATACGTATTAATTACAGAAACTATTGTAGGCTATATCCGTTTGAGTCATGCTTATACCCGTGATACCTCAAGGAGCAAGGTTGGGTTTAAGCTTTTTTTGCCACTATCTTAATCATCCATATAAAATACTTTATATTTTCTGTTTTAAACGCTACAGGGCAGGAAAATCCCCCTCTTTATGAGTAATATTCTATACTTGTTATAGTTTTATCCAGTATGATAATGTGTTCACTTTGGGGAAAAGAACATACCATGCTATATATAGGATAACTGAATAATAGGACTTCTTAACAATAAGTTAAAACGTAATTTAAATAAATGACTTAGAGGGTTTTATGGGGCTGTATCATTCATCTCAGGCAAAAGATAGTTGTGGGTTTGGACTAATAGCACAACTTGATGGTAAACCTGCTCAGAGATTAATCAAAACTGCAATCACTGCTCTGATCAGAATGACCCATAGAGGTTCAGTTGCTATTGATGGAAAGACCGGAGATGGCTGTGGGATCTCTATTCAACTTTCTAAACCATATTTTAGAGAGCTTGCCAAACATCTTGGTTTTTCACTAGGACATCGTTTTGCCATAGGACAAATCTTTTTAAACCCTGATCCCATCAAAGCAGCTAGATGTCGTCAAATTCTGGAGGATGAATTAACTAAGGAAACTATCAGTGTTTCCGGGTGGAGAAAAGTTCCCATTGATAAAGATGTATGCGGCAAAGATGCCCTGAAAACTCTTCCAAATATTGAACAGGTATTTGTTACGGCGCCGCCAGGTTGGCAGAGATATGATTTAGAAAGACGTTTGTTTATGGCAAGACGTCGAGCTGCAGAACGAGTAACAGATGATGACTATTATTACGTGGCATCTTTATCCAGCTTAATGATTGTTTATAAGGGCCTGGTAATACCAAAAAATTTAAGTACTTTTTATCCGGAACTTGCTCATCCAAAAATGAAAAGTGCAATCTGCCTGTTTCATCAGAGATTCTCAACCAATACCTTACCGCTATGGAAATATGCGCAACCTTTTAGATTTCTGGCTCATAATGGAGAAATTAATACCATTTCAGCCAATAGAAGTTGGTCTGTTGCCAGAAAAAGTAAGTTTTTTACGCCACTTTTACCCGATTTACCCAGTCTACAACAATTGGTGAACCAATCAGGTTCTGATTCTTCATCCCTGGACAATATGCTCGAGGTTTTATTGGCTGGAGGCATGGATATATTTAGAGCTTTGCGTCTGTTGATTCCGCCTGCCTGGGCCAATCGGAGTGCAATGGATCCTGATTTACGAGCTTTTTATGAATTTAATTCTATGCACATGGAACCCTGGGATGGACCTGCAGGCATTGTCATGACAAATGGTGAAAAAATTGCCTGTAATATTGATAGGAATGGTTTAAGGCCTGCGCGTTATGTCATTACTAAAGATAGAGTCTTAACCGTTGCCTCTGAAATAGGTGTATGGGATTACAAAGAAGAAAATGTTATCGAAAAGGGTAGAATTGGACCCGGTGAAATGCTGGCGGCAGATGTTTCAAGTGGAAAAATCTGGCGTTCCGGTAAAATCGATGACATGTTGAAAATTCGCCATCCCTACCTTGCTTGGCTAAGAGAAAATACCATTCGTTTGAGAAGTAATGTGGATTTGGAAAAAAAGGGTGCACAATACTACATTGAAGAAAACATAGAAAAATTACCGATTTTTTCACATTTGTTTGGCGTTAGTGTCGAAGAGAAAGAGCAAGTTATTAAAGTAATTGCCAACGATGCACAAGAAGGTACGTTTTCTATGGGAGACGATACACCGTTTGCAGTTTTGTCTCAAAAAAGTAGAAGTCTTTATGATTATTTCCGTCAACAATTTGCACAGGTGACGAACCCTCCCATTGACTCTTTAAGAGAAAAGTCTGTGATGTCGCTTGAAACCTGTTTTGGGCGTGAGCACAATATATTTCAGGAAACTAATGGATTATCTTACCGAGTCATTATCTCTGCTCCTGTCCTTAATTATGCCAAACTTCAACAGCTTAAATCTTTAGATCAGACTTATTATCAATTTCAGTCACTTTCTATTAATTATTCTATTGATGCAAATTTGAACACAGCTCTTACCGCCGTTTGTGATCGAGCGGTTGAACTGGTTAAAAACGGCTGTGTGATCTTGCAATTAACCGATAGGGATATTAATGAGTCAACAATGCCAATTCATGCTTCTCTGGCAACAGGTGCGGTACATCAGAGGTTAATAAAAGAAGGCTTAAGATGTGATGTTAATCTTATTGTTGAAACAGCAACAGTGAGGGATCCCCATCATTTTGCTGTGCTCATTGGAGTCGGTGCAACAGCTATCTACCCATATTTGGCGCTACAAATTATTAATCAGTTATCGCTTGAAGGGCAATTGGTCGATGAATTGATTACAGCTCGCAAAAATTATCTCAAAGGTATTAATAAAGGGCTTCTTAAAATACTTTCAAAAATGGGTATTTCAACCATAGGTAGCTATCGTGGCGCTTGTCTTTTTGAGATTGTAGGTCTGGATCATGCTGTGAGTGAACTTTGTTTTCCAGCAATGCCTTGCAGAATTGGAGGGGCTACTTTTAAAGATTTACATAATGATGTGTTAGTTAGTGTTGCTAATGCCTGGGGCTCAGATCTTCCAATTGAGAGAAGTGGGATCCTTAAATTTGTTTATGGTGGGGAATATCATTGTTATAACCCGGATGTTGTGACACAACTGCAACTTGCCGTGACTACTGGGTTATATTCAGATTACCAGAAATTTGCAGATACAGTTAATCAGCGACCAATTTCAACACTTAGAGATTTAATGAGATTAAAGTTAGCTGACAATTCATCTAAATCAGAAAAAATAGAGTTAGATGAAATAGAATCCAAAGAAAGTCTCTACAAAAGATTCGATTCAGCGGGTATGTCAATAGGTGCTTTGAGTCCCGAAGCGCATGAAGCTTTAGCAGTTGCCATGAATCGTTTGGGTGGGCGTTCAAATAGTGGTGAGGGTGGAGAAGATCCGAGTCGTTTTAACACCGAAAAAAATTCCAGGATCAAACAGGTTGCATCTGGAAGGTTTGGCGTAAACGCTAAATATTTAGTCAATGCCGATGTTCTACAAATTAAAATTGCTCAGGGGGCAAAACCCGGTGAAGGAGGACAGCTTCCTGGCAATAAAGTGACTTTGGAAATTGCAAAATTAAGAAATTCTGTACCTGGGGTAACCTTGATTTCTCCGCCTCCACATCACGATATCTACTCCATCGAAGATATTGCCCAATTGATTTTTGATTTAAAGCAAGTTAATCCATCAGCGTTAATATCTGTCAAGCTGGTTTCGGGTCCAGGTGTTGGTACTATAGCCGCTGGTGTGGCAAAGGCTCACGCTGATCTGATTACTGTTTCGGGCTATGATGGTGGGACTGCTGCAAGTCCGTTAACTTCCGTCAAATATGCTGGCACTCCCTGGGAGATAGGTTTAAGTGAAGTTCATCAGGCGTTAATCGAAAATGGTTTAAGAGATCGTGTGTGCTTACAGGTTGATGGGGGGCTTAAAACAGGGTTAGATGTTATTAAAGGCGCCATATTGGGAGCTGATAGTTTTGGTTTTGGGACGGGGCCAATGGTTGCTCTGGGATGCAAATATTTACGCATTTGCCATTTAAATAATTGTGCTACCGGTATTGCCACACAAAACAAAAATCTAAGAGAAAATCATTACCATGGACTTCCTGAAAAAGTGATGAATTATTTTAGTTTTGTGGCAGAAGAAACACAGCAATGGCTGCAACAGCTCGGAATAAAATCCTTAAATGAATTAATTGGTAGAACCGATCTTCTCCAGCTTTCACAAGGAACATCAGACAAACAAAACCACTTACAATTGCAAGTGATCCTGGATGCTGCCAAAAGACCCTCTAATGGAGCTTGTCATTACATGGGATTAAGAAATCCCTGTTTTGATAAAGGCGTGCTTAACCAACAAATATTAAAGGCTTTTAAAAATCGGCTTAATGTTGTTGAAGTTTTTGAACTAGAAGCCACGATCCACAATTATGATCGATCGGTTGGTGCTGCATTAGCGGGCTTTCTTGCGAGTGAGGATGTTTTGGATACAACTGACAACTCGGTGATTTTGAAACTTAATTTTTTGGGGATTGCTGGACAGAGCTTTGGCGCCTGGAATTATCCTGGAATGCAACTACGCCTGGAAGGTGACGCTAATGATTATGTGGGTAAAGGAATGTCAGGAGGCAGGATCAGTATTTTTTCGCCAGAAAACATCAGTTATGTGCCAAGCCGAAGTACCATTATTGGAAATACCTGTCTTTATGGCGCCAGTGGAGGAGAATTATATGTGGCAGGACAAGCTGGGGAACGATTTGCTGTACGTAATTCTGGAGCTACAGCCGTTGTTGAAGGTATAGGTGATCATGGTTGTGAATATATGACGGGAGGCATTGTTCTTATTCTTGGCCCGGTTGGGGAAAATTTTGGGGCAGGTATGACCGGAGGAATTGCACTTGTTTTAGATCTTGACGAGCATTTTAGTAACCAATGCAATATGGAGCATATCCAGGTATGTTCAATGGTTGAGGTTATGAGTAATAGAGTCTTAGCAGCGAGTTTAAATATTAGCAGAACTACAATTGTACAGCTTTTAGAAGCGCAAATATTACATACCTCTAGTAGATGGTCTAAGAAAGTCCTTCAAAATCTGGATAATTATATTGATTATTTTATGTTAGTTATTCCTAAAGAAACCCTGAGCCGCCAAACTCAAGCTTTACCCGTGAGGTTGGTCAATGAAAAATAATAAAACGGATAATCTATTATCGTTTATCGACACCCCAAGAAAAGTTACTAATAAACGGGCTTCAGCACAACGCAATAAAGATTTTGATGAAATTTATATCTCTGCTGCACCTGAGGAATTGGCTCAACAGGCGTCTCGTTGCCTGGATTGCGGCAATCCCTATTGTGAGTGGAAATGCCCACTACACAACTACATACCTGATTGGTTAAAATTGACTCAAAATCTCAAACTCAATGATGCCGCAGAACTCATGCATCAGACAAATCCATTGCCGGAAATATGTGGCAGGGTTTGCCCTCAAGACAGGTTATGTGAACAAGCCTGTACTTTAAATACAGGCTTTGGTGCTATAACCATTGGCGCTATTGAAAAAAATATTAGTGATCATGCTATTGCACAAGGCTGGAAACCTGGCCTATCTAAAGTCCAATATAACGGTAAAAGTGTTGCCATCGTCGGAGCAGGACCTGCTGGTATAGGTTGTGCAGAATTGCTTACTCGATCAGGAATAAAAGCCGTTGTTTATGATAAATACCCTGAAATTGGCGGATTATTAACTTTTGGGATCCCCGGGTTTAAACTTGATAAAGAGATAGTCAGGAAGAGACGTGAAATATTAGAAACTATGGGAATCGAGTTTCGGCTGAATGTTGAAATTGGTAAAGATCTGGATATTGCGCAATTACATCAACAGTATGATGCTGTATTCCTGGCAACAGGTAGTTATCAGAGTATGGATGGCGGATTGCCTGGTCGAGATGTAGAGGGTGTCTTATATGCCCTGGATTATTTAATAGGCAATGTTAATGAACAACAGCAATTTCAATTAGATGATTACAAATACCACGACCTGAAAAACAAACGAGTGATTGTGTTGGGCGGCGGGGATACCGCAATGGATTGTGTCCGTTCGGCAGTACGTCAGCAAGCTAAATCTGTAGTTTGCATGTATAGAAGAGATAAGGATTCAATGCCAGGCTCCAGGCAAGAAGTAATAAATGCCTCAGAAGAAGGGGTTAAGTTTATTTTTCAGAAACAACCCCTGTCAATTGAACAAGTTGATGGTAAAGTATCAGCCATTAAAGTAGTGGATATGAAGCCTGAAACTGATTCTGGGCAAGGGATAGGGAAGTTTAAAGCAGATATGAACAGTGAACAACTGGTGGAAGCTGATGTTATTATCATCGCTTTTGGATTTCAACCCAGTCCACCAAACTGGCTCAAAGATTTCAACATTCAATTACAGGCAGATGGTAGAGTGATTACCGGAGTGGTTGCAGGAAATGCACAAGATTTTCTGGAACATCCAGATAACCGGCAATCTCACCAGCAGCAAGTTGCATCGGTAAATCAGGCTAACCTTGAACAAAACTCTTATCCTCAGCAAACCAGCTCTAGTGGATTTTTTGCGGGTGGAGATATGGTTAGAGGGGCAGATTTGGTTGTTAATGCCATTGCCGATGGTCGTCAGGCAGCTAGAGATATCATAAATTCTCTCAAATCTTGCAAATCAGAGTAAATTTCCCTTTCAAGCTGATACAAGCTTTTATTTCATTGATTTTCAGAGCTTTTTTGCTTATTGAGCTATTTAAATGGCTGGCATTTGTAAAAAGAAAGGGTATCAGCTTGCGATAATCCAATCTTGAACCATAATAATTGTTATGTGATGTGATCTAATATAAGTCCTTAATATTCTATTTATCTGGAAAGAATGCATGAATCTTTTGAAATTGAATTTTAATCAAAAAGTCTGGATAGGCTTTGTGGTCATAATAGTATTACTTTCTCTTTCCAGCGCAATGTCTTTGTTTAATCTGAATGATATTGGAGATTCAACAGCCAGAGTTAATGAAAGTGCAGTTCCGGTGTTAAAGCAAAGTAATAAAGTTCAGATCGTTTTATTAAAACAGGCAAAATTAAGCACTTCGGGTTATAACGCACTTAACACAGAAGAGATTAACCAATTTACTAAAGACTATAACCTGGCTGGGAAAACATTTTTAGAGCAGTTTAGCGATTTAGAAGAACTAGTTAAAAAAGATAAGCAAATGTCTAAACATACGAGTTTAGCAAAACAGGAATATCGGAATTATAACAAGGCTGTTGCTAAAATGTTTAAAGCCAAATTGGAATTATTGAATCAACAAGCATTAGCACAAGATGAATTAAATTCTTTTTTGAATGATCTTGATGATGCACTTGCAGCTTTAGATGATATCACTTTCTTTGATGCTACTTCAGAGCATGCAAAAACCATGGAATTAATTGAGGGTTCCGCTTCCCGAGTTAGTGGTGATTTGTTTGGTATTATGACTGCACTTAAAGAGATCAATGCTCTCACTACGCTTGAGCAATTAAGCACTTCAAATGAAGATATAGAATCTTCATTAAGCGGAATGACTCCTAGAATCGATTATATGGCTTCCTGGGTCATAGAAGTTGGTGCTGAAGACTTATGGAAAATATTTTTAAAAAATGTTGATGATTTGAGAAATAAAGCTGTTAATGGAGAGCACTCGTTAGTGCAATATAAAATAGCTCAGGTTGAACAAACAACTTTAGCTTTTGAAGAATTACAATCATCAGGTGAGTTTGCAAGAAAAACGATTGATGAATTTGACTTACTACTTAAAGCTGCAGATTTCCAATTTAATGAGCAACAATCAGAAGTAGTGAATGCGGTTAGTCTGGGGAGTCAGACGGCATTGATTGGATGGATTATTCTTATCTTGTTAGCTTCACAGAATTTCAACTCCATGAGAAAATCTATCAAAAAGAAAATGGAGGACTTGGCTAAATTGAATCATACTGGTGAAATTTTAGCCGCAACGGTTGATAGAACTAAAGCACTTGAGGAGGTTTTAGCTGCAATGCATGATCAAGTTGGTGTTGCACAAGGATCGGTTTATTTAAAGAATAAAGATGATAGGTTAGTAGTAAAAGCTTTTTATCCCCCTAAAGAAATTGACTCGGACAATAAACCTGGAACATTTGCGATTGGTGAGGGGGTATTAGGGAAAGCTGCTGAAAGCCAGAAAATTATTTACGTACCGGATACATCTAAAGATGCCAACTTTGTTAATCCTGATCAACCACAACCTGGAAGAGCATTATTATGCGTGCCTTTAGTTGATAAAGATATTTTAATTGGTGTCATGAATTTCTCAGGGGAAGTTAAGACAGTTAATTTTGAAGATAGCGATTATGAGTTCGCTTCAGCAATATCAGGTTCTTTAGTCACTACGATAAAAAATATCCACATGCGTGAAGTGATAGAAGAGCAAAACCGTACATTAGAAGAAAGAATTAAAGCCAGAACAGCTGAACTCCAACAGAAAAATAATGATATCGCAACAATGATGGCGAATATGTTGCAGGGTCTATTTACCATTGTTGAAGGTGGTGTGATACATCACGAGTACTCTGCCCACCTTGAAGAAATTCTGGAAAATCATAATATAGCTAATCGAAATTTCATGGATTTGCTATTTTCAAATACCAACTTAGGAGGAGATGTACTCAATCAAGTACAAACAGCTGTAGATTCCTTGTTGGGAATGGATGAAATGATGTTTGATTTTAACTCCCATTTATTGGTTAAGGAAGTGGTTTTTTCTTTGAAAGACAATTCCAATAAGATTCTTGAACTTGATTGGGTACCTATCATTAATAATGAAGAAATTGTAAAAATAATGGTTACAGTCAGAGACGTCACTGAATTGAGGCAGTTACAACTTGAAGCAGAATCTCAGAAGCAAGAATTAGAAACTATTGGACAAATATTAGCTGTTGATTCTGACAAGTTTCTTAATTTTATTATTACGTCTAAAGATTTTATCTCTAAATGCCGAAAACTAATTAAGGGACAGAGTCCAGAAGAAAAAAATATGAATGTTATTTCAGAATTGTTCCGAAATATGCATACAGTGAAAGGTAATGCAAGAACCTATGGGTTTACTCACATAACAGATTCAGTACATGAGGTTGAACATACTTATGATCAGCTACGTAAAGAACCTGATGCAAAATGGGAACAGGAATCCATGTTAAAGGAGCTTGATGTAGCAGAAAAAGATATACTTAATTATGAAAAAATCGCGATGGAAAAACTCGGTCTTTCATCCGAAAAAGCAAAAGAAAGTTCAAGTATCGATCGTAAGGCGATTATAAAGTTATTAGATCGAATAGAAGGACTTGATATTAAAGATTCATCTGACGAAATTCATGACTGCATAAAGGATACCTATAACACGTTAGTGGCAGTAAAAGCGCAGCCGATCAGTAAGGTACTTGTTGATGTCATAGATTCTGCCAGTTCTCTTGCTGCTGAAATTGGTAAAGTTCCTCCCGAAATCAACATTGATGATGGTGGGGTTTTAGTGAACGACGAAGTTCATAATATGCTTAATGGTATTTTCATGCATATATTTAGAAACTCTATTGATCATGGCATTGAAAGCTCTGAAGATAGACTTTCTAAAGGAAAGCCAGAAAAAGGGAAGATTAACTTAGAAACCAGGAAAGAAGGAGAACAGGTTGTATTTGCACTTAGAGATGATGGAAAAGGCCTTGCTGTAAATAGAATTTATCAAAGTGCTATAGAAAAAGGTATTTATAAAGAAGGTGATCCACCTCCATCTTCTCAAGAGATCAGCAATCTGATTTTTAGTTCTGGTTTTTCTACTGCTGAAGAAGTAACCGAAATATCCGGTAGAGGTGTTGGCATGGATGCAGTCAGAAATTTCCTGGAAGAAGAAGGTGGAAGTATTGAAGTGGTTTTAGACGATGTTGATGAAACAGCTGATTTTAGAAGTTTTGTGACTTATATACGCCTAAACAATAAATTCTTTATATTGAATTCTCCTTTTGATGACTGATATTTAATAAAGCATCAAAGGTGAGTTAATTCAAAAATTAACAGAATATAAATTAATGAGAGAGCAACAGGCCCTGGCTAGTTGTTAATAAATTAACAACTATACCCTTAATATGTTTATCTTTTGAGAAGTGAAAATAAATGAGTGATTGGATGATTTTTGCATTTGTTCTAACAATAGTGGTTTTATTGGCTGCGTTCTTGCTTAATAAATTTAAACAGGAAAAAGAAGAGTTGATTATTGAAAAAACTCAGTTGCTCCAACAAATAAGTGGAATGGTTGATAAGTCTGAATTAGAAGATTTAAAACAGCAAATGGAAAACCAGTTGCATGAATCTCAATCCCAACTTTCTCTCGCAGAATCAAATTTATTGCAACAGGTTTCTCAATTTGAAAATGAAATGCAAAGTTTAAATATGGCCAATGAAGGCAAGCTTGAGGAAGTGTCAGAAAATTATAAACAAAATATTAACCAACTACAAAATCAACTGGAAGAAATTCAATCTCGATTAGAAAGTTTATCTGAAATATTGATCACTTTTGAACGTTGGCATGAATCATTAACGGGACTGATGGAACATAATAAAACTATGAGTCAGCAAAATGCGCAGTTCTTTAATATCGTTAAGCAGATCGTAATTCTGGCTTTAAATGCAGCTATTGAAGCAGCAAGAGCCGGTGAGCAGGGCCGAGGATTTGCTGTGGTAGCAGATGAAGTAAGAGGCCTTGCATTAAGATCACAAGAACTTAGCGAAGGTTATCGACAAAGTTTGTACAAAAACGACATTTTAACCACCTCTACTTTTCAAGATATACAAGCTAGCGGAAAAATGATACATACCGAACTTTTATCAACTCAATCTAAAGTTGATAACTGTATCAATAAAATATCTGAGTTTAGCTTATGACTCAAATGAATCTTGTAAGTGCTTTACCTGAAATCTTCGACAAAAGTGTTGAATCTGCATTTCGGGATTGTATTCCTGAAGGAGACTGGAGCTTTTCACCTTTAGCAGAAGATCCTGAAACGATGGATGAGGCGGTTTTCTTAACAATAAGTAGCCATCTATTCCGAATCTTTATTTCAATTCATTTTCATATTGATGACCGATGCAAACATTTTATCTCAACTGCACTTAAAGATAATAAAGGTGCTCTTGAACTGGACACTATTAATGATTATCTGTGTGAAGTTGGCAATGCGGTTTGTGGAGGTTTTAAAAGAGATTTAGGTAAGAGTATTCCGGCTCTTGGCATGTCTACACCAAACATACTACAGCAGGGGTGTTTTAATTATATAAAAGATTTGAATGTAGAACATGAAAAAATACTTTTGGTTAAATACGAAGGAAATGATTTATTTTATGCCAGTTATTATTTTTGTAAACATGGTGATTTAGACTTTGATGTTGATGTTTCTGAAGATGAAGCCGATGCAGGTGAGTTAGAGCTTTTTTAGACATTTTTTGATTTTTAGAACTAAATGGATTTTCTTAACTATTCAGGAGTATCTAATGGAAAAAGCGACAAATATTGTAAGTAAAATCTTAATTTATGAACACAATCATGATGTTGAAGAAACACTTCGTGTATTTTGTGAAGAAAACTCATTAGTCGGTCTCAAAGCATGTAACAACACTACATTAGATATTTTTAATAATAATACAGATTTAGGTGGCGTGATTATTTCTGATGATGTCCATATTGGTGATATGAATTGTTTGAAAATTGCTCAGACCATTCATGATAAACGTCCAGAACTCCCCATTTTTTTAAGACAATCCACAGAAGCAACAAACCCTGATATGGTATACGCAGGAGTTTTTACTCGTGAGCGCCTGGATTTATTAAAAGATTGTTTAACCAAATACCTGTTTACCACCTATTACCCAATGGCTCTAATAAGAGGAATGCAGGAAATTTCAGTAGGGGCTATTGAAGCTAACTTAAGAGGCTGTGAGATTTTCTCTGGAGCTCCTTATCTAGTCAATGATCAGGTGATTTATGGTGAATTGTTAAGTTTGATCCCTATGGAAAGTAGTTGGTATCGGGGATACATGATGATACAAACAACCGAACAAAATGCTATCGATCTTATCAAGCAAGGCAAAACTCCCCTGGCTTCAACGGATACAAGTTTTCGAGCAGTCAATTCTCTTTTAAATGAAATAACCAACCTGATCTGGGGAGGGATTAAAGCGCGTTTTCCATTATATAAAGATGAAGAACAAGAGGGTATGAGTTCAACAACTCAAGTACCTATTTCTATTAATCATCATCATAAATACATTTCATTTGGTAGTACTGAGCCTCAGTTATGTTTTCATTATATTATTCAAGATGAAAATAAAGAACAACCACCTATAGATCTTTACCAAAAATTTGTGTTTAATCTAAGTTGGTACCCTGATAATTTCCTGGACAGTCAATCAGAAGTTGAAAAACTGGTTGAAGATGGCGAACTGGAATTTTTTTAGTTTTGTAACTATATTAATGAAAACTATATCACCTATAGATAATATCCTGGAGAAAGTTATGGCTCAAATTCTTGTAGTGGATGATTCAGCTGCAGTTCGTAATGAAGTGACTCAGTTTTTAAGGTCAAATGGCCTGGATGTTGAATCTGCTGTAGATGGAAACGACGGTTTTCAAAAATTCAAACAGGATCCTGCTATAAAACTTATCATCTCGGATATTAATATGCCTAATCTGGATGGTTTGTCTATGGTAGAAAAAATACGTGGAGAATTAGGAAATAAAACCGTAAATATTATCATGCTGACTACTGAGAGTGATGCACGAATGAAAGAACGTGGAAAAGCATCAGGTGTTAAAGGCTGGATTGTTAAACCTTTCAAAGGAGATGCAGTCGTTGGCGGCATTAAAAAGCTTGTAGGGGCCTAGATAAGAAGTGAAGGGCGCCAGGATAAGAAGCTAACTTATGACTCAAAATAGAATAATTGACATGGGTGTCTCAAAAATCATGGATATGACACTACCGAATTTCAAATTTAATCGACATTGTATTGCTAACTTAGCTAACAATTATATTGCTAACTGAAATGATTTACACCATTTGGCAAGAGTTTGCACCCACTTTTTATGAGCGTTGAGGCAAGGTATCATGGTTAAGTTTTGACCGCCTGCTTTTTGAAAAACGTCCTCTCCTCGTATTGCTATTTCTTCCAATGTTTCTAAACAATCGGTTACAAATGCAGGGCATATAACATGTACATGTTTAATACCTTTTTCAGCCAGAAGTTGAAGAGTTGTTTCTGTCGAAGGTTCAAGCCATTTTGCTCTGCCTAATCGTGATTGGAAGGAGATGGTATATTGCTCTTTTGTTAAACCAAGTTCCATTACAAGAGCTTGAGTTGTACAGAGTACCTGGTGTCTATAACAGGTTGCGTGTGCATCTGAAGAAACATTACAACAATCATTTGTCTTTAAACAATGCAGTTTGGTGGGATCGGCAGAGGTTAAGTGTTTTTCAGGTAAACCATGGTAACTGAATAAAATATGTTCAAATTTTTCATCTATATAGGGTTCTGCACTTGATGCTAATGCTGAAATATAGTCAGGATGTTGGTAAAAAGTTGAAAGAACTTTAAGTTTGACAGAGAGGTTGTACTGTTTGATAACCTGTTTTGCCTTTGCTATTGAAGTTGTAACCGTGCTGTCAGCATAGTGCGGATATAAAGGGATAAGCAGGATTTCATCAATACCGGATTGGTTAACTAATTTAATAATCTGTTGTTCAATTGATGGATTACCATATCTCATTGCTAATGCAACTGGCATCTCAACTTGTTGTTGAAGTGCTTTTTGCAAATTTTTTGAAAGTTCTATTAAGGGTGAACCATTTTCTGACCAGATACTTTTATAAGCCAGTGCTGAACTCTTGGGCCTTTTAGGCAGAACTAAAAGACTGACAATAGTCCTTCGTAAGATCCAGGGCAACTGTATAACATAGGGATCCATTAAGAACTCATTAAGGTAAATTCGCACTGAGGATTCATCTGGTTGCTCAGGAGAACCCAGGTTTGTGAGCAGAACTGCTTTATTATTTGTATTTTTCACTTTTATATTTTCGCAAATTGATGGTCTACAAGCATTGTCTCAATAAGTGACAATAGTCGCAATATTTACATGAATTGTGCATGATAATGACTATAATTCATGTAAATCGTAGTTCATTATTCTGATTTTATAAAGCTACCCTGAATTTAACTTCAATTTGTTAGATCTAAACCAATCAACTATCATGGTAGCTCTTTGTTGTTTTGACTAAAATCGTCTTCAAAAATCTTTAATGGATTAATTGAAGATAGTTATCATTAAGGATGTTTTATGAACATTGAATGGGCTGTTATCCCTGTTGCTGGTTTAGGTACCAGAATGTTGCCCATGACTAAGACAATAGCGAAAGAACTCATTCCTGTAGTCGACCGTCCGCTAATTGATTGGATTGTTGATGAGGTAAAAAGAGCTGGTATCACGAATATTGTTTTTGTCTCACATCCAACCAGGAAATCTATAAAACAGTATTTTACAAGGAATATTGAGTTAGAACAGGATTTACATGACAAAATAGCTCCAGAGTTGTTCAACATGCTCCAGCATATAACACCTCCTGAAATCACTATTCATTATGCCTCACAAGATAGGCCCCTGGGATTAGGACATGCCATTCACTGCGCCTTTCCCGTAGTAGGTAACAAACCTTTCGCAGTATTGTTGCCAGACGTTTTACTTAGAGAGTCAAGAGTGATGGAGTCAAGAGCGATGGAATCGAACGCTATGAGGGGTAGTTCAACATTATTACAAATGGTTCAACAGTTTAATGATAGTGGTCAGAGTCAGATTTTAGTGGAAAATGTACCCCGCGAGAAAACTCTTCTTTATGGTATAATTGAGGTCGATAATAATACGGGAGCTATCAAATCAATGATAGAGAAGCCCGCACCTGAAAGTGCACCTTCTACTTTGTCAATTGTTGGTCGATATGTTTTTACTCCAAAAATATGGGGTTTGTTAGGCGAGCTCAAATCTGGTGCTGGTGGTGAATTACAATTAACGGATGCTATCAATGAATTGCTCCAATTTGAAACAGTAGAGCCGTTTGTATTAAAAGAACGTTCGTTTGATTGTGGTAATAAATTGGGGTATCTCAGCGCTATTTTGAATCTTGCTTTAGATAGTGAAGAGTATGGTGACGCCCTGAAACATCAATTAAAACATTTCATTTAAGTGAGTGATATTTTTGGTATTTTGATGGAAGTTAATTGAAAAATGAATGATACAACTCTTATAAATACAAGTTCTTTCTGGAAGAAGTTAACTACGCTTGCAAATGATACTGATGCTTTATTGAAGGCGACCAAAAAGCGTTTACAATCCCAGACCGAAAACAGTTTAACCCTTAATTTTGATCAAATCTCCATAGATTTTTCTAAGCAATTGCTCTCTCAGGATGTAGCTGAAAACTTATACAACCTTGCAAAGGAAAAGGGACTTGAAGCCAAAATAAAATCATTATTCAAGGCTTCTTCTATTAATGATACTGAAGATAGAGCTGCTGCTCACTGGTTATTAAGAGGAGACCATTTTCATGAAGAAGAGAAACATTATGGCAGCTGGACGACAGCAGTAGAATTATCTTTGAAGAAAATGGAAAGTATAATCAATAAAGTTCTTTCCGGCCATTGGCGGGGTTATAGTGGTAAATCCATCACTGATATAGTTAATCTTGGTGTGGGTGGTTCGGAATTGGGACCTTTAGTCGCTTGTCATGCTTTGACTGATCATGAAGTAGATTGTGACAATCCAGTGGAAGTGCATTTTGCATCATCTATAGATGGCTCTCAGTTATCACGTCTACTGCAAACATTGGAGCCAGAAACAACATTATTCTTATTGGCTTCAAAATCATTTACAACAATTGATACATTTTCGAATGCTAAAACTGTAAAAAAGTGGATGGCCAGTTTCTGTACAGATGAAAATTTAATACTGCGCCAACATTTTATTGGAATTTCAGCTTCTTCAGAAAAGATGATGCAATGGGGGCTACCTGAATCAAATCAATTACTATTTTGGGAATGGGTAGGGGGGCGTTTTTCCTTGTGGTCCAGTATTGGATTTCCGATTGCCCTAAAGATTGGCATGTCAGGATTTAGGAAGCTATTAGATGGTGCATATGAAATGGATAAACATTTTATTTCCGCTTCTTTTGATACTAATTTGCCCGTGTTACTTGGTTTAGTAGGGATCTGGAACGTCAATTTCTTAAATATTTGCCAACATGCAATTTTACCCTATGATGGACGACTTAAGTATTTTCCCCAATATTTACAGCAATTAGAAATGGAAAGTAATGGTAAATCTGTTACGCATTCAGGTGCTAAAGTAGATTATTCGACCTGTCCGGTCATTTGGGGAGAGGTAGGGCCTAATGCTCAACATGCATTTTATCAATTACTACACCAGGGAACACAAAAAGTATCCAGTGATTTTATTGCAGTTATCAATCGTTACGATAATGTAACTGATATTCATTCGCGTAACAGTTTAAAACATCAACATATACTTAGTCTAGCCAACTGTTTTGCACAGTCCAGAGTGCTTTTGTTTGGTGATGATGTTGTTAAAAAGAACGATACTCAAAAAATACCTGCCTATAAAAAATATCCTGGAGGACAACCTTCCAGTACCATTCTATTAGAGGAATTGACGCCTTATACGCTCGGTTTGTTAATAGCTTTATATGAGCACAAGGTGTTTGTACAGTCTGTTATCTGGGATATTAATCCTTTTGATCAATGGGGAGTTGAACTGGGAAAAATTATGGCTCAAGATACAGTTGATTTATTAACCGTTAATAGAAATATTGAAGATGAACAACTTGATATATCGACTTTGAATCTTATTAAGTTATCCCAGCAACAAACAGGTGATTCAAAATAAAAACTATGAATATATCTGTATACGGTGACAATTTAACGGCCTTAGTTACAGCAAGTTGTCTGGCAGAAAAAAATAATGTAGTAAAAGTGCATACTTTTGATTCAGGTACAGCAACAGAATTGTCAAAAGGCCAATTTTCAATTAATGAACCCTTTCTTGATAAACTGTTTACTCAAGTCACCAAAAGCGGAAATCTGATTGTTTCAACTAATTTAAAGGATGTTGTTGGACATGGTGAAATTCAATTTTTTTCACTGGAGAAGGATGATGTTGCACAGTTAAATTTCATTATTGATGAAATAATAATTTCAAAACCTGAAAACTTAATAATTGTATTTCAGGGGTTTCAATCTGTTGGAACCTGTGATGATTTATGTGACCAAATACAGCTTGCATTAAGTCAATCACCTGATGACGTTTCTATTTCTTGTGCTGTAGTTCCGAGTTTTTTAAAAGAAGGTACAGCCCTTGAAAACTTCAGAGAACCGGATAGAATTATAATAGGATGTAAAACTTCTATAGTGACAGAGAAACTAAAACTATTTTTTAATAGGTTATCTTCTCGTCAACAAAGTTTCGTCTGTATGAGTCCTCGTGAAGCAGAGTTTACAAGAGTGGCCGTAAATTCCTTATTAGCCATAAGATTGAGTTTAGTTAATGAAATGGCAAATGCAGCAGAACAGTTTCAAGTCGATATAAAATCTGTTTTACATGGTATTGGCCAGGATGTCAGGATTGGTTCTCATTATCTTAGTCCCGGTTGTGGATACGGAGGACAATATCTTGAATCTCATATTCAGGAATTTGCTCATTTAATTGCTAGTAAGTCAGGAGATCCGGGCTTGTTATTGTCAGCACTTAAAAGCAATGAAAGCCAAAAAGAAGTTTTATTTAGAAAAATCTGGAGGTTATTTAAAGGTGATTTAACCGATAGAGTGTTCGCTTTTTGGGGTATGTCTTTTAAACCGGAATCATCAAATGTTACCTGTGCGCCTTCGGTAAAAATGGCTCAGGCATTGCTCAATCAAGGTGCAATTTTGCAGGTGTATGATCCACTTTCTAATAAAAACTTTATGAGGGAGTTAAACTATCCTGAAAATTTAAGCTGTATGGATAATGCATATGATGCAGTTAATCAAGTTGATGCACTGATTGTTTTGACTGAATGGGATGAGTTCTTAAATCCGGATTTTAAACAACTCAAAGATGTTATGAAAACACATTTATTATTTGATGGTAGAAATATTTATGAACCTGAGTACGTTGAGTCTTTAGGTTTTTCATATTATGGCATTGGTCGCGGTCGACTTGTTTAAATTGGTAAAACTAATGTGAGACCTTTGCACGAAAGATTTATTTGGAAAAAATCTTCATGTAAACCCCGAAGGGGGGAAGCATACGGACATGCTGAATAAACAGGTGCCGAGTAAAAATGGCTAAAATAGCCCTGCTTTTCGTTGGAAAACTTGTCAATAGCCTGCTATTAACTGCATTTTCCGACTCAATCAGAGCTATTTTTCTCATTTTTCTTTCACCACTCTTTCGTGCAAAGGTCTCAATATATTAAAATAAGAGAAAATATAATGGAAAAATTAACTTGCTTTAAAGCTTATGATATTCGAGGAAAATTGGGGCAGGAGTTAAATGAAGATATCGCATATCGTATTGGGCGAGCATTTGGAGAGTTTTTAAATCCGAAAACTGTTGTGGTCGGTGGCGATATACGTCATACCAGCGAAACTCTAAAGGCTGCGGTTTCTCAGGGACTAGTGGACTCTGGTATTGATGTTATTGATTTGGGAATGACAGGCACCGAAGAGATTTATTTTGCAACAAAACATTTACAGGTTGATGCTGGAATAGAAGTTACGGCCAGTCATAATCCCATTGATTTTAATGGTATGAAATTAGTACAACGGGGTGCCAGGCCTATTAGTGGTGATACCGGGTTAAAAGAGATCAAGAAATTAACAGAAGAAAATAATTTTTCAAAATTAACAGTTGAATCAAAAGGGACTATAACAGAACTCAACATTTTAAATGATTATGTTGAACATTTATTAACTTATATTAATCCAGACAATATCAAACCTCTCCGTTTAGTTGCTAACTCAGGCAATGGTGCAGCTGGACACGTAATCGATGCGCTTGAAATTAAGTTCAAACAATTATCTATTCCTATTGAATTTATTAAAGTTCATCATCAGGCTGATGGGAATTTTCCCAACGGGATCCCAAACCCACTTCTTAAAGAAAATAGATCTGCAACTTCACAAGCTGTTTTGAAACATCATGCTGACATGGGAATTGCCTGGGATGGAGATTTTGACAGATGTTTCTTTTTTGATGAAAACGGTCAGTTTATAGAAGGTTACTATATCGTTGGTTTACTGGCTGAAGCCTTTCTTGTAAAAAATCCAGGCTCTAAAGTCATTCATGATCCCAGATTAACCTGGAATACCATTGATATTGCAAATACAAACTCTGGTATTGCTATACAAAGTAAAACAGGACATGCATTTATCAAAGAACGAATGCGTTCAGAAGATGCAATCTATGGTGGAGAAATGAGTGCGCATCATTACTTTCGTGATTTTGCTTACTGTGATAGTGGCATGATCCCATGGCTGTTGGTGTCAGAATTGATAAGCCTGAAAAATCAATCACTATCATCTATGGTAGCTCACCGTATTGAAAAATTCCCCTCTTCAGGAGAGCTAAATTTTGAGCTGTCTGATCCACAAGCTGCCATCAGTCGGGTACGTTCACAATTTGAAAAAAATGCGCTGAATATAGATGAAACAGATGGTATTAGTATTGAATACGAA
Source organism: Enterobacterales bacterium (assembly GCA_041556195.1). Lineage (GTDB taxonomy): Bacteria > Pseudomonadota > Gammaproteobacteria > Enterobacterales > 21-14-all-40-8. Next base: position 42,314 of record JBFFIY010000011.1, read on the forward strand.
AACTGGAGATTTAATTTACGTTCTTCTAATACAGAGCCTGTTGTCAGGTTAAATGTCGAGGCCAGAGGGAGTGTAGAGTTAATGGAAAAGAGCACATTAGAAATCATAAAGATCTTAACTGAGGAATGAATTAATCAGGTTGCTATATCTGTAATTTCAAGTATCCACTACATTTTATAATATCCATAATAAGTGCCATTACCAGGTGAGAATGCACTTTTTGAAAACCTCTTTTTTACTGGTTATTACTGGAAGCTATATATAAAATCAGTCTTATTTCGATGATTTATTAAAAGCCTGTTTATGTTAATAAGTCACAAATTTAGGGGTAATATTGATCGGACGCCAAGGTAAATGCGGGCTATGATTATATTATCAGGGAATTTGGGTATATTGTTAATAACATTATATGAGGTGTTAAAATGAAACGTCGTACTTTATTTGTATTAACTTTGCTCTTACCTTTTTTTTGCTCTGGTTGTTCAATAACTTCTAACAAAACTTCGTCAAGGCAGGTTTCAGATCACGATTATATGGCAAAAATAAATTATGCTGCTAAAGCTAATGGAACAACGGTTATCTGGATAAATCCACCAAAAAAAGAACACAAACTTATAGACTGATTTTTAAGATTATTACTGTCTAAAGGTAATTATTTGCTCTGTTTTGACTTGTAGTTATTTTGGGAACTTTATTTGTTTCAATGGCTAGATTGATTTTTTGAGGTCATTACCATAAATTTGGGCTCCCCAGGTCATGTAATGGTTAATAAATAACCTACCCCCCTAATCCTACATCTTGAGGTAGAACGGGTATATACAAATACTTTAATCCAGGTTTAACCTTGCAAAGAAAAGTTGCTATGTTTATCCTGTTCATTATCTATTTTAAGTGGATTTATTGAACATGTTGATTCAATATTCAAATGCAGCTAACTTTTTCTCATCTCGAGGGTTATTCGTAGCTGCATGGAAAGTTTGGTTTAAAAGATATAGTGATGATCCTCAGGCTTGGGAAGAGGGTGCCATTCCGATTAAATGCTTTGATTTAACTTTATCCGAGCAGATAGAAGAGGGAGCTCGATTCAGTGTGGATGTTATCTGCCGACTTATTGTTCCATGGAACTTCCGTAATCAAGCCCAAGCCTCAGATGAATTTTTAAAAATTAATGAACATCTACTTCACCCGGTAAAAAACTATACTGATGCTATAACGGGTAAAATAATTCCAGCAGTTCGTTTATCCGATCGTACAATGGACTTTTGGAATAGACGTACCTTTGTGGAGCAGGATCAATGGATGAATTTTGCAGAAGCAAGACTTCAGACAGATATAGAGACAACTTCTGATGCATTAGTTGTTATGGATGATTTTGGTATAGAGGTTATTGGTGCAGATATTTATCCACCCTATGTACCCGATAAGAATGCTTCAGATGAAGAATTTATTAAAGCATTAACGCAATGGATAGAAGAGGATCCTTATCAATCCATGTATCACCGTAAACCTATAGGAGATGCAGTGAGTAGTTGGCATGACAGGTTATCCTGTTTCTTCTGGCCAAAACCCAGAATTGGATATCCGGAGTTTAGCTTTTCATCAGCTCCATTACTCTATTATTCAGGTGTTTTAGCTGAGGCTGTTGAAAATAAAATCGACTGGAATGCTACTGAAATGGAATATGCCTTAAGAGTAGCCGATGAAATTTTTATGCTAATGGGGCTACCTCAACGTGAGGTGACGGTAGAAAATATTCGTGCTGTTTTTGAAGCTGCTATTTTTGAAGATGAAAAATCTTGTGCCAAAATGAATAGTGGTTGGTCTTATGTTGCAGCCTATGCCACGGCTCATTTAGAACTGGATGAAAAGCGTTTGCCTCAGGCTGGCTGGTGTAGTCGTGTCGCATCATCTCTGATAACACGTTTAGACTTCTTATTATCAGAAGCCGGTGTTTCAGAGTTAGACGGAAGATTCGAACATATTGGTATAGTTCCAGGAGCAGGGGGGACCAGGCCACGTGAATTTACGCTTGATTGGCCGGTTGGTTATAGGAATTGGCAAGCACATATATCAGGTAGTCGTTTAATACGAGAAATTAGAGACGTACTAAACTCAACCTTGGAAGACAATAAACCTTTATACCGTATGATGCCCCTTGTTGGAGGTGATCAGGGAACCTGGACTGTTCGGGGAGTTGAACTGGTGCTGTTTGGTGATGGGTATTGAGTTTTAAAACTGGACAAAAAAGAGCGAAGTCACAGTATTTTAGTGACTTTACTGAAAATTTTACCGGACTTAAGTAAAGTTTCTATTTGAGCATCAATGTTAACTTCGCTGCTGGCTAAAATAGCTTTGTTGTTAGAATTAAAGGTTATTGAATAACCCCTGTCTAATGTAGCTAAAGGACTAAGGTTATTGAGCTGTCGAGCCGTAGCTTCTGTTTTGAGTTTATATTGATTTAATTTTCCCTCCATTGCATTATTTTGCCTTAGTCGTAATTGAGCTAACAGAGCTGCCTGGTTTTTGAGTTTGGATCTGGGGCTCTGGTTTTGTAGGTTTATTGAGTGCCTGTGCAGAGTTGATTTTCTCTCTTGCATCTGGTGTTTCAGGCTTTGACATAAACGCTGATTTAAATTTACTAATCGTTGTTTTTGTTGTTTTAAAGCATTTTCGGGACTAACAAGCCTGGCCATCAAGCCATCTAACTGTTGTTGATTTCGGCCTAACTTTGGCTTCAAATGAGAAAATAAGCGCTGGTTAATAGACCGAATATAATTTTGTAGCTCAAGACTGTCATTTGTGAGCAATTCTGCGGCAGCTGAGGGTGTCGGCGCCCTGAGATCAGAAATGAAATCAGCAATGGTAAAGTCTGTTTCATGCCCAATGGCTGACACTATAGGTAATTTACACTGATGAATAGTCAAAGCTAATTGTTCATCATTAAAACAATATAAATCTTCGATGGAACCACCACCACGGGTAAGTAACAAAACATCTACCTCTTTTCTTTCTTGAGCAAGGTTAATGGCTTTAACTAATATTTGTGCTGCATCGTCACCCTGAACCTTAACGGGATAGATAACAATCTTTATCATGGGAGAACGGCGCTTAACTACACTAATGATATCTTGAATAGCCGCGCCAGTAGTTGAAGTGATCAGACCCAATGTCTGTATGTGTGTCGGAATTGCTTTTTTATGAGAGGCATCAAATAGGCCCTGAGAGTCTAATTTAGCTTTCAGAAGTTCAAATTGGCGCTGTAGAGCACCTCGACCCGCCGGCTCCAGGTATTCAACAATGAGTTGAAAGTCTCCTCTGGGTTCAAATACGCTGACTTTAGTACGTATAAGTACTTTGTCTCCATCCTCAGGTACGATGGAAGTAAATCGATTATTATGGCGAAACATGGCGCAGCGGATCTGAGCCTGGTCGTCTTTCAGAGTAAAATACCAATGCCCCGACATTGGAGAGCTAAAGTTTGAAATCTCTGCTTCAACCCAAATTAAGCCAAAATGTTTTTCTAATAACTGTTTAGAAGTCTTGTTTAATTGACTAATAGAGTAAATTTTTCGTTGTAAATTAAGGTTGCTATTAAAAGGTAAAGGCATTGTTGGATCTAATTTAGTATTAAAAGTTAGGATAGAGTAGTTTACCTGACTCTTCTCAAACAGTATAATCCCGCTTTGGTTTTATCTTGGATGTTATATCATTCCTATCGATTAAGAGCTATGGATTAAGAGCTATGGATTAAGAGATATGGATAGAGTTATGGATTCAAAACTCTAGAATGATTACCTCAAGAATAACGATAAACAATCACTACAAACAGAGGCGACAATCCTATTATGCGAATTGCCCATGAAGCCCTCACTTTTGACGACGTACTACTACTACCATCTCATTCAACTGTGTTGCCAAATAATGCCCAGCTTAAAACTCGCTTAACTCGAGGGATTGAGCTCAATATCCCTCTGGTTTCAGCGGCTATGGATACCGTAACCGAATCTCGCCTTGCAATTGCACTTGCGCAAGAGGGCGGCATTGGTTTTATCCATAAAAACATGACGATAGAACATCAAGCTCAAGAAGTACTTAAAGTTAAAAGATATGAGAGTGGTGTTGTTTCTGATCCTGTTACTGTTACTCCCGATACTACCGTTGCTAAAGTCATTGAGCTAACTCAGCAATATGGTTTTTCTGGTATGCCAGTGGTTGTTGGAGAACAATTAGAGGGTATTGTCACTAATCGTGATATTCGATTTGAAACGAATTTAGAACGAAAAGTATCTGAAGTTATGACACCAAAATCACAGTTAATCACTGTTGGTGAAGGTGAAGAGCATAGCGTCGTTATTGAATTGATGCACAAACATCGAATTGAAAAAATCTTAATTGTTGATGATTGTTTCAAACTTCAAGGCATGATTACAGTTAAAGATATTCGTAAAGCTGAAGATAAACCCGATGCTTGTAAAGATTCTTTAGGCCGATTGCGAGTAGGCGCGGCAGTTGGAACAGGTGAAGATACCAGTGAAAGGGTTACAGCATTAATTGCAGCGGGTGCTGATGTCATATTAGTTGATACGGCTCATGGCCATTCTCAAGGGGTATTAGATCGCATTAAGTGGGTTAGGAAAAACTTCCCGGACATTCAAATTATTGGCGGAAATGTAGCAACAGCAGCGGGTGCTATATCCCTTGTAGATGCAGGTGCAGACGGTGTTAAAGTGGGTATTGGTCCCGGTTCGATTTGTACTACCCGTATTGTAACAGGTGTAGGTGTTCCACAGATCTCAGCTATTGCTAATGTGATGGAAGCACTTAAGAATTTAGATGTGCCATTTATAGCTGATGGTGGTATTCGATTTTCCGGTGATATGTGCAAGGCACTGGCTGCAGGCGCTTATAGCATTATGGTAGGTAGTATGTTGGCTGGAACAGAAGAATCCCCTGGTGAAGTTGAGCTTTATCAGGGACGATCATACAAATCTTATCGGGGTATGGGCTCCTTAGGTGCTATGTCACAAAAACAGGGTTCTAGTGATCGGTATTTTCAAAGTAGTAATGCCCAGGATAAATTAGTTCCAGAAGGTATTGAAGGGCGGGTAGCTTATAAAGGTTCGGTGATTAATATTATCCATCAAATGATGGGTGGATTGAGATCCTGTATGGGTTATACCGGCTCTCAGACGATTGATGAATTAAGATTGAAAGCTGAATTTGTTAAAGTGACTGCAGCCGGTATGAATGAAAGTCATGTACATGATGTCACCATAACTAAAGAAGCTCCTAACTACCACATTAATCGTTGATACTCAGCTATTCTTACTGTTTTTTCTGTATTTCTAACTAATCAGAAATACCATGAGGGGCTTACTAAAAAAGTGAGCCTTTTTTCGTTTTAACTAGCTCTATAGGTAAAATCATGGGACAAGATCTCCATTCACACAAAATACTTATTTTAGATTTTGGTTCACAATATACTCAACTTATCGCAAGAAGAGTTCGAGAAATTGGTGTTTATAGTGAGTTGCATCCCTTTGATATGAGTGATGAAGCTATTCGCGAATTTGCCCCGGATGGTGTCATTTTATCTGGTAGCCCGGAATCGGTAACTGAATTGACTACACCCAGAGTCAGCCAGTTAATATTTGAATTAGGTGTGCCGGTACTGGGGATTTGTTATGGCATGCAAACCATGACAGCGCAGTTAGGAGGCGAAGTATCAACCTCAGATCATCGTGAATTTGGTTATGCCAGAGTAACTGTTCAAGGCCATTCAAAATTATTAACCAAGATAGAGGATCACATAAATTCCACTGGCGGATCTGAATTAGATGTCTGGATGAGTCATGGGGATCGAGTAGAAAAAATCCCTGAAGGTTTCACAACCATCTGTAGCACAGAAAATGCACCCTTTGCTGGAATGGCTGATGAAAAACGCCAATTTTATGGATTACAGTTTCACCCTGAAGTTACTCACACAAAACAGGGCGGCCGCATACTGGAGAGATTTGTAATTGAGATCTGTGGTTGTCAGGCTCTTTGGAATTCAGGCAATATTGTTGCAAATGCCATTGAAGAGATTAAACAAAAAGTAGGAACTGATCAGGTCATATTAGGCTTGTCTGGAGGGGTAGACTCTTCTGTTACTGCTATGCTTCTGCACCAGGCTATTGGAAAACAGCTAACATGCGTATTCGTTGATAATGGTCTTTTAAGATTAAATGAAGCGGATCAGGTTATGGCCATGTTCGCAGAGCATCTGGGGCTAAAAGTTATCAGAGTTGATGCGGAATCCCGTTTTTTAGAGGCATTAAAAGGGGCATCTGATCCTGAAGTTAAAAGAAAAATTATTGGTAAAATATTTGTTGATATTTTCCAGGAAGAATCACAAAAACTCACCAATGCCAAATGGCTTGCTCAGGGAACGATTTATCCTGACGTGATTGAATCTGCTGGTGCCAAATCTGGAAAAGCGCATGTAATTAAATCCCATCATAATGTTGGTGGACTGCCAAAAGATATGGACTTAAAACTGGTTGAACCCCTGACTGAACTCTTTAAAGATGAAGTTAGAAAAATAGGCCTGGAGCTTGGATTAGCCTACGATCTATTATATCGACACCCTTTTCCCGGGCCTGGTCTTGGTGTACGGATCCTGGGTGAAGTAAAAAAAGAATATGCCGATTTATTACGCCGAGCAGATGATATCTTCATAAAAGAACTCATAAACGCCGAGCTCTATCACAAAGTTAGCCAGGCATTTACCGTATTTTTGCCTGTTCGCTCGGTAGGAGTGATGGGAGATGCCAGAAAATATGATTGGGTTGTTTCATTAAGAGCTGTTGAGACCATCGATTTTATGACTGCTCATTGGGCACATTTGCCTTACGATTTTCTTGGAAAAGTTTCCAACAGGATCATTAATGAAATTGATGGAATTAGCCGAGTTGTTTACGATATTTCGGGTAAACCACCTGCGACCATTGAGTGGGAATAAAGAAATCAGCAGCGAATAAAGAAAATTACATCTCAATATAATCGATGTGTAAATCATGACAAAAGATCGCAATCAGTTTTTTATGGAAAGAGCCTTGCAGCTTGCCGACAAAGCGGCTGAGCAGGGCGAGGTTCCGGTTGGTGCACTAATCGTTCTCGACGATGAAATAATTGCAGAAGGCTGGAATCAATCTATAAGACTTAACGACCCTTGCGCCCATGCTGAGATCCTGTCAATCCGGCTAGCGGCTCAAAAACTCGATAACTACCGTCTACCAAATACCCATTTATACGTTACTCTGGAACCTTGTAGTATGTGCGCAGGGGCAATGATCCACGCACGTATTAAACAACTCACATTTGGTGCCTTTGATGAAAAAGCTGGTGCCGTTACCAGTGTACATCGATTACTTGATAGTAATATCAGACAACATTGTGTGCAATGGCAGGGTGGGGCGCTTCAAGAACAGTGTTCTAATCAAATTAGTGCGTTTTTTAAACGTAGAAGGGCAGAGAAAAGAACAGGCTAGATTATATTCAAAAACACTGGTTTTGGTGCTTTCTCACCAAATAATGTTTTCTCTCTATGTTTTTCCCATTGCTCAAATCGATGTCTAATTTTATCTTGGTAAGTATGAGCATATTGATTAACAGGATGAGAATTTGAAGAATATTCTTTTTCCCAGATATCATACCTATGATCTATTATTTTTAAAAATAGTTGGCTATAACACCAAAATTCTTCGAGTTTATTAGTTGTATTCATCAATTCATACCAATGCCTTGACCACTTATTGCGTTCGTAAGCATATTTAGCTGCTTTGTATGCAGCACCAATCAACCCATTTGAATTTGAATATTTCTTTAATATATTGTCGTTAAATTCACTAACATCCGAAAAGCCAGCGACCATAACTCCTCTGGCAACTTCAGAAGGCTCAACTTGAACTAATTTTTCTGTGATATATGAATTTAATATGTCATGTTTATCATTTAATAGTGCAGCTACAACTTCTATAGCTAGTTCTTTGTCTGTTTTGGCTGAATTTAAATGCTGGAACTGTAATTTTTTTATGATCTCATGATCACAACTCCAAGTTACAATAGCATCAAGTCCCACTTTTGCTCTGCCAGAAACTAAATTAACCCAAGGTTTGCTGTTCATAATTTTATTTAAAAGTTGAGCTGACTTTTCAGGTGCATTGATTCTGAATGCATAAGCAAACTTTAATATGAAATTATATCTGGCTGGTATTTGATGCTCGTTAGTATTTAGAAAAATCTTATACCATTTCTCTGAAAATTCTTGATCTGCGTGTATTATCGCTTCTAATTCAAAATGAGATAAATCATCAAGAACAATTGATGCTTTTTGCTTAGTAAGTGCAGACTGAAATTCATCGAATGAATCATCTACGAATTTCCTACGTTTTTCAAATGAGTCGTTCCAAATGGAAGTTTTTTTTTTGATAATAGCTTCATCTATCAGAACCAAGTTAGGTTCATTTGGTTCTTGTGCATCAACTTGAAGTTCAATATCAATTTGATTAGGTTCATTATTTAAGTTTGCGACAAAGCTCAATGATTTATCAATGAGTGCTATTATTTTCTTTTTTGTGGATAAATCTAATAATATTGCATAAGCTCTACCAAAAACTTTTGGTGATATTCGATTAAGTGCTTCTTCATCCGTTATCAAATTATTTTTGGCAGCTTGTAAAATGGCCAATGACCCATACCAAATTTCGTAAATATTGTCATTATTTATTTTAGTTGCATTAAAATTACTTTTAGCTATTTTATTGAGAAGCTCTCTGTCTTTAGTCTCAACGACAACTCCTAATGACTCTTCTCTTATACGCTGTGATTTAGATGACAGGCCTTTTGCTATATAGTCACGAATGCTCGCCGGCATTGTATTTAATGTATAGTGAGAAAAGTACAGCGTTAATAAAAATTTATGATTATTATTCTCCTTGGCTGCTATTTCAAAATACTCAACGAGTTGTATTTCATCCAAAGGCTTAAGTAACTCTAATAAATCATATAAAATACTTTCCTCCATTTCATCTGATAAAAAAATACTGGCCTGTTCGTCAGCATTAAGAAGAGGAAAAATTAATACCAATATATGCTGTGGAGTGTATTTCTTATTTGAATCTGTTATGTTTAAAGGTTCAATCCCACATTTAATATTTTTCCATTTTGATAAGTATTTATGTGCATGTGCTGTTGTTATTAGAGAGCTATGAGGTTCTAGTCCGTATAAACCCTGTTGTAACTCTATATCAGTTCTAGTAACAACATTATCGATTAAGTCTCGATGTTTATTAATAGAAGTATCTGGTGCAAATCTTGCCATCCCAATGCCTGCGGATCTAAGACAAATTCCTTCCGAGGTATTCCCCATCCTCAGCATTAATTTTTTAACATCTATATCCTGATATATTTCTTTTGTTTGAGTGATATTTGAAGGCTTAACAGTTGAAGGATCGCATGGATCAACGGAACAATAATCTTCAATTCGACGCCACCCCCCAAACTGTCCTCTTTCTTTAGTAAGTTCTTTTACTAATAACTCGCATTCTGAGCCATCAGCAGCATGTCCTGTTGATCTGAGGATACTAGTCAATGTCCATTTACCAACCGTTGACACATTTTTATCTCGTAATTTATCTGCATAATTTAGTAATTCGTTACGGGTTGCTGACCAATCTATTGTGTTTAGCCTTATTAAATCAATGAAATCTTGACGAGGTGAATAATGACTTGAGTTTAATGCTTGTGTGAATTTCCATTGGCATAGTTCTTTTGAATACTTGGCCAATGGCTTGCCTGTCAATAAGGCTAAAGCTAACGTAGCTAGCCTACCCAAGTCACCATCGGTAACCTCCTTCATATTTTTCAATAACTTTTTTTCAACAGTCGATAAATTATCTATTGAAGCTGTTATTTTATTAGATATTTTTTGAAGTTCTTCTTCTGTGTTCTTAAAGGCTCTAACTTTTGGGGATAACGAATAAAGGGAAAGCCAGGATAATACCTCTGTCTCAATTTTATGCCATAATTTTTCGTCATTTCTACTTAATAAAAGAGCACCCTCGATCCAATCAAAATTGGCTTGATGGCCACCTAACAGAGAAAGCTCTCGTGCCGTTATTAAAAATTCAGAAGGTTTCTTTTTTGTTAACCCCGTAAAAATTGGAAAATCATCTGAGTTTGTATTTTGTAAATGTGAGAAGCCTCTGATCAAAGTCACAATTACGTTTTCATTGCTAGTGTCATCTAAAATTACAACTGTTAAAGCGGCAAGAATAACTTCTGCGGTATCATCTAGCGCGGTAATAGGAGCAAGAATTCTATTCAATGTATCTTCAAGGTCACGGTTATTTCTAAATGCTGTATTTAGTTTATCAATAATAGAAAAACCTAGAGCTAAAGTTAATCCTTCATCTTTTATCAAATAACGTGTTGGATCATCACCTAATGGTTCGTAAAAGCGGCCATCAGTAACTAAAGCCAGCTCGTTCTCAAACACTTTTAAGTCATCTTCTTGACCTTGTATAATTCTTGATTGGATCACTTGGGCATCATTTTTAAGTCGTTTAGCAAATTCGGCTACAGGTTGAGGTTCGTTTGCATCCTTTTCCATTGTCCTCATATGTTCAAATAAAAGTCTGCTAACATTTAATTCATCAATACTTGTTATGTCTTCCTTACTTAAAAGCTCAATAGTTATTCCTAACAATCGTGGATTGCACAACGATTTTGCTACATTTGGCCTTAGTTCAGAACCATTGATTTTTTTTTCTAAAAGAATCTCATTACGTTCTTTTTCCGTCCACTCAGGAATAACTATTTCTTCATATTTACTTTCAATTCGATCTTTCACTTGGTTGTTGAAGTAGGGTGTTCTGGAGGAAACTACAAGTCTGCCACCTAGTTCATTAACTTCTGTATTTGTTACATCTATGATCCTTGCCCAGTCGGTATTTGGTTTTTGATTTATGCCATCAATAACTACTATTAGATGCAGTTTCTTCTTCCCTAGTTGATTTTTCCATTGTGTCAGCTTTCGTCGCCAACGTGTATGCATTGGTTGGGAATTGTCTTCACCTGTTTGTTGGATTAGTTTATCAATAAGAATATCAGTGATATTTGCAGCTTGTGCTGATGACGGAAAATCTTCAGGGTTCATAAATACCATAATTGGCTTATGTGTAAGAGCTAACCAACTTTGAGCAATTATCCAAGATTTACCGTTACCTTCACCACCATTTGCAATAATAACTAAACTGTCTGATACATTAGTAAAGAAAGGTTTGAACCTATCAATGAGGTTCATTCTCTCTTTTATATTCAAAATAGTAGGATCTTTAGGGCAAATAGGCTGCCCAAATTGTTGTTTTGCTTTTTGTTTGTTGGAAAGTTTGTCTAACAACCACTCAGTATTCGATTTATTTGCAAGTGCAAAACCAATGGATGCAGAGTTACAGCTTTGTTTTAACTTTTCCGACTCAATTGAAAATTGTTTGTGTGTTTGAATTGCATGAAGTGATGTTTGGAGCTCAAAACTTAATGGGGAGCCATTTGAATTGGCTTTTATGAAATCTACAGCTCTCTCTCCTCCCATAGCTAAAGCAATAGCAAGGGGGGATATATAGTTTTCAGCCCAGTCTAAAACAAGAATGTATATATCATCTTTACTTCCGACTTTACGAGCATCATCAACTATTTGTGTTTTAAGTGCTGCTGAAGATGCGAGAACCCAAATATCTACTCCATGATCATTGATAGATAGTTCGGTTATTTTAGCAAGTATGCCTTCACGTGATGGTGATTTATCATATCTTTTAGCCTCAAAGCAGATAGAATCACTTTCATGACTTGATTTTCCATCAAGTCCAAATTGAGACCCACTTCCTGCTAACCTAAATGAAACACCAGTTATCTCATTGAGAATAATGCTAATCAATCCTTCAAAGCCATTTTCACCTGTAGGTGATAAAGACATTAAAGCTGATTTAAGGTTTGCTATATGATTTTTTAGTTTCCCATCCATGAAAATATTTTTGAAGTTACAATACGATGATTCCATCATAGATTAACTAACTATGAGTAACAATTATTTTCTAAATTAAGGGTTAGATATATAAGCTTGAATAAAAATAGTTTTGTTGTCAGCTGCCAATAGCTCATATTCCATACTCTAATGAAACTGAACGAATACAACCTTGAAATGTAAGCATATGTCTTATATTCTTAATGTAAGATTATTGCTTAAATGAAAGAAGTACATAATGGCACGTACAATGACTGTTGATACCGGAGAGGAATTGAGAGATTTTGTTGAAAGTCTGGTTGATTCTGGTAGTTATAAAACGAATAGTGAAGTTGTTCGTGACGGTCTGCGGTTGTTACAGGAAAAGCAGGCAGAATCTAAGCTCGAAACACTCCGAAAACTTATTGATGAAGGAGAGAACAGTGGCGAGGCAGTGAATTGGGATGTGGAAAAGTTTTTAAACAGGATGAAAGCTAAAAAACATTAATATGCACAAAAATAACATTTTTCGATTACGGCCTAAGGCTGCTCAAGATTTAGAAAATATCTATGAATTTAGCGAGCAGGAGTTTGGAAATTTGAGAGCAGATCAATATATTAGAGATTTAGATCTAGCCAGTTCCATAAACTGGCAGAAGAACCAGGCTTAGGTCGAGACTACAATTTTGTTCGTCCAGATCTTTTATCTTATAGAGTTGTGTCACACTTAATTTTCTTTAAGATCTCTACAGATGGGATATGCATTTTAAGAGTGTTACATAAACCGATGGATTATGGACGACATTTAAAGTGATAGCATGATAGTTATGACTGAGCAATATGAGATTCAAGCTATAACCGTCTGATAACCAAACTAACTTAAGTTGTTGAAAAATAAAATAAAAAACGCATAGCTTGTAACTATTCTTCCTCCGGTAAAGTGATCCTGCAATTAAATGGTGCAATAATTCTTTCATTGCCACCAAAATATGGAAATATTTCATGATAAAGATAGGAAGGAAAAAACAATAATCTTCCGGCTTTGTGTTCAATTCTGATAGCTCCGTGACCAAAGGGTTCTTTTAAATGACTTAATCCATCATCTTCGTAGATATTGGCATTGGCTCTGGGATCATGAAAATAAACTACTCCGCTATCTGGCTTATCTTCGATTTTCTCTCCCGGATCAATACAATAAATGCCAGACCAACTGGAGTTGGAGTGATTATGCATACCCTGTCGTCCACCATAACGGGTAATGTGATACCAGGGGTGAAATTGAAAAGTAAGTGATTGAACTTGTTCTGATGTGAGATCAGTCACTTTTCCCAGGAAATCTTTTAAGCGATCTTTTAAGAAGCTCGACATCTGGTTTATAGACGGATCATCCCAATTGTATATATCAAAGGTACTTTCAAATACGCTCCCTTTTTGAGTTTCACGGTAAGTTTCGTTTTTGAACTCAGCTCCAAGTTCTTCTTTTGCAAGAAAAACCTTTTTCAGTTTTGCGCAAAGAGGCACAGCTTCTTCTTCTGGCATTTGGTAATCGCCTATGGGAACCGCAAAAAAACCGTAAACAGACATAAAGAC
>JBFFIY010000012.1:0-55533 GCA_041556195.1 Enterobacterales bacterium
AACTAGGTTTACATGCTACTTATATTGAATCTTCTTCTGAAAAAAAATTAGATATAGTGTCAGGATATAACATTAATAAACCTGCACTATTTTTTTCTCACGCAGGTTGGATAAATCCTGAAAATCTGGCTAGAAATTATCTGGATCATGGATTTAAATCAAATAATTTACAGCTTTATGTTAATACAAAAGTCAGTAAGATTATTTCAAGTGGATCAAGTTGGAAAATTGAATGTCATTCTCAGCAACAAAATAAGTTATTAAATAAAACCTATCAGGATGTGATCATTTGTTCGGGTAGTGATGTTAGGGAATTACTACCCCAATATGGAAAATGTACAGTTCCTATACGAGGACAAGTAGATGAAGTTGAAATAGAGCATTCATTAAGCTATCCAATTTGTTCTGATGGTTATGTCATTCCCACCTCAAACAACAGCCTTTTGGTTGGCGCCAGTTTTGAAACTGGAATTGCTAGCGAGATAGTTAAACAAAATGATTCTTTTGAAAATCTTATTAAATTAGACAATATTATTGGGAAAACAGGCCTTGATGAAAGTAGTATCAAACAAAGTCGCTGTTCCATAAGGTTATCCAGTTTAGACAGAATGCCTATGGTTGGAGCTGTAGCAGATGAGACATCCTATGCTGAGGCTTATCTCCAGCTTCTAAAAAGATCTGACAACTTAAAGTCTTTACCTTTACAAAAAGGTCTTTATATCAACACAGCCCATGGTTCACATGGTTTAGTTACTATCCCTTTATCCTCTGAAATTTTAGCCCGCCAAATTACAGGTGAAATTTCACCTGTATCAATTAAATTGTTACCATATCTGGATCCACAGAGATTTATACGAAAGCTGTTAAGAAAAGAGGTGTAATGAGACTGGGACTAAAAATTATCATGATTTTGGACAAGGGTTATAATTATTATCACGAGAAAGTCTTAAAGCTTCTTCGATAACATATTCACTAGCAGCAAGCTCCCCTTCACTTTTTACTTTCTCTATCCAACCTCGTGTTAGATTTTCATCGTATAGTTTTAGCTTATTTGCTTTAGCCCAGGACTTACCTGTTAACCATTCATTAAGTTTATCCGTTTGTTCTCTAAGAGCTACAAGTTCAGAATCATTATTATGTGCTTTATAAAAACTATCCTGAATCGCCAATCCAAATATTTTTAAAATGATTGTTTTACTAGTTTTTGCAAGTTTTTCCCCTAACCCCAAACAAGCTTCTGCAATATCAACTCTATTTGAATGTTCTCGGCAGAAATCTAAAACATCAGCATGCCATATGCCTCCACCAGCCACTTCCATAGCGCCAATAACCCTTTCGATGTAACTAAGAGGTGTTGTATCCTGCAAAACATTTTCAACAAGAGCAACTTGTTCCGACCAATATTCGTTATAGTGCGGTGCCGTTAATCCTTCCTGTATAGCCCCAACCACTCCTTCAATATCGTTTCTTTTTGCTCTTAAATTCGCAATATTAAACCAAAGAGCAGCGTTATCACCATTCTCAGTAATAGCATCTAATTCAAGAGAATCATCACACCGATTACTTTCTAAAGCACCACATGCTGTTAATAACATCCAGTTACCAAGCTTACTTTGAGGAAACTCATCTACGAATTTTTTTAAACTTTCGACTCTTGATAGTTCTTTTGCGTTTGTGTTACTTAAAATATAAGCAAGCTTATGTTCTTTAACCGTTGAATCTTTAAATGATTTCAAATGATTCTGAGCGTTATTTTTAAACTCATTTAAATGCTCTTCGTATGTCTTACTACTTTCACATGAAATAATAAAGTCATCATTGGTATTTACCTCTGAACTCAAGTCTGGATGGGTTTGAGGTTCAACATTAACATCAAGCAATGATACTTCTGTATTTTCTTTCCCTATATCATTTTTCTTTATGAACAGGGCATTTTCATCAAGCTTTGCTGTATCGGTATCTATATCAACATTTCTTGAGATGATGAGAAACGTAACCAAGATCAACACTATCAATCCAATTGCAACGATATTTTTCAACAATAGTGACTCCTGTTTACACATAGATTTTTAAGAAAGGAACTTACGAGAAACGAAAAATTTTAGAGCCAGCCTTTAGAGCGAAATGTGCTTTCAACAATTGCAAATAAGTGTTTAATATTTTCCAGATACTCTTTTCCATTTTCTAAATTACCTTCCCTGGCTTCATCTTCTAATTTTTTTCCAGATCCAGCCAGGCATAAAACAAACAGGTTAGCGCTTGACCCCTTTAAGCTATGCGCATGTTCACAAACCGATGCTGCATCATTTAATGCTAAATATTTTTCTATGCTATTGATACGAATATGGCAATCTTCAATGTAGGTTGCAACTAATTCTGGAAAAGCTTCTTCCATCAGCTCTTGTAGTTCTGAAAGGGAGTCGTAATCAATCATATGAGGTTCCATTGAGATTTATGTATCCTGAACTAAAATTAAGTATCATTTATCTGCTATCTGTTATTCATTTTCATACGACTTAAATTTATTCTAACCAACTCATTTTCACTTTAACCTTATTTCCACTTCCTTTAAACTCTATTTCATCACACAAGGCTTTAAGTAAAGGTAGTCCTCTTCCACTTAGACTTGCAGAAATTTTTTCCTTAAGTATCGATTGATAATTAAACCCTTCTCCTGAGTCTTCAATCTGTATTATTAACTCCCCTTTGTCAAGTTGCGAACGAAGTTGAATTGTTACACGAATTTCAGCGCCATCACTTATATTCTCTAAACGTTGTGTTTTCTGGCTATAATATTTGGCAAATCCTTCGGCGTTCCCTTTAATCACAGAGTCCAGTTTTAAGATCCCATGGTCAAGTGCATTATTGTATAGCTCGCTCAAAACTGTAAAAACACGGCTTCTTTGTCTTCTTAATGCTCTAACCTCCATAAGAGGTTGAACTATTAAGGGTAAGGGATCAAAGTGTCTCAAACTATCTACATGAAAACAATAATCAATAACCCAATCAAGTGGACGACGCACCCCCTGTGAATTATCAACGACTTCCTCCTTTTTTTCTGCTGTCTGTCCAAGAATTTCTACAAAGCTGACATCATCTGTTTGCTGTTCGTTTCCTGTAAATTCTAATAATTCCAATTGAAGGGATTTGAATACTGAATCACTTTTTTCATTTATCAACTTTTCAAGGCGCTCTGTTCCAAATAATCCGGATTTTTCACTTTCTGATTCTATCACACCATCTGTGGCCAGGAGTAAATGGGAGTCCTGATCGAATGAGCAGGCAGTAATTTCACATTTAAATTTTTGACTGGATAACACACCTAAGGGCAAATGTTTCGATGGTAATGTAGTTTCAATTCCTTTTCCAGGCTTGATAATATAGCCTGAAGGCAATCCTCCATTCCACACCCTTGCTCTATTTTCTGAAAATTCGATATCTACACATATTGCACAACAAAATGAACCGACAGGCAAAATATGACAAAGTCTGGTATTAATTTCTCTTAAGACTTCTTCCATGGCAAAACCTTTAAGTGTCATGCCATAGAATATTTCAGAAACAGGCATAGCACCTACGGCAGCAGGTAACCCATGACCTGTAAAATCTCCTAAAAAGACATGCATTCCCCCCATAGGTTTCTCTGCAGCCAATAAAATATCTCCATTAAAAATGGATAGGGGCGATAGATTATAAAGAATACTATTATTATCAAGACAACCCCTATGAGCAATATTATCAAAGATCTTTCGTGCCTGATGTTGTTCCATAATCATTTCATCAGTATAGGCTTGAATTTGATCTCGCTGAGTTTGGACGGTTTGGTAAAGATCTTGCATTCGGCTAAAGGCATCAATCTTAGCCTTTAGGATAATTTTATTATATGGCTTCGTTAAAAAATCATCCCCCCCCACTTCAAGGCAGCGAGCTAATGAAGGAGCATCTGATAGAGAGGTTAAAAAAATAATAGGAATAAAGGAGTCTCCAGATAACACCTTTATTTGTTGAGCTGCCTCAAAACCATCCATTGTTGGCATAATGGCATCAAGTAAAACAATGTCTGGTCTATGCTTTTTAAATACATCAATAGCTTCTTGACCATCACATGCTATATAAACCGGATAACCTTGTTTTTTAAGCAGAGTTTGCAGTATTAACCTATCAGTTTTACTATCATCAGCAATTAATATTCTGACGGATTCCAAAATTCCTGCCTATTTTCACTTCAGGTTAAATTCAATCAATTCTAAAAAGTTGTTCAAAATTGGAAATAGCTAGAATTTTTCTAACATCCTGGTTGCAATTACTAATTCTAATATCTGCAGAATCTCCACCAGAAAAATCCCTCAGTAAAAGTAGCATTCCTAAAGCAGAACTATCTAAATAGCTAGTTTCACCCAAATCGATAACATATTGAGTTGGTGAAGGAGTTAAGCCTTCATAAGCGAGGCGAAATTCCTGATGGACACTAAAATCAAATCGACCTGTGACCTTGATAGTTAAAGTGGAGCCTTCAAGCTGTGCATTAACCGGCATTTTACAAACCCTCTTGTTTGACTGTGTACTTGTATAACTTTGAAAAAATAACTGTTCAAATATTGAACCATATAATTTATCAAGTAATATAGCCTTTATGTGTTAAGGCAAGATATATACCCGTTCTACCTCAAGATGCAGGTTTCAGCAAGTCGAGAAGCGTCCATATTCGAGGCTTGAAAGCGCAGTTTTAGTTATTCTAAATCAAGCTTTCTTAACAAAGAAGATGGATGCTTATCGCCTTGCCCTCCGGGAACTCAGGTGGAAAGCCACTGCCGTGTTGCAACTTTTGAAAAGGACAAATCATTCTCTTCAAGTTGCGCCTTGCTCTGTCTTCCCACCTGAGTTCTGAAATCCTGTATCTTGAGGTAGAGCGGGTATATACCCGTGCTAACTCAATATATTATATAATACCTCTAGTTTAGTTATTTGTCTTATTTTTTAATGACTTTAACGCATTTTAAGCATTGATTTATTTCCCCAAGAGACAACACTTCTTTTGCAGCACCAATTAGGGCTGCCTGTCTTGGCATTCCCCAGACAACAGATGTCTCTTCATCTTGTGCAATAGTGTGAGCCCCTGTTCGCTGAATATTTAACATCCCTTTTGCACCATCGGAACCCATTCCCGTTAATAGTATAGCCAAAATTTCTGAACCATATATTGGGATTAATCCGTTAAACATAACATCTACAGACGGCCTGTGTTTATTGATTTTTTCACCAAAATCCGGGTAGGCATACACTGCATCTGATTTTGAAAAAAGCATATGAGCCCCTCCTTGTGCCAGATAAATTTCTCCATTGACTAACTTTGTTTTATTGGTGATTTCAGTAACCTTGATGCCAATGTCACGTTGTAATCTTTGAGCATAAGTGGAACTAAATATTGGAGGTATATGTTGCGATATCACAACTGGAGGACCTTCAGCAGAATAACCTGTTAGAGCATCTTTTATTGTCTCTGTTCCACCTGTTGATGCACCGATTGCAATAATAGATGCTTTCCTGACTTTTCCGGGTATTTTTGATTTAACCGGGACAACATCTTTCGCTTTAAGATTAGCGTTTGCTGCTATCTTAACTTTTTCAATCAAATCTTGGGCTAATGACTCAATATCTTTAGCTTTGTGGCCAGGTTTATGAACAAAATCTATGGCTCCTATTTTTAGAGCTTCCAGAGTAATATCAGCCCCCTTAGCAGTTAAGGTCGAAACCATAACGACAGGCATAGGGCGTAATTTCATGATTTTTTTTAAAAACTCGATACCATCCATCTTTGGCATTTCAATATCCAGAGTGATAACATCTGGATTATGCTTTTTTATTTTTTCTCTGGCATCAAAAGGATCTTCAGCAGTATCGACCACCTTAATTTCAGGATCTGAATTTAAAATTTCAGTTAATATGGCACGAACTAACTTAGAGTCATCAACCACAATGGTTCGAATTATCTTTTTCATTGAATATCACTCATATAAATTCACCAAAAGCATACTATCAAAAAAGCTCAACATCCCCGCCTACTTCTGAAGAATCACTGATATTAGATAAGTAATTCTCTTCTCTTTTGATTAAAGTATCATTATGCATATGTCTGAGTTTTTTTACCCATACCTGACCTGTCAATGGGTTAAATAATACCTTTCTAGGATAATTTAAACCTACATCTTCTGATAATAGCTCTAAATTTTCCTGATACACATAGCGGTGAAAAAATTCAATATTTTTAACACCTATATCTGAATGAAGTGTGGCAACATTGCCGCCACCAAACGCCTTAACTTTCAAATTTCGACGAACGCCCCCGTTTTTCAAAATCTCATTAATCAAGTGTTCCATCGCGAAACTACCATAGCGAGTTGCTAAGCCATCTATTTGGGTAACATCATCATAGATGCTAATACCACTTTTCAGAGGCAACATAAAATGATTCATACCACCTACGCCATTTTCAAAATCCCAGATACAGGCAGATATACAAGATCCCAGGACCGTTGTTATAAGCTCTTGTTGTATATTAGAAACATAGATTTCGCCCGGTAATATTTTTGCAACAACGGAATTTCTGGTTTTATCCCAATATCTTTTGATATCTTCAAAACCCTTTAGTGTATTTGGAATACTCTCAGGCGTATAAACCATCAGGCCTTTATCCTGTATCTATCTATTTTATTGGGTGATGATATTTTTCGATACCAGGTACGACCCAGATGATCCAGAAAAGAATTTACATCGCCTGCTGACTCGGAATGACCTAAAAATAAGTGACCTTGCATAGTAAGATGGTCTAACAATGAATTGAGCACTTTTTGTTGTAATGCCTGATCAAAGTAAATGAGAACATTTCTACAAAAAATCAAATCAAATGGTTGTTTAATATTCCAGGACTCTTCGATAAAATTGAGTTGATTAAACACCACCATTTCCCTGATAAATTTCTTTACACGACAATATCCCTCTTGAGTCCCCTTACCTTTGTTAAAATAACTTGACTTAATATCAGAGGATAAATCACTAACTCTTTCAAGTTCATATATACCTTCACGGCCTTTTTTAAGAACATTTGTATCTAGATCCGTAGCAAGTATTTTTATATCCCAGGTTGACCAATGAGGTATATGTCCACATAGAGTCATGGCTATACTATATGCCTCTTCTCCGCTTGAACAACCTGCAGACCAAATTCTGACTGTTTTATTCTTGCTATTACTTTTTATAATTTCAGGTATCACCGTCTCTTTCATATAATCAAAATGATGGCTTTCTCTAAAAAAACTGGTTAAATTGGTAGTCAAAGAATTAACAAAATGAACCAGTTCTTCTTCGTCTTTTTCAAGAAAGTTTAAGTAATCTTCGAAGATATTAAGTTTTAACACCCGTAATCTTCTAGCCAGGCGGCTATAAACCATTTCTCTCTTATGACCACCAAGCTTAATACCAGCAAGATGATTAATTCTATTACGAATGACTTCGAAATCTTCATCCTTAAAATGAAATTCCCTGATACGTTCAGTTCCTGCCTTTTGCATCTATTAGAACTCTTCCCAATCATCATCATGCTCTTCATAAGAAGAACGAGGGGTAGAGTTTTTTACAGGACTTCTTATTTCCAGGCTTCTACCTGGTTGTGCAGCAACAGCTGAAGAGCTGGCTAAATTACTGGCGCCACCTACGTCAAAAACAGATATTAGCTTGCTAAGAGCCATCGCTTGTTCTTCCATGGATTCACTAGCAGCGGCGGTTTGTTCAACCAAAGCAGCGTTTTGTTGAGTCATTTTATCCATTTGGCTGATGGCTACATTCACTTCTTGAACACCAGTTGCCTGCTCTTTGCTGGCGCCGCTTATATCGGTCACAATACTGGCTACCTGACGGATCCGCTCAATAATAGATTCTAACACTTGAGAACTCTCTCTGGATAATCGAGTGCCGTCTTCAACCGTATCCAGGCTTTCATTAATCAGCTCTTTAATTTCTCTTGCTGCATTTGCTGAACGCTGGGCAAGATTTCGAACTTCTGATGCTACTACTGCGAAACCTCGACCATGCTCACCAGCTCTTGCAGCTTCAACGGCAGCATTTAGAGCCAACAGGTTTGTTTGAAATGAGATATCATCAATCACACCGATAATATCGGATATTTTTCTTGATGATTTGTCAATATCCTGCATCGCTTCATTGGTTTTTGATAATGACTTATTTCCATTTTCTGCGGCTTCCTGAGCATCTTTTGCCAAGTTATCTGCTTTAATCGAGTTTTCTGCTGTTTGATTTACCGCTGATGAAAATTCTTCCATCGCTGATGCGGTTTCTTCCAGAGAACTGGCTTGCTCTTCTGTACGCTGACTCAAATCGGTGTTTCCCTGAGAGAGTTCGCGAGATGCTGAACTTACTTGATCGGCTGCAATAGATATTTCACTGATTAACTCTCTAATTTTGCGAGTAGAACCATTGATGGCATTTTCTAACAATTTAAAATCACCCGGTGAAGGTAGACTTAACTCCTGATCGAGCTTTCCACTTTCTATACGATCCATATAAACGATGGTTAATTTAAAGTTCTCCTGAATAGTTTCAATAACCTTGTTGATCCCCAATGCTATTTCTTTTAAAGCTCCTTTATATGCATCAGCGCTTAGACGGTCATTCAAGTTTCCGTCAGAAACTTCCTGTATAATTTTATTAACTTCACGTACTGCTCGATTTTCATCAGAGTTATCAATCCATTGTACAGCTGCGCCAGTTTGATTACCCTCAGCATCAAACAAAGCAAAGGCATTTAAATTAAACTCCAGATCACCTACTTTAATATCTGATTCATAAGGTAACTGGCTCGGATCGGTTAATAATCCTCGTTGATGTGTCGGTTTTTTGTGGAAAACATCAATACATTGACCTACCAATTTATCCACATTGAATGTTGGGAATGTTTGTCTTAGAGTCTGCTCTCGTATCCTCAACATTCTAGTCACAGCCGGATTAGCATAGGTAATATTTAAGTCCATATCGCAGAGCATTATATTTGTAGACATGTTCTCAACCACATTAGTTAACCGGCCAACTTCCAGTTCCTTAATTTTTTGTTCAGTAATATCCATCCATTGCACAGCTGCACCCGTTTGATTTCCATCTTCATCAAATAATGCAAAGGCTTTTAAATTAAACTGCAGTCCAGCAACTCCAATATTTGAATCATAGGGCAAACGCTCTGGATCAGTTAACAGAGCACGCTGATGAGAAGGGTTTTTATGGAACAGGTCGATGCATTGTCCTATAATTTTATTCGCTTTAAAACCAGGAAAAGCCGTCTGTAGTTGCTTTTCTCTACTGCCTAACATCTCAACTACAGCCGGATTAGCATAGGTAATATTTAAATCCATATCACAGAGCATCATGTTAGTAGACATGTTTTCAATGACGCTTTTTAATTGATGATTCTCCTTGTCTGATTTTTGTCTGGTATTTCGAGACTTTGTGCTCTTAGCGGTAGTATTGGTTTTTGCTTCCACCTGATAATTCCTCCAGGTTAATTTTGTAAATTATAAGTTTTTCATTTTAAAATTGTTCAACATTTAATAAATCGTCAATATTTAACAGAAAATAAACATTATCACCAATTGAAAGCAATCCAGTTACATAATCATCAGCAAGTGAGTTATTAAAATTTGGGGCCTGTTTAATATCAACCGAATTGTACTGAATAACATCCGTGAGTGAGTCTACAACTATACCTACAATTTTATCTTCTGAATTTTGATAAAAAATTCTAAGCATAATGATAACTGTCGTTTTAATATAGGTTTGAGGTTCATCTAAAAACAATTCCCTCAAATCAACCACTGGTACTATTTCACCTCTTAAATTAATAACTCCTTTCACATAATTCTGTGTTCCAGGTAATGCACTGGGAATTTCCCACTTTCGGATCTCTTCCACTCTTAGAATAGGCACAGCAAAACAATCTTTTCCAAGGACAAATCCCAAACAACGTTCACTGGCATAATCTTGAATAGACTCCCCTGATTCATTAACGTTTGGGGAGTTGGTAGAAACCTGACCCAGCGCTCTATTTAGTTGTGTAACATCCATAAATCATTTTCCAATACAAGAAGAAACAGTTATTAGTTTTATTTCAAATCAGTGTTAGGTGAAAGTTTTCATTCTGTCGTTATTCTCATGAATCTTTCGACATCTTTTTACAAACCCTGCTACATCCACAATTAGTGCGACACGACCATTGCCCAGAATAGTTGCTCCAGATATTCCTGGAATTGTTTTAAAGTTCGCATCAAGGCTTTTCACAACAACCTGTTGCTGCGTTAGTAGATCATCAATAATAAAACCATGTTGCAACCCATCAGACTCCACCACTAGCAACAGTTTTTCATTATTTGAATTATTCGACACCATACCAAGTTCCTGTTGCAAATTTAACAGTGGGATAAATTGTTCCCGTAATTGGTACATTTCACCTTTTTTACCAAAAGTTTTTATGGCTTTGTGATCAAGTTCAAGAGATTCAACCATAGCCATCAGGGGAACAATAAAAATTTCTTTTCCCACTCTTACCAGCTGTCCATCTAATATGGCTAAAGTTAGTGGTAGTCGGATCATGATACGAGTACCTTTTCCTTCGGTAGAAAACATATCTACACTACCACCCAAAGTGGCAATATTTCTTTTTACCACATCCATTCCAACACCACGACCAGAAAGATCTGAAACAGCTTCTGCAGTTGAAAATCCTGGTTCAAAAATCAACTGCCAAACTTGTTCATCAGTTAATTCATCGTTAATAGAGATCAACCCTTTTGAAAGAGCCTTTTCAAGAATTCTATCTCGATTCAAACCACGGCCATCATCAATAATTTCTATAACGATTTCCCCACCTTTATGATAGGCATCAAGGGTAAGGGTTCCACAACGTTCTTTACCATTTTCCAGTCGTTCGTCAGGTAGCTCAAATCCATGATCTAGCGAGTTTCTAACAATATGTACCAGAGGATCGGATATTTGCTCCATCACGGTTTTATCAAGTTCAGTGGTTTCGCCCTTAATCACCAATTCAACTTCTTTTTCTAATTGACGAGAAACATCTTTTACAAGGCGAGGAAATCGATTAAAAGCAAAACTTATTGGCAACATACGAATACTCATGACGCTTTCTTGTAATTCTCGAGTATTTTGTTCCAGCCCAGACAAACCTGTACGTAGTTTTTCAATTGATTCAGGGGTAATTGTCTCTCCCAGTTCAGCCAACATAGATTGAGTAATGACCAATTCACCGACTCGATTAATCAATTCATCTACTTTTGCAATATCAACACGTATAGATCGAGTGGATATTACTTTTTTGCTCGCAGAACTAGCTGTATTAGTTGCATCTATTTTTTTATCAGATACTGTTTCGCGAGAGGAGAGAGATTTTTCTACGGGAAATTTTTCTTCCTCTGTTACTTCTTTGTCTTTCTCAGATGTATTAGCTTCAGATGCGCTCACTTCGGGCTGTTCTGAAGTCAGTTTTTTTTCCTGAGACAATAATGATATTGACAAGTCACAATCATCTAATACCCACTCAAAGACTTCATCGATATCTTCTTTGTCGCAATCACTTTCCAGTACTAGCGTCCAGGACAGAAATAAATTTTCTGGTTCCAATGAGATGAAGACTGGTAATTTAGAAAGATCCACTGTTGCTTTTAGTTGACCCAGGGTCTCAAGCTCACGAAACATTCGTGTAGGCTCATTACCCGTTACAAGTATATTAGAGTATGGTTTGAAAATGATTTCCCAAGTTTGGCTTTGTTCCTGCTCACCACCAGAAGAACTTTCAGAATCTAAACTTTCTGGCTGAGAGCTTTCAGAACTAGCAGATGCTCCAATAGCTGTACCGTCAGAGGAAGCTTTCTCAAAGTTTATTAATTTATCATGGCAAGCTTTAACGGCCTCCTTATCAATCGGTAGCTCTTCTTGTAAAGCTGTGAGCATAGCCCTTAGCACATCAACTGTGATCAGCAATAAATCCAGGGCTTCTTGAGTAAGTTCTCGTTCCCCGGTGCGCATTTCATCTAATAATGACTCAACAACGTGTGTAAAATCTGCAACCTCCTGAAAACCAAATGTACCACTACCTCCTTTTATAGAGTGGGCCGCCCTGAATATGGTATTTATGCTTTCAAGATCTTCAGAACCTGGCTCTAATTGAACCAGTTGTTGCTCCATAACATCAAGACCCTCAAAACTTTCTTCAAAAAAGATTTGATGAAACTGAGAAAGATCGATACTCACAAACTCCCCCTCGCAGGTTGTAAGCTATTAACCATAAAAGTATTAGAAAAATTTACCATAGAAGATTGAAAACCTTTCGCTAAAATACAACACATGAATAAAAAGCTAGTCTCCCCTTCTTTTAGGGGCTGTATAATATGAATTTTTAGGGGCTGTATAATATGAATTTTCATAAAATGTATGCGAGTCATTAATTTTTATCCCTTTAACCCAGAACTTTTTTTACTACTGCCAATAATTTTTCTGGATTAAAAGGTTTAACAATCCATCCAGTTGCACCCACCGCTCTACCTTGTTGTTTTTTATCATCACCAGACTCAGTGGTTAACATCAACATTGGAGTAAATTTAAACTTAGGAAGCTTTCTGAGTTCCTTTATTAACGTTATACCATCCATATTTGGCATATTGACATCGGAAATGACAACATCGAAAGTCTGAGTTTGAGCACAGTTTAAAGCGATAACGCCATCTTCTGCTTGAACAACCTCATGTCCCGCTGCTTTAAGCGTAAATGCCACCATTTGCCTCATAGATGCTGAATCATCAACTGCAAGAATTTTTGCCATCCTGTTAACTCTCTTTTCTAATGTTCATGTAATATTCAATACAAAGAGCTACCTATGTATTAAATCTCGACTTCATTGAGCCAACTTAAATGAGCTCATATAACTATTTTTACAGATTGATCTTCTAATCAGTTGAATCACAAAAGACTGATAATTGCTCCAAGCATAAACTGCACTTCCTATATCCTTGTAGTTTGTCTGCGCAACCTCTTAACATACCTGAAAAAGAGTCAGCCCCATGAATTACGAATCTATTTTTTTGCACTAAACTGGTTTACCTGAGTTTAGACCAGGCCTTAGCTTTCCAGATTAAGAACCTCACTTAAACCTAGTAACTTTGCAGAATCTAAAAAATTGCTTGTAGCTTTATGTATGCCAAAAGCTATACCTGCATTTTGGCAATACAATTGAGTCGCCACCAACAGTTGCAATCCAGCGGAATCTGTTCTTTCAACCTGTTCAGCCTTCACCTGAATAAAAGCCGGAGATTTATTCAGGGCTGCCTGGAACCTTTCTTTCAAGTTCTCCACATGAGCGATATCAAGTTGCTTTCCGCAAGATACTGTTGTTTTCTTTCCCAAGTCTCATCTCCAGATTAAAGCTCTCTCTAATTAGGTATAGCAGAGAGTGCTGTGAGTGCAAATTTTCTTTCAACTTCAATAGACTATCTTCTAAATAAAATATCCTGCTCATTGGAAATGTGAGATTCAGTGGGAATTAAAAATACTTTAGACAAGGCATTGACTACAGAAACAGTTTACATGTTACATGTTACATGTTCCAGACGTAACCTAATGCCCAAAACGCTCGCTTCGACCATAGCTCAATCACCCTGAATCAAGCATATTGAGGTAGAACCGGTATATACTTACTACAAACAACTCAATAGTCTTTGTTTTTATAGGGTTTTAGATGCAAGGATGAATAAACGAAGTTTAGAACCTGATTTCGATGAACAAATGAACTTATTTATTTCTAGCATTAAAAAATCTTAAACTAGTTTGGTCGTCAATTTGTTTTTGTTGTCGTTTCTCTTCAGAAATCAGTTCTTCTTTTTGGATTTTATTGGTTACTTTTCCAATTATCTGATGGCGCATTTTTTTCTCTTTCCATCCTGCAATATTCGAATTAACAACATTCTCTGCTTCGAGAATGCTAACTTCCTGTTGTTTGATAGCTTCATCTAACTGAGAGAGAAAAATTTGATATCGACGGAGTTCGTTGGCTGAAATACTTGTTTTACCTTTGGAATGCAACATTTGAGCATAACTGTCTCGATAATCATTCAGGTCTTGCATTTTTTTTATGGCGGCTTGAAGTTGCTCTCGTGCTTTGGCTAGAGCTCGAGCAGATTCCTTCTCCTTATGATTGGCAAGTTTAACAACAGGTTTTAGGCGCTCACTTTTATGCATATCTTAATGCCTCCACCCTAATTGTAGACAGTAATTAACAAATTAACCTTCTCTGTTAAATTACATTTTTTCATTTAAAAAAACCTTTTGTATATACCCAAACTACCTGCAAACGCTTTATTCTTCTGATAACAAGTAGTACATCTGATCAATACTTTGCTCTAAAGTCACTTTTTCATTCAGGTTTTGCCTTAAAAACGACTCTATTACAGGATTCATGGAAATAGCCATATCTATATTTGGATCAGAACCTGCCTGATAAGCTCCGACACTGATAAGATCGCGGTTTTGTCGATATAGTGAGTAAATTCGTTTTAACTGATTAACACCATCTATATGTTGCTCACTAACAATTTGCTGAATAGCTCTACTGACTGATGCTTCGATATCAATTGCGGGATAAAGGCCAGATTCAGCTATTTGCCGTGACAGGATGATGTGTCCATCCAAAATAGCCCTGGCAGCATCAGCAATTGGATCCTGTTGATCATCTCCCTCTGTTAATACCGTATAAAATGCGGTAATTGAACCTTCACCTTCAGCAGCGTTACCTGCACGTTCAACTAATTGAGGTAATTTAGCAAAGACTGAAGGTGGATAACCTTTAGTGGCTGGTGGCTCTCCAATAGCTAATGCTAACTCTCTTTGCGCTTGACAAAAACGAGTCAGTGAATCCATCAATAAGAGTACTTGTTTCCCTTGATCTCTAAAGTATTCGGCAATAGAAGTTGCAACTTTGGCACCATGAAGTTTCATTAGTGGCGGCTGATCTGCTGGCACTGCAACCACAACTGAGCGCTTCATTCCTTCTTCCCCCAAAATGTGGTCAATGAACTCTTTAACTTCTCGACCACGCTCACCTATCAGGCCGACTACAATAACATCGGCTTCGGTAAATTTTGTCATCATACCAAGCAAAACACTCTTACCAACCCCACTTCCTGCAAATAATCCCATCCTCTGCCCCCTACCAACGGTCAACATAGAGTTAATTGCTCTAACACCGACATCCAAAGGACGATCAATTGGGTGTCTTTTCAAAGGATTAATAGGAACACCATCTAATGGCATTGCGGTACTTTTTATCAAAGGTGGGCCTCCATCAATTGGCTCACCGTTACCATCTAGAACTCTACCTAATAATTGTTTATCTGCCCATACCCCTACGAAGTCTTTTACTTGCCTGATGACAGTACCAGGACCAAGGCCTTTTATTTCTCCACTTGGCATGAGGTATATTTTATCTCCGCTAAAACCGACAACTTCAGCCATATGCTGTTTTCCATCAGCTGTAACAACATGGCATCGGCCTCCGACTGGGATTTCGCAGCCTTCAGCTTCTAATGCAAGTCCAACCATCCTGGTTAATTTACCTTCAACACAATATTCAGGCTTTTCCGGGATTTTATTTTGATAATCCACCAGTTTTTGTCTGAGAGCGGCTGTGCGGTCAGTCGGCATCTCGGCTACCACCCCTGGCTTTATCCGCAGAACCTTTACTTGCCAACAATGATTGGGCAATCTGGTTCATACGATTTTCAATTGTTGCATCAAGATGAGAGGCTTTTATATCAATCAAACAACCTCCCAGAGTAATTAAAGGATCTTCTGTAAGTTGCCAATTAGGGTTATTTGAATCAAATTGTTCCTGATAGATTTGACGAATACAACTAGCATCATCAGGGTGCACACGGATCTTAACTAGATCATTGTTCTCAGGTAACACAGCAAGGCTTTCACGGATAACTGCAATTATTTGTTCAGGTTGTTGCTGTATTTCTCTTCTGATAACCTGCTTAGCTATTAAGAGCACTATCTTTAAAAGTTCTTCTTCAATAGTCTCATCTATCAAACTGAGGGGTTTTGCAATCGCTTCAATAATTTCTTCAAAATGTTTAATCAATGGTTGAGTTTGTTGTTGAAAAGAGGCTTTTGCCTCAGTTATGCCTTGTTCAAAACCTTCTTCATGAGCTTTTTTTCGAATTTTCTCAAGTTGCTCTACTGATATTCTGGCATCTTTATCATCAGAACCTTTTTTAGAATGATTTTCTACAGCAGGTTCTTTCTGATTCGAATTAACAATAGCACCTTTGACCGCAGGCAATTTCCATGACTGCAAATTAGTTGCATCAGCGGCTCTAATAACTGCTTTATTTTTTCCCATTGGTCACCAATTACTCATGTATGTATTTCAATTGTTCTATTTAATAAAAGTTAAGCAGTATAAATCAAACCATTTCTTCGCCAGAACTCCCCAGCACCACTTCGCCAGCATCAGCCATACGTCTGGCAACGGATAATATTTCTTTTTGAGCACTCTCTACTTCCGATACTTTAACCGGCCCCATGGCTTCAAGATCATCACGTAGAAGTTCTCCAGCACGTTTAGACATATTCTTAAAGATTTTTTCTTGAACTTCTTCCTCAGCACCTTTTAATGCCAATACCAGTACATCGGTAGAAATTTCTCTCAAAATAGCCTGAATACCTCTATCATCCACTTCAGATAGATTATCAAATACAAACATCAAATCTTGAATTTCTTGTCCCAAATCTTCATCAGCATCTTTAATGGATTCCATTAAACGACTTTCAACCGCACTATCAAGGTAATTCATAATATCTGCTGTCTTTTTAATACCACCAATTTTTTTAGACTTAGACCCTGTTCCGCCTGAAAATTGACGTTCCATGATATCGTTAAGTTCTTGTAGAGCTGTAGGCTGAACGGCTTCAAGTGCGGAGACTCGCATAATCAGATCCATTTGAGTATTTTCGGGTAAATTAGGAAGGACCTGAGCGGCCTGATCTGGATCGATGTAACTCAACACAATGGATTGGATCTGCGGATGTTCAAAACGAATGATATCAGCGACACCTCTTGGATCCATCCATTTTAAAGTATCAAGCCCTTTAGTGTTAGCTCCCAGTAAAATTCTGTCAATAACTGCATCCGCTTTATCTCCACCCAAAGCTTGTTTAAGGGTTGTACGAATATAATCATCTGTACCTATTCCTAAACCTGTTCCACTCTCTACTTCCTCAAGAAATCCATCTAAAACACCGACAACCTTTTCCTTAGTAACATTTTTTAATGAGGCCATGGCAATGCCAATTCTCTGAACCTGTTTTGGCCCCATGTGTTTTAAAACTTCAGCAGCATTTTGCTCTCCCAGGCTAAGTAATAAAATTGCCGCTCTGGAAATTCCGTCTACATTAGACTCTGGAACCGCTTTGTCATCACTCATCTTCTGCTATCCAGTTTTGAACTAACGCAGCCACCATTTTAGGATCATCACCAACCAGCTTTTTGGCTCTAACAACTTGCTCTAACTCTTTTGGAGCAGGTGCCATTAACAAATCAGTCGATTCTTCTTTTGTCAGTAACATTTGTTCATCAGTTGCTGCCGAGGGCGAAGTACCTGCCAATGAAGGACCCGAAACCATGGCTGTAGACTGCGTTGCCAGCTTATTCATTATAGGACGTAATATACCAAATAAGATAATTAAAACACCAAAA
The DNA here is from genome assembly GCA_041556195.1 of Enterobacterales bacterium. Taxonomy (GTDB): domain Bacteria; phylum Pseudomonadota; class Gammaproteobacteria; order Enterobacterales; genus 21-14-all-40-8. The sequence goes on from JBFFIY010000012.1 coordinate 17,828, forward strand.
AGTGCAATAATTGGCCTCCATAAAGCTTTAAATAAATCTTGTTCGTAGAACTCAAGAGGTGCTGGTGCCACTTCAGCTGGTGGCAAGATAAATTCAAATGAATCTATCATCACTAAATCACCTCTTTCAGCATCATATCCTATCACACCTTGAATCAATCGATTTATTCTATCTATCATAGCCTGTGGTCTGACTATTCTGGTTCCAGGATTGGCAGGATCGTCCATATTATTAATGCCTAAAGAAACTGTGATTTTTTTTATTAAACCCATCTGTTGCCTGGTATGACTTATAGTGGTATCAATATCAAAATGTCTTTCAGATTCAACATGTTGTTTTCTGTTAGAATTGCTCGTTTCTGAGGAAGATGTTGTATCTGCAATGTTTTGTGGGATCGTTGAAGCAGCAGGTGGTTGATTAGATAATGCACCAGCTATACCACCATCACCAAAAGAACCATTTGATGTTTCTATTTTTTTCTCACTGGTAAGTGCTGGCTTTTGAGGGTTAAATGATTTTCTAGTCTGCTCATTCCTGGTGAAATCCATATCAACATTAACTTGAACTGTAAAATTTTCCGGCCCCAAAATTGGCGTCAATAATGACTCAACTTTGGTAGCTAGTTTTTGTTGCCTGCTTAACTCGGCTGCGAGTTCTTTCTCTGACTCCCTCTCTCCATCCGACATAGAAGCTGAATGATAAAGGCGGCCGTATTGATCCGTTAATGAAACATGACTCGCATCTAAATCTGGAATTGCAGCGGACACCAAATCAACGATCGCTTTTGCTTGTCCATTATCAAGTTTATTACGACCATAAAGAGATAATACTACTGAAGCACTCGCTTGTTTCTTTGAACCTACAAAACTAATTTGTCGTGGAATAGCCAGATGAACTTGAACCGTTTTAATGCCCGCAAACTGTTCAATACTTTTTGCAATTTGCGATTCCTGGCTTCTCAATAATCGTGCTTGTTCTAACCTTTGACTAACACCAAAACCTGAATCCTTTTTAAGGAAATCCTCTGCACCCTCAGTAAATCCTTGAGCAGCTAACTCTATTTGCGTTTTTTGAAATTTTTCATTTTCTACTAAAATCCCACCCCGAGAATCTAGTTCATATTTAACCTGATTTTGCTCCAAATAAGAAATAACATCTGACATTGATTGTGAATCATACTGCCCAAGTGAACGCATTTCTCCACCCTGAGCCCAAAGAGCAATAACAATACCAAAAGCAACACTTGCTGCAAGACCAACCATCAAACCCGTTTGTCGAAACAACGTCAGATTGTCTAATCCTGAAATAAATCCCGTAGATGGTTGTTGGGTTGTAAGAGCATCAGCCACAGAAATTCCTCTTTATTTTCAAAATAATTAATATGTTTTTTCTTATTCTAACATATTCGTTTATACCGACATGTTCATGATATCCTGATAAGCTTGAACCAATCTATTTCTGACTTGCAACGTTGCCTCAAATGCAACGCCAGCTTTTTGGCCGGCAATCATAGATTGGGCAATACTAACACTGGGATCACCCTGAATTAATCTGTCAGACAAATCCCCTGCAGTCATAGAAAGTTCATTGACTTTTCCCAATGCATCAACCAACAAATTACTAAATTCTGAAGGTTTTACTTCTTGAGAGATAACTGGAGATATTGCATTGGGAGATTGTGTCGTTTGTATACCAGCCGCCTGAGCCATTCGACTCATTTCGGATAAAAGACGAGAACTATCTATTGTATTCATTTAATGCACCTCCAATCCCGCTTCACGCATTTTTGCCAGCTTATATCTTAATGTTCTTGGACTGATCCCTAACAATTTTGAAACCACCCCCCTGTTCCCATTATTTTGCTCTAAAGCATCAAGTATTATCTGAAATTCATGGTTTCGAATATTACTTTCCAATTTTTCTTTTTCTTGAACCTTAGAAGACGTTTTATTAATTAAAGCTTGATTATTAACATCTTCAATATGAAGATCGCTAATCTGAATAAAATCATCCTGACGTAGAATAAGTGCTCGTTGAATAACATTTTCAAGTTCTCGAACATTACCTGGCCAATTATGTCGCTTCAAACGAGTCTGAGCTTCATTGCTAATGACTGGTGTTTTTTGTCCAAGTTGATTAGAAAATTTCTCAACAATCAATTCGGCAATTGGAATAATATCTAATGGTCTTTCAATTAATGCCAGGCACTGAATTGGGAAAACATTCAAACGATAAAATAGATCTTCTCTAAACTTACCCGCTTTAACTTCTTCTTTTAAATCACGATTGGAAGTTGCAATAACACGAACATTCAAATCAATTGATTTACGTCCACCCAATCTTTCAACTTCTTTCTCTTGTAATACTCTTAATAACTTAGCTTGTAACCCTAAATCCATTTCAGAAATTTCATCTAATAAAATAGAGCCATTTTGTGCTTGTTCAAATTTACCTGGACAAGCTTGATAAGCGCCTGTGAAAGCACCTTTTTCATAACCAAACAAAGTTGCTTCAAGCATATTTTCTGGAATTGCTGCGCAATTTAAGGCAACAAAAGGCGCATCAACTCTTAAAGAATGACGATGAATAAATTTTGCCATTATTTCTTTTCCAGAACCACTTGGTCCAGTCAATAAAACACTTGCTTCACTTTCAGCCACTTTACGAGCCAAATTAAATAAATTTTGGCTTTTAGGGTCACAAATCACCGGCTCATCATTACTCAAATCAGTTGATATGTAGCGGCTAATTAAATTTAACATAACATCTGGAGTAAACGGTTTTTGAAGATAATCTGTAGCGCCTTGACGCATTGCCTCAACCGCCCCCGTCACACTGCCAAAAGCCGTCATCATTAGAAAAGGAACATCCCGACTTTTCATTCTAATAGCTCTTAAAAATTCATGTCCATCCATTTCATCCATGTTGACGTCACTAATGATAATGTCTGGATTTTGTCCTTGAATTCTAGCTAAAGCTGCTTTACCATTTTCAGCTTCTACAGTATTGTAACCCGCCATGCTTAACGTAGTACTTAATGCATCACGCAAACTTTCATCATCTTCAACTAAGAGCACGGTTGACTGACTCATGATTTTTGCTCCTCTAAACAGTCAGATTTTTGACTTTGTTGTAGCTCATTCTGATCAACCTGCAATTCCTGAGCCAATGGCAAAGTTAAGGTAAATAACGCCCCTCCATCTTTCTTATTATTCCACTTGATAGTGCCTCCCGCAGATAATACTACTGACTGAACAACTGATAACCCTAAGCCTGTACCTTTTGGTTTACAGGAAACAAATGGGTCAAATAAATCATGTCTAACGGATGCAGGCACACCTGGTCCATTATCAGAAACTGTCAGTTGAAATTGATTTTTAATTTGATTAATTGAAATTTCAATTTGTGCATTTGATGTGTTTTCTAATGCTTCACAAGCATTCACCAACAAATTTGTTATCGCCTCATTTAGTGCTTGGGCATTAGCATACAAAGTTATATTTTTAGCAATGTTATTAGATATTTGGCAGTTAACTGGATGTAATTGTGCAATCTCAGTCAACTGTTTATTTAACTCAGACCACCATGAATTAATTTCAAAACTTTTTGCCTGTTCCATCCCCCCCCTGGCAAATAACAGCATGTCTTCAATTTGTTCATTCATTTGAAGTAAACGTCCCTGAAGTTTCTTTGCCATGTTTTGACGAAAATCTTCCTTTAGGGAATTGTTCTGAAGATGAGAGGCATAAATAAGAGCAGCAGAAAGTGGCGTTCTAATTTGATGAGACATACTCGCCATTGCTTTTCCAATACCCGCTAACCTTCTATTTCTGCCAACACGATTTTGCAACTTATGCATATCTGTCACATCTGTCAGAACCACAAGCTGACCTTTCTCTGAAGTTAGTGGACAAGTAGATACATGTAAACGTCTGCCATCAATAAGTGAAGCTTCAATTCCGTCATTACTATTTTGTTCGAACATGAGTTGAACAATCTCGGACCATCGTTTATCAAGAATTGAACTTCCTAATAAACTCTCTGCCACGAGATTAACCTGACTTATTCGGCCTCTACCATCAATAACAATCACAGCTGATGGTAAAATACTCAGTAATTCCTGCAACCTTGATGCAAGTGCTTTTTTCTCTTCGTATTCGGCAATCCTTTGATTGGTTACCCATTCCAATTCTTCATTCAAAGCTTCAACTTTTTGTTCCATAGTTGAATATGAATTCACAATTTCTTTACCCAAACGCGAAAACTGTTCAAAAGCTTTATCAAGCTTTGAACTATCTTCTTCTAAAATTCCAATAACACGCTTTGCAGCTACACCATCTTTTGAAGATAGAGGAACAGAATTTAAACAATCAGAAGCATTACTTTTGAGATTGCAGGCTGGTGAAATGCTTTTGCGTTTTGAAGTTTGCGAAAAAACAGTAGAAGTTACAGGAATTCGCTCTTCAGAAACGACTACTTGCTGTTGTTGATCAGCCACTACATAGGGTGCTGATTTTTCAAGCTGCGATTCTGGAATTTGTATTTTTTGAGAAACTGCCATAAAAACACCACATGATGGAACGGGTATTTAGATACAGCAACATTCATACCAGCAAGATTTATTTTTATTTATCAGATACTTAGAAGTTTATTTTCAGAAGGCACACATTTTCGTCAAAATTACGTCGGCAAAGTTTCTTTATTGATTTGATATTTTTTCATCTTCTCAACCAGGGTAGTTCTGCGCATACCCAATTTCTCTGCAGCTCTTGCAACAACCCAATTATTTTCTTCGAGTGCCTGCTCAATAAAGCTTGTTTCAAGTCCAGTCAGGTACTCTTTAAGATCAACACCTGATGCAGGCAATTGGTAATCGTTTGATAATTGAACTGTTGAAGTTAATTCTTCTGATAGCAAACTCAGGGCCAGATCTGGAGCAACGTCCTCTTCCATACCTTCATCATGACGATATTTACGCGGTAACTCATTCACATCTACCACACCAAAAGGATATAAAATAGATACTCTTTCCACTAAATTGGCCAATTCTCTGACATTTCCTTGCCACTGATGACGAGTCAGTGACAACATAGCGTTGGCTGTAAAACGAACGGCTCCTCTTCCCTCTTTCTCCAACCTTGTCGTTAACTCGCTGACTAGTAATGGCAAATCATCTTTTCTTTCTCTCAATGGAGAGACTTCAATAGGAAATACATTTAATCGATAATAGAGATCTTCCCGGAACTTTCCCTCTTCAACAGCAATATCCAGATCTCGATGAGTAGCAGCTATTATGCGAACATCTGCATTAATGGTTTTATTACCACCAACTCGCTCAAAGGTACGCTCTTGCAATACCCTGAGTAACTTGACTTGCATAGGGATAGGCATATCACCTATCTCATCTAAAAACAGTGTTCCACCCTGAGCCAGTTCAAAACGCCCTTGTCTGGCGGTAATGGCACCAGTAAAAGCACCTTTCTCATGGCCAAATAGTTCACTTTCTAATAATTCAGCGGGAATTGCGCCACAATTTAAAGGTACAAAGGGTTTTTCTGCTCTATCAGAAAGATAATGTAGATTCCGGGCTACAACTTCTTTACCTGTACCTGATTCACCAAGGATCAGAACACTCGACTCGGTAGGCGCTACCTGTTCAATAAGATATCTTACTTTGGCAATACCTTTGCTTTGTCCAACAAGACTTCTAAAAACTTTAGTTGTTCTTTTTGATGTTATAAAAGCATGTTTATCTTTCCGGCAAACCTGACAGTGATGCAAAACCTGCATAAGGTGATGATATTTATAGGGTTCGACTAACCTGCCAACAACCTGTTTGAGATCCTCATCAGTTAATTCCGAAGCATGGCTATTATCTCCCGCCAACATAACAGGCAAAGTCGGATCAAACTGTGCTATATCTGATAACAGGGAAACCAGATGGTTTTTGCTATTGGGCATAATTAAGAGCACAGCCAATAAATGTTGGCTATCATCCACTTGTTGTTGCCACACATCAAAATTTGCCTGTTGAACTTTTTCTCCCACGAACTCCATAATCACTGAAAGTGCTGTTTTTATTTGCGAATCTTCACCAAGTATTAAAGTGGTTAACTCTATTGGGTTCATATCAACTAAAACTCTTTCGGGAAAAGATAAAAAAAATAAGTGGTTACATTAATATTTAACAGAGTCTTGTTGAATCGTCAAATGATTGACAGTTTAAATTATGTTTGCTGAACAAAATTAAAACTTAAAAATATTATATTTTAGTTGTTTTGCCATTCCTATACTTCCAAAAAATTGCCGCTTGTTACCTGACATTGCCGCTCACGGCAATAAATTGCCGCCAAAAAACAACTTTAACACACTGATTTAAAAGTATTTTTTTTTTTGCTTTTTTTTCTAAAGTGTTTTTTTTTAAGGACGATAGCTCAAGTGTCCGGCAAAACTAATTTCTGGAATTTCAAAAAGTTTAAACGGTGTCAAATAAGTTAATTGCAACTTAACTGGCACTTTAACAAAACCTGTTCTTTGTAAGCGCCTGGCGCATCGAAGACAAAGGAGAAAGAAAATGGCTAACTTTATACAAACTAATGTTTCCTCTTTAAATGCACAGAGAAACCTGACGAAATCTAGCGATGAGTTAGGAGTTGCACTACAAAGATTGTCATCAGGATTACGTATTAACAGTGCGAAAGATGATGCAGCAGGGTTACAAATCTCTAATAGATTAACTTCTCAAATTAACGGCCTGAATCAGGCTCAACGAAACGCCAATGATGGTATATCACTGGCTCAGGTAGCTGAAGGCGCCTTAAACGAAACTACTAATATTTTACAAAGGATACGGACATTGGCGATTCAGTCAGCCAATGGCTCAAATAGTACTGCAGATAGAATCACTATCCAGGCAGAAGTGTCTGAACTGGTTGCTGAGATAGATAGAATTGCCAATGATACCTCTTTTGGTACCACCAACTTACTCTCAGGAGGCTTTGCTGCAGGTACAAACTTTCAGGTAGGGGCAGAAGCCAACCAAATTATTACAGTATCTATACCAAACCAAAATGCAACGGCAATAGGTGTTAATGCCATTACCGTATCTAGCGTTCTGGGTGCACAAGCTACCATTGTAGCCGTTGATCTGGCTATTGGCGTTGTTGACAATACTCGAGGCGGTTTAGGAGCATTCCAAAACCGTCTAACATCTACCATTGCTAATCTTGCCAATATTTCCGAAAATGTTTCAGCAGCCAGAGCACGAATCAGGGATGCTGACTTTGCCGCAGAATCTGCAAACCTTGCCAAAAATCAGGTGCTTCAGCAAGCAGGCTTGTCCATTTTGTCTCAGGCAAACTCCAGCTCTCAATCTGTTTTGAGCTTACTACAGAACTAGGATCGAGATTCGAGTAGCGAGTAGCAAGTAGCGAGTAGCGAGTAGCGAGTAGCGAGTAGCGAGTAGCGAGAAAAGAATAAAAAGAAAGGAGGAGCTAAAAAAGAAAAGTTAGGGGCCTGGTTTCCCAAACCCCTGAAATTGCACTACAAATGTTCCCGCATCTATAGCACTGCCCGACTGCTGTAACAGTCGGTATCCCACAGCGACCTATCATGGCATTAATAGTTAATCAAAGTGCGACAGCAAAATAAAGCACGTTTTATGCCAGGTATTCAAAACAAACATTAAAAAATAATCCCAAAAAAGCAAAAAAAGCTTAAAGGTCTGTAATCTATTGCCGATAGATTAACTGTACCGCAAGATTAATTCCCGTTTTTCCTGCGGATCCCGTTTACTTTGTGAGAGCTTGATTAATGTCTAATTGAGCACATCAAAGACTTTGGAGACCTATCATGGCAAACTTTATACAAACCAATGTGTCATCACTGAATGCACAACGAAATTTAACTCAATCGGGTAATGCTCTAGGCACCTCATTACAACGATTGTCCTCTGGCCTTAGAATCAACAGTGCTAAAGATGACGCAGCTGGACTGCAAATCTCTAACCGTTTAACCTCTCAAATCAACGGACTGAATCAGGCTCAAAGAAATGCCAACGATGGTATTTCACTGGCTCAAGTAGCTGAAGGGGCATTAAACGAAACCACCAATATCCTACAAAGAATCCGCACCCTGGGTCTGCAGTCTGCAAATGGTAGTAATAGTACTGCTGACCGTGTCACTATTCAGGCAGAGGTTACTGAACTAGTAGCTGAGATAGATCGAATTGCAAGTGATACCTCTTTTGGTACCACTAACTTGCTTTCTGGAGGCTTTACTGCAGTGGCTTTCCAGGTTGGAGCCGAAGCCAACCAGACTATCAGTGTTACCATTGCCAATCAAGATGCGACAACTCTGGCTGTAAATGCGGTCACAGTATCCAGTGTTGCTGGCGCTCAAGCAGCTGTCGTTTCAGTCGATGCAGCCATTGCCACAGTTGATAGCACACGAGGTACGTTGGGTGCATTCCAGAATCGTTTGACTTCAACTCTAAATAATTTATCAAATATATCTGAGAACGTATCATCTGCTAGAGCTCGTATTCGTGATGCAGACTTTGCAGCAGAATCAGCTACACTTGCAAAAAATCAGATTTTACAACAAGCAGGTTTATCAATATTGTCTCAGGCGAATTCATCGTCTCAATCAGTATTATCGTTGCTTCAGTAAACTCGAAGTTTTAAACTTAGAGTTCAAATTACCGGAGCTATTATTAGTATTAGCTCCGGTGTTTTAACTGAAAAATGAAGGTATGGCTATGGAAATTAACACACAAACAGCCAAGCAATTTACAGAGGATAGATCCTCAGCCTCCCTGCGTCCTATTTTCACTGATATAAAATCACCTCAACCTGCCAGAGAAAGTCAATCAGTTCAAACTACTCAAAAGACTGATCTCAACGATGCAACAAGCCTGAAGCAGGCTAGTGCTGTCACTAACACCGTTGTTAAGAACATCTCAGGGCAAGATATTGCCGATTCAAACACAAATACAGACAAACAGCGGCAAGTCAATGTATCTGTAGAAGAAGCTCAACAAGTTATCGCACAGTTGAGACAACAACCTCAGCAGGTAGATCGAAGCCTGCAATTTAAGGTGGATGAAAGTTCTGGAAGAACTATCATTACAGTAAAAGAACGTGCTACAGGAGAAACCCTCAAACAAATACCCTCGGAAGAAATTATTCAACTTGGGGTTCGTTTAAAAGAGTTGGCTGAAACTTTGCAAGGCTCAAATAGTGAACTTAAAGGTTTACTTTTGAAAAAACAGGTTTAATAGATCCTAATTTTAAGAAAGCTTAAAGAAGGGTCTATTTAAACCATGCTACTAACTCAATAGTTTAACAACTGAGTTTTAACAACTATAGATTTCGATGCAAGACTATATTAGATTAATCATTAATTGTTCTAGTACTTAATTTGCTTCTAATCGTTAGTTAATGTAATCGGAGTGTATTATGGGGCTCATCACTTTATCAGGTATAGGTTCAAACCTTGATATTGACTCGATAGTCACCGCCCTTGTGAATGCGGAGGGGGCAGCTAAAACCAATAGTCTTAACCGCCGTGAAGATCAACTACAAACGAATATTTCCGGCATAGGTCTTCTTTCCAGTGCTTTATCTGACTTTAATGATGCTCTGCAAAATATAAACGAACTCACTGATTTTTCTAAAAGAGCGGCTAGCTCGTCTGACGAAAGCCTGGTCACTGTGAGCGCATCCAGTACTGCGACCCCTGCCTCCTTTTCGGTAGAAGTGGTAAAAGTCGCTAAGGGTACTCAATTACAATCAACTTTATTTGGAGCTAGCACAGATGTTGTAGGTAGTGGAACCCTGACAATTACAGCTGGTTCTAATACTTTCGATGTCGTAGTAGGTGCGACTGATACTCTGTCTGACATTCAAAATAACATCAACTCAGCTGCAAACAATTTTGGGATTAATGTCAATATAATAAACACTGACACTGGAGCCACACTGATTGTAGATTCATCCATCACAGGAACAGCCAATCAGTTAGTGATTACCAATGATGATGCTAGCCTTGATCAACTTTCAACAATAGCAACTGATCCATTAAATCTGGATGTATTAACCTCTACCCAGACAGCAGATGATGCAGAAATCAGCATTAATGGCCTCACCGTAACCAACGATACCAATGTGTTCAGCAGTGCCATTGAAGGCGTAAGCATAACGGCTGTCAGTGTACCAGCAGCCTCTACACCTGTTGATGTAAGCGTTGCTCTTGATACAGATGCAGCTAAAACTGCAGTTAAAGACTTTATAACGGCTTTTAATGCTCTTGCTACAACCCGCTCTAATCTGGCTCTCTCAAATGAAAGCAGCGTTGGGCTATTAAATGGCAACGCAACATTAAGAATTTTAGGCCGTCAAATTGATACCACAGTGTTTAACACTGTTGCCAGTGCCACTGGTTCAATCGATAGCCTGGCTCAATTAGGCGTCAATATTAATAAAGATGGAATATTAGAATTTAACGAGACTGATCTTAACAATGCACTGGAAACCAATTTTAATGAATTGGGAACCCTGTTTGCAGCCTCTGATGGTATTGCAGTTTCACTTGAAGGTATTGTGGATGAATACATTAAACCTTTAACGGGAATTTTAGTCACTAATACTACATCCCTTGGTGAACAGCTCAGTAGAGTTGAAGATGAAAGAATAGAACTGGCTGATCGCCTGTTAACAATAGAAACTCGTCTTAGAGCACAATTTGGCGCTATGGATGCTCTGGTTGCCCAATTAACTGCAACAGGTGATTTTCTCTCTACACAACTATCAAATTTAGGTAACTTTAAAGATAGCTAAAGTTGATTTTAAACGTAAACTATATATTCAATATAAGAGGTTATAAATAATGATATCCCGTGGAGCAGCTCAATATAAAACAGTTAGCACCCATAGTGGAGTTGAGGGAGCAAGTCCCCATCGCTTAATACAAATGCTAATTAATGGTGCACTTGAACGCATTAGTAGTGCCAAGGGATTTATGCAGCGTGGAGATATTAGCTCCAAAGGTGAACATATTGGTAGTGCCATATCCATTATTTCCGGCTTAAGATCCAGTCTCAATATGGAAGCTGGTGGTCAATTATCTGCAAACCTCAATTCTTTATATGAATATATGGGTTACCGCTTACTCGAATCAAATAAGGGTAATGATATTCAGGGGCTTGATGAAGTTTCAAAACTCTTGTTAGAGATAAAGTCAGGTTGGGATGGTATTGAAAAACAAGCGCAAACCCAAAAATTAGCACTATAAAATGTCTACAACCAGTCAAATTTTTAATACTAAATCAATACTTCAGAAGATTGATTATAGTAACCAACAGCTGTTATTCCATGCAAAAGAAGAACAGTGGGACAAAGCCGCAGACTTTGCTGTTTCTCGCCAGGAATCACTTGAGAATTTATTTGAGCAGCTAACGGACAAAGAAAGAGCTGGCTTTTACTCAATCCCTGAACTCGCTCAACTCCCCAAAAATATTTCTACAATAGATGAAAAAATCATTCATTTAGCTACCATTTCAAGAAAAAGCTCATCAACCCAGATGCTAAAGTTAAAACTTGGCAAAAAGGCTTCAAACGCCTACCAACAAATTGCCTCAGACTAAAACCATACAGTTAAGAGAGTATCAGGATAAAGACCTGGATTGGGTTTTGTCTGGGCTTATCGATATTCATGAAACTGAACAAGACCCTTTAAACGCTCTTAACATAGCCAATGATTTTCAAGAACAACTAACTGAGTGGCTAAAAAACCTCACCTCTCATCCAGCTACACTACTTATCATTGCTGAACAGAACAATCAAAGCTGTGGCTTCATTTTAGGAATGATTGAACTTCAAGCTAATAGTTTTACAACTTATACCCATCACGGACTTATCCAGGCAATTTGGATAAAAGATCGGTATCGCCGCAAAGGGATAGCCTCCATGCTTGTCAAAGAAATGCTAAATTCCTTTAATGAGCATCAAATTCCATACTGTGACATCGCTTATACACCTACCAATAAAACTTCAATACAATTCTGGGAAAAAATGGAGTTCATTCCGGCACAAATCACTGCTCGTAGGTTTTTACATTCAACCTGAATCATTTCGCTTTCTGCCTTACTAAACTTTTGGCACGAAAATAGCTATACTTTATCAATTAGAGATTGATCTTTGCTGGAAAGGTATGAATACAGGATTAGCCCCACAATTTGAAAGACTTCTAACCAATTCTTTTAATGAAAAATATCTTTATTCGGTAAATAGGGATGTATTTAAGAATAATGACGCTCAAACAGTTTTTGACAAGTATTTCAAAAATAAACTCTGGAATGATGAAACTTTCCATCTTATTATTGGTTCAGACTCTGGATTACTTGTTAATTATATACTCAAACATGGCATTCCAACTGGTTCACGTTATTTAATAGTTGAATTACCCCATATTCTTCAAATAATTAAACCATTGTTAAATAAGCATAAGGATATCCAGTTTTGCACTCCAGATGAATGGGAGCAGGAAGCCGAAGCATTCTCTATCAATACCTATATTTTCAAAGATAAAATACAATTCCATAAATCTCTTGGGGCTGCAGATGCCAATATCTTTGATTATCACCAAATTGTCTTAGGTGTGGAAACAGCACTGCAAAATAAAGTTTTTATCACCAGAGCCAACCTGGGTAATCAACATTTTATTATCCACCAAATAGAAAACATCTCTGACAATTTGTACCCAGCTCAACTTCTGTATCAAAGTTTTAAGGGTAAAACCTGTATCATTCTGGGTGGTGGACCTTCACTGGATGAGCAGCTTAACTGGGTAAGAGAGAACAAGAATAACATTGTTATCATGGCAGCCTCTCGAATTTCCGGCAAGTTAATCAAAGAAAATATCATTCCACATATTATTTTTGCTATTGATCCACAGAAAATCAATCTGGAGATCTGTAAAGAAATGTTCATGCTCCCGAAAGAAGTGTTATTTATCCACTCTTATCATGTAGCACCTTCTCTCCTATCTCAATGGCAGGGTAAAAGTCTTTATCTGGGTCCCAGAGTTCCATGGGAAAGTAAATTAAATCAGACAAACATCGCCATGGCAGGACCCACGGTTACCCAAACAGCCATCGCCGCAGCAATAGAATTTGGTTTCAAAAAAATCTTACTAACTGGTGTTGATCTATGTTTTTCACAAACTGGATTCACCCATACAAAGGATACCGTAGAAGCCAATAATGGTCCAAAATTAGGTCATGATGGACAATGGGTGGATACTTATAAGGGTGAAAAGGCTGAGACTTTAATTCAATTCATTTTTGCCATAGAAACCATGGTAGAGCAGGCAAAATTCGCAGTAGAACATGGTATAGATATCATCAACCTATCTGAAAATGCAGCAAAAATAGCAGGTATAAACTATCAACCTACTTCACAAATCAAACTGGAATCAGATAAACACAATGCCCTGGAAATCTTCAACAAAGCTATTCCAGAGTATAATCAGGACTTTGTGCTTGAAGATCATGAAAAGCTCGCCAAAGAGGTTTCACATATCATCAGAAATCTGGAAAAAATCTATCACCTGTCTCAAGATGCTTTAAAATTTAACAGTGCATTCTTTTCAAAAAAGACAAGTCCAGAGAAAAGCTTCAAATTCAAAACAAAAATTGACAAAATTGAAAAAAAATTAGGTGAAGAATATAAAATAGAAACAAGATTCATCAAAACATTTGGGATCTATTTATTTCTTAAATCTGTTTCATCAGAACCACAAGAAAATTGGACTGAAGAACAAATGGAAGCTTCTGGTAAAATTTACTATCAGGCTTACATTGATACCACTAGAAAATTACTCAAACTACTAAAAAAGACTTCAATGAAACTTAATGCCAGAATAGAAGAATCAAAATCATTTCCTTCTTTTGGCAAGATATTCAAACAATGGGAATCTGACGCTGAATATGGTAGAGCAAACAACTGGTCAGACAGCCACCCTCAACTTGTCGAAAAGCTCAATGGTGATACTCGTTCAAAACTCACCCAGTTTAAACAGCAATTTGAACAGTTCCTCTCCAACACTGATACAGAATATTCCAAAATCATTAAAAAACAATCAACCCTGGCTGGCGTTAAAAGCAAGGCATTGAATATGTATCAACAAAAAAATCATCAAGGACTAAATCAGTTGGTTAACGCGCTTGCATTTGAAAAAGAAAAAGAAAAAGAAAAGGAAGATGAAGAGTCATCGTATCTTTATCATTTCTCTAAATCTCTACTATATTCATTAAACGATGAAAAGGCAGAAGCATTGAATGAACTTGAAAAAATAAGCAAACAAGAAAAACATGAAGAAGTCCTAAAACAAATAGCATCCTTATCTTTAAGTTTAAATCAGTTAGAAAAAGCAGAAAGCGTTTTGGCTATTCTGGCAAGCAAGGCCGATGTTTATATACCACCCTTTGCCCAGGTACTAAAGCTAAACAACAAAGTCCAGGAGTCAATAGAAATTTATACCAATTACCTTTCCAACAACCCTCTGGACATACCTAATTGGTTGGCATTAGGCAAACTATACGTTGATATCAATGCCATAGAATCTGCCAAGATGACGTTTGAACACATACTGACAATGGATCCAAAAAACGATGCAGCTAAAATGTATCTTGATAAATTAAATCAGCTCGTTCGTTAAATTTGTTGGAGAAAACAATATGAATTTAAATGAAATAAAACAACATTGGAATAATTGGGCCAAGGAGTTTGAACTTGACATCAGAGCAACAACTAAGACACGAACAATTAAGGAACTAGAAATATCAGCACTCTATCGTGCATTTAAAAAAACTTCTTTTTTCACACAAAATGAGTGCAAGGTTCTTGAGGTAGGATGTGGTAATGGTCATAATTGTTTCTTCTTATCTGATTTATTACCTAAATTTAATTTTACGGGTGTTGACTTCATACCGAAAATGATCTCAAGTGCCAAAAAGATTAAAAAAACAAATCACAAATATAGCAACATGAAGTTCTTTGAAGGAAACATTATAGAGCTTGATAAGAATACTAATTTAGAAGATAAGTATCATATTGTTTTTACTAATCGTTGTTTAATCAATTTAAATACACATAATCTACAACTTGAAGCTCTTGAGCAACTATATAACAAAACAGCAGAGGGTGGATATATCATTCTATTAGAAAATATAGAGCAACCCTATTCCAGGCAAAATCAATTAAGAACATCTGTTGGACTTGAAAAGAGAACACCAGATAAATTTAATCTTTTTATTAATGAACCCAAATTTATTGCACATGCTGAACAAAAACTCAATCTTATACATACAGAGAACTTCGCTAGTCTTCATGACATTGTTTTGTACGTGTTAGTACCCATGATCAATAATGGTAAAGTAGACTATGAACATCCAATAGTTTCTGCAACAACGAAGCTTTTATTATCTAATCCAGAACAACTTTCTAATTTGTTTGGAGATTTTGGGCAAAATCGACTTTATCTTTTTAAAAAAATGGTAACATGAGTAACTAGCTGAAACACCTCATCGAAAAATGTCGGTAAAACTCATAAATATAGCAATGAATAGATCATGAAAACAGATAACATCGTATTTATTTTTGATTTCGATGGCGTCATCGTAGATTCAGTTGAAGCCCTGTATAACATCTATCTGGACTTTTTAATAGAGTTTGGTGTTAAAGGTAACAAAGAAGAATTCACTTTACTGAATGGCCCCACAATTCCAGAGATTGTTACATTTCTCAAAAACAAACACTCAATAGACGAAAACAGAGAAAGTCTATTAGAAATTTACTACAAAAAATTATCTTCAATATATAACAAGGTAAAACTTAATAATGGAATTGAAGAAATATTAAGACTATTAAAATGTAAAAACATTAAAATAGCCTTAGCAAGTTCCTCAAAAAAAGACAAAATCAATTCTTTGTTAAAAAAATTTGAATTAAAGCATTATTTTGACTTTGTCGTTACAGGTGATGATGTAAAAAAAGCAAAACCATCACCTGAAATTTTTAACGCAGTAAAAAAAACATACCCTAAGCATGAATATTATGTAATTGAAGACTCGGAAAACGGCCTGCAATCAGCTATGAACGCAGGTATGTATACTATATTTTTAAACCCTGAAAACAATGCAACCAAGAAAGAAGTAACATACGAAATAAGCTCATTGCACCAAATTGATAATATCGTCAAGGAAATTAGTTTAAATTGTTTTACTATTTCTAAAGCAAATAAAATCTCACTAAAAGTTGTAAAGCATAAATTTAATATCAACGAATCACAAAAACAAACTATCGAAAAGCTGTGGAACGATGAATTAAAGACAAAACAACTTTTCAATGGAAACATTGTCTCCTACCTATCTCATAAGAAAAAACATGGCATATTAAATATCGAATGTTTTGTAACAGAGTACAAATATTTTTTTGCCCAATTGAAAAAACCAGAATTGAATCTTAATATTGCACCTATAGGGGTTAGCGGTATAATTATAGATGAATATAATAATACCATACTTGCGATAAGGCAGAATGTCACAGAGTATGAAGGTTATTATGAATTAATACCCGCTGGAAGCATTGAGACCTCAAAAAGAAAAAACGATGTCATTCTATTCCAGGAGCAACTTGCAGAAGAATATAAAGAAGAAACACAAACATCAACGGATAATATAAAAAGCATTAAACCATACTGCTTAATATTCGATAAAACTCATGGAGTTTATGATATTTGTTCTAAAATTTATATCAATGGACCAGCCAGTGACATAATAGAATCTAAACAAAATGATGAATATAAAAATATTAAAATAATGGGACTGAAAAAAGCCTATAACAAAATCCAGGATAGTAATTGTGTACCTACATCAATCATTATCTTGAATAATCTAAGTTTGTAACTAATCCAGCTCGAAATTTATCTCTTCTCCATGACTTCCAGGTACTTACTTGCAAAAATGCCATTTTCAATTCTCAAACAAGGTATACCGTCAAGAATTGGATATGCGACTAAAGCCTCTGGACTATATAAAGCACCATTAATTCTTTTAATTGGTGATTTTAATTTTGGACATGCTAAAACATCAAAAGGCAATTCTGTATCATTTTGCTTTGAAATAATTGTCACTGCAGTTGGGTTTAATGGATTAGCAGCAAAAGGAAATAGTTCGTGCTTTAGGACATCGTAACCAAGTGAATTCGATACTCCCTTTAAGTTCTTACAATATCCATGTGATTCCATCCTTTGTTTTGCTGCTTCACTGGAAAGCTCATAACCCGGCTCCAGGAGAATCAAATACTTCCTTGCTACTCGATATAACTCACGAAGGATCGGCTCTTCATTTCCGCCATTAGGCTCTATTGAGTGTGATGTATATACAACGTCTATGGAATTATCAAGAAATGGGATATTGAATAAATCACCTGAACACAATACAGTATTAGTTATTCCTTGTGTATGTAACCAATTTTTTGCATAGGCAACTCTCGACCAGCTCAAGTCAAATCCGTAACTACTCACATCATCTCCCAAATGGTCTAAAACACCAGAAAGAGTGGTTGCTTCTCCAACACCTGCTTCTAATACCGATACTGGTTTACACAAAGAAAGAATGATTTTAGCTATCTCAGCCGTGTACTCTTTTTTGTGTTTAGCCATATTTTCATTCTGCATTGCTTCAATATAGCTTCCAGTCTGCATATCGTAAGAAATTTCAATAATTTCCTGTGTATTGTGTTTGACACCCAATTCCTTGCGTAACAAGGCACTGATATTTTCTCCTTGAGCATACAATTTTTTCAATTCAAAGGGTGTAATCATAATTTGTACCGTGCTTGGTTAGCCCTTTAAAAAGGGATAGATTTAATAGCATCATTTCAAAATTTAAACCTGTCATTCTGTGTAAATGGCAATATTTAACAGCTAAATCTGGAACAATCAGTTGTCTTTTTTATTTAATGCTTCTCAAGAAAATATTTTTTTTCGTTAACTTCTTTTTTCATCAATAGCTATTCTGCAATACTGTCTTTTAACAAGGGGGTTCCCCTTTTTATATCCACCACAGCACGCTTTCCAATAATTTCATCTATAAATTTGGGAGGCATGCCGTAACCCGGCCGAATACTTCTTACATTGTCCTGCGTAAATTTTTCTCCAGCCTTAATATCTTTTACCACATATAATGAACGACGGAATTTCAGATTCCCCTTTTCACTTTCTTTGCACTGGTAGTTAACTTGCCCCAGAGCACTCCAGGCTGTTCTGGCATCACGACATAACTCTTCCAATTCCTCAGGCTCTAAAGAAAAACTATCATCAGGCCCACCACCATTTCGATCTAACGTCACATGTTTTTCAATAACACAGGCTCCCAGGGCCACCGAAGCAATGGCTGTAGCATTATCAATAGTATGATCGGAAAGACCTGTTAATACTTCAAATCGTTTTGCTTTGTCAGGAATTGTATGTAGGTTATAGTCTTTAGCCGGAGCAGGATATCCACTCACACAATGCAACAGTACAAGCTGTTCGCATCCAGCTTCTCTGGCTGCTGTCACAGCTTCTTTAATTTCATTTTCATTTGCCATACCCGTTGATATAATCATGGGTTTTCCAGTTTTAGCCACATAACGGATCAAAGGTAAATCAATCACCTCACAAGAGGCTATTTTATAGGCTGGCGCGGATAATTCTTGCAACAGATCAACGGCGGTATAATCAAAGGGCGAGCTAAAAATGCTGATCCCCAACTGCTTCGCTTTTTCAAATAGAGGCTTATGCCATTCCCAGGGCATATGTGCTTCTTTATAGAGTTCATACAATGAGCGGCCATCCCATAAGCCACCACGGATCATAAATTCCTCACTTGCACAATCCATAGTAATGGTATCCTGAGTATAACTTTGCAGTTTTATTGCATTGGCTCCTGCTTTTTTTGCAGCCTCCATGATTTTATACGCACGGTTTATATCCCCATTATGATTGGCAGATAACTCGGCAATAATATAGGGAGGAAATTTTTTTCCAATCTTTGTACCGTCTATTTCAATATAGTCATTCACAGTTATCTACCTCAATTAAATCTTATGAAATATCCTGAAAGCAATGAATAATTAAAGAGATTAACATTAAATATCGTCAAACGAAATAAAACTCGAGAAGCGAGCATAAAACAGAAACTATAGATTACTCGTTAGATAACGATTTGGATACAATCTTACTTTAGGGAAATCACAAATACCCTTACTGGCATTATCCCTGAAAAATTACGATGAACTTTCGAGTTATTGACCATTTCAACTGTGCTCTATCTATTAAAGATAAAATTTATGGGAAATGTGGGAGATTAGGGCTAAATTGGCAGGATTGGACCAAAAAATGGCAGAATCAGACCAGTAACAAAAAATGGCAAAGGTATGATTAAACTGTCAGGAATGTTCTGAATGTACACATCATAAAATAGATAATTTCAGAACTACGTTATTTTAGGTGAGCAATTAAAATGCTCTGCCCCTGGCTTTTTATACAACTCAACTAAAGGATTACTTATGAACATTAAAAAACACAATTTTTATCTTTTTGTTAAATCAACAATATCCCTTCGTTCAATACGTTTACTATTACCCGTTTGCATTTTAATGCTAACCGCTCCGCTGGAGGCTATTGCTGAAGTCTGTGCCCCACCTGCCTCAGGCCTGGTTAGCTGGTGGCCTGGAGAAGGAAATGGAGATGATATTATAGGCTCCAATTCGGGCACAGTTGGTGCCGGAACCACATTTGCAACAGGCACCGTCGGTCAGGCTTTCCAGTTCGATGGCAGCTCTGAAGTCGTGCAGGTTCCTGATTCACCATCCTTGCAATTTGGATCTGGAGACGTCACGGTTGAAGCTTGGATCAAAGCTCCTCAAGGAATCACTGACCGAGGGATTGTGGGTAAATACACGCCAAATCCATGGAACAGCATAATGTTTCGCTTGAATGGCGGAGGTATACTGGAGTTTGCTGTAACCGATTGTGGAACAGCTGGTTGTGGTTGGGGTACTACACGACAGCCTGTGAGCTCTCTTTTACGAGTCGATGATGATCTATTCCACCATGTCGCTGGTGTACGCCACTCTACTGGGTACGAACTCTATGTGGATGGGATATTGGTAGCAACCCGAGATGAAGCTGCACGAGATGTGGGGATTACTCAAGACCTGCTTATCGGTGCTTTATTAAGCGGGGTTCAACCATATATAGGGATTATTGACGAAGTTAAAATCTACAATCAAGCCCTAACAGCCAACGACATTCAATCTATCTTTAATGCTGGCAGTTCAGGCAGTTGTAATGGTGTTCCGACTCCAAACAACCCACCCTTTGCTTTTGCAGGCACCAGTGTGGATACAGGTATTCTTTTCCTTGATGCATCTGCATCATTCGATCTTGATGGTGATGCTCTCAGTTTTGGTTGGGAGGTATTTGATGAGTTTGCCAATTCCGCCTTGAGTGTCACAATTGGTTCAGGCAACTCAAAAATAGACATTAGCAGTTTAGCATCTGGTAATTATAAAGTTGTGTTAACGGTTAGTGATACAAATGCACAAGATACCGATACAATGCTGCTTGGTGTGCCTTAGGAAATAGTAGACATTAATCAACATATAACGAAAACAGTCTTTGTGCAAGGTAGCACAGAAAGCACATGAATGTGCTGGACAGTTATTGTTATTGGTGATTTTTCTGCAATGATACCTAAAACCGCAGTTGAATCTTATTTCAGTAAAACAATTACTCAAGTCTTCCTGAAATTAAATAATTCACGATCCGCAAAGTACCCAATCCATCAACTATTTGACTGGCATTTTTATACATTGTCCCATACTCTGCTGTTACCTTTTGAATTAAACCTTCCAGAGTAGCCGCTCTGTCAGGCGAATTCAGATCGTAAGATATAGCTGCTCCTGTGCCTGCGACCCTCTCAATAACATCATTTTGATTTTCAGCAGTTTTAATTAATATTGTTGGTAAACCTAAACAACAACGCTCCCAGGTTGTCGCTCCCGCTGCTCCTATTGCAAGATCTGCTTCACTGATCAATTGAGCGATATTTTCGGCATCAATGATTAATTCCATATTTGCATTTAAACGGGTAAGCAGGGTTTGAATTTCCTGCAAATGAGGACACATTGACCCAACTACAATAGTAACTTTAATATTATTTTTTGTTATATAGTTTGCCAGATGTCTAATAACTTGCGTTGTAGCATTACTAGGATCTGTACTTCCAAAGTTAATCAACACCTTCCTGATTAATTTAAAATTATGACGTCGTTCTAATGCTAGTTCTCGATATTCATGAAATTCAGGCCGCAACAGACAAAACCTTTCACCGGTAAATAACTGTGTATCAGTAGCTACAAGTGGCAAGTATTCCTCTTCTCGTCTTCCACAGGTTTGATCCAGAAGAAAATTACATTGATGCCTTCGATTTACAAGATCATCAATCACACCTATCTTATAGCCAGCTTCTGAAAATTGACTTTCATAGGATTTATCTAATCCATAATGATCAACAATAAACCAATCATCTTCATTAAATTTAAGAGTTGTTAGAATTTCAAGGCAAGACTGAGCATCACTTTTATGATCCGCCCCTACCCACTGAGTATAGTCTCCGTTGTTGTAATCAGGAATAAATTCAAGGGGTAGCAAATACACTTCAAAGCCCTGATTTTTAACATACTGAGCAAGGTTTCCCTGATGATCACGCATAATAAAATAGCATTGTTCAATGCTATTATTCTTAAGCTCTTTTGCAAGAGTAAGACAACGCATTACATGTCCATTACCGATTTGTATGGACGAATCAGCTCTAAAAGCAAACTTCATTATCAATCTTCATTCAGCACTCATCTTCTAGCGCTCTTCTTCAAGTGTTCTTCTTCAAGCGCTCTTCTTCAAGCAGCAGTACCTTGAACATAAGTTCTGCTCTTTTCCAATCTTCCAGAGTATCAATATCCTGAACTCTATGTCGAGGTAATATTACCGGGGCAGATTTAGGACTAAACATCATGTTATTTTTTAACCATGCACTTTTTTTACCCCAATAAAACTGGCCTGCGTCATGATAAGTTTCTTCCAGATCCTGTGAACGGGTATCAAAGAACTTCGGGTTAATCATTTCCACTCTATTTTCATTATTTAAACGAATAGCTCGCTGTATGGGAAAAGCATAAGAGGTAACAGAGAACGTAAAATCAGCACCCGTTTTTTGTAATATTTCTAAACCCTGCTTTATATCAGCCCCCTGTATAAAAGGCGCTGTGGCATAAATGCAACAAACAAGTTCAGGAACTGTCCGATGTCTCTCAAGCCAGTCGATAGCATGATTGACTACCGCTACAGTCCCAGTATGTTCATCAGCGAGCTCATCAGGTCTTATAAAGGGTGTTTCAGCACCATATTTCTGAGCTATTTCAGCGATCCCAGGATCATCAGTTGAAACGATAACTTTATCAAAACAACCGCTTTCCATTGCTGCTTCCACAGACCATGCAATTATTGGCTTTCCGCAAAAAGCTTTAATATTCTTTCGTGGAATACGTTGGCTGCCTCCTCGCGCAGGTATTATTGCAACTTTCATTTTAGAATAGACCTATGTGCATTTTAGAATAGACCTGAGAGATTCAATTACCCTATCTTGATCTTCAAGAGGCATGTGATGGTAGAGTGGTATGCTAATAGCTCTTTCATAATAAGCTTCAGCTTGTGGAAGTTGGCCTTTTTGAAAGCCCAACTTTTGGTAATACGGCTGCATATGAACGGGAATATAGTGCAAGTTGGCACCTATCTCTCTATCACGTAACGAATCAAATACTTTGCGATGAGAGAGGTTAATTTTATTGAGTTTTAGCTTGATAATATACAGGTGCCATGCTGAATAAGAACCCGGGATCTGTGCTGGAGTAATGAGAGGCAGATCTTGCAATAACTTATCATATCGCATAGCCAGATAATTGCGTTCTTCAACAAACTCAGTCAGCCTGCTCATTTGACTCACTCCTAAGGCTGCCTGTAATTCTGTCATTCTATAATTATAGCCAAGTTCTATTTGTTGATAATACCAATCCCCATGAGTTGGCTCTGTCATCAATGAGGGTTCACGGGTGATTCCATGGCTTCGTAACAGTTCCATTTTAGTCGCTAATCCAGCATCGTTGGTGGTAGCTACACCACCTTCACCCGTAGTGACAATTTTAACGGGATGAAAACTAAAAACGGTAATATCACTATATTTACAGCTACCTATGGGTTGTTGATGATATTGTCCTCCAATGGCATGAGATGCATCTTCTATAACTGAAAAACCATATTCTTTGGATAAAGAATTTATTTTCTCCATGTCACAAGATTGTCCACTCAGATGAACGGGAATAACAACTTTTGGTAATTTAAGGTTATTTTTTTTTGTATATTCCAATTTGCTTTTCAGCGTTTTTGGGCACAAATTATAAGTCTGGGCATGAATATCAACGAAGTCGATTTCTGCACCACAATAGAGGGCACAATTGGCAGAAGCAACAAAGGTAATCGGTGTAGTCCACACCAAATCACCTTTACCAACGCCCAGAGCAAGACAGGCAAGATGTAGTGCAGAAGTAGCACTGTTAACGGCTAAAGCATAACCTACCTGGCATTGTTCTTTAATTAGTTGCTCAAATGCTGGTACTTGTGGTCCCTGAGTCAGAAAGTCAGAAACCAGTGCATTAGTTACGGCATCAATATCTTGCTGAGTAATTTGTTGTTTGCCATAAGGGATCACTTATCAACTCCCACCATCAGTATCAAAATCTTTTATTTGCTGAACATTTAAAAATTCTGTGTTATTACCAGAGTGATATTCATAACCAAAGGATACAGGTTTACCCTTTTCATTGAGGCCATTTTGAGTGTAATCATTGTCTTTACTATAAAATTTGATAGCAGGACAAATCACGTAGTGATCATCAAACTCAATAGTTAAATGTGAATCATCTGATGGACACATAATTTCGTGAAGTTTCTCTCCTGGCCTGATGCCAATTATTTTTATTGGCATATTTGGAGCATAGGCTTTAGCCAAATCGGTAATATGAATTGAAGGTATTTTTGGCACAAAGATTTCACCACCCTTCATTCGAGAAAAATTGGTTAATACAAAATCTACCCCCTGTTGCAAAGTGATCCAGAAGCGAGTCATTTCATCATGGGTAATAGGAATATGTTCAGCCTTCTCAGCAACTAATTTTTGAAAAAATGGAACTACAGAGCCACGAGATCCCACTACATTGCCATAACGAACTACCGCAAATTTAGTATTCCCCTGCCCTGTAATGTTATTAGCTGCAATAAATAGTTTGTCTGATGCCAGTTTAGTTGCACCATATAAGTTAATAGGATTGGCCGCTTTATCAGTAGAAAGAGCGATAACTTTTTCGACACCATTTTCTATAGCAGCTTGAATAACATTTTCAGCACCATAGATATTGGTTTTTATGCATTCCATAGGGTTATATTCAGCTGCAGGCACTTGTTTCATAGCTGCTGCATGAATAACATAATCAACACCTTTAAATGCCTGCATTAACCTGACTTGATCCCTAACATCTCCAAGGAAATAACGCATACAGGGTGCATTAAATTCTTGTTGCATTTCAAACTGTTTTAATTCATCACGAGATAGTACAATCAATCGCCTTGGTTGATATTTTTTTAAAATGGTTTGTATATATCTTTTACCAAATGAACCCGTACCACCGGTGATTAATATAGATTTATTGTCAAACATCATCACTCCGATTTATTATCTGAGGCAAATATTGCCCTTCTTTAACATAAACGTTTAGAGTCGAGGTAAGATCTCATATTGCACGATATCCGCCGTAAATAAGAAATCTCTATCTTTCTGAGCTTTATGCATAACGGTTAGCAGTTGGTAAATAGATGTCATTTTATCTTCTGGCATTTTTGGAAAATGAAAAGAGAGTCCATCAATAAACTCTACACAATACTGATTCGCCTGCGCTTCTTGCCCCAATCTAAATGCATTGGATACAGCTAAAGCTTTTTGCTTTAACTCCACAATTGAAATACCCTTGGAAATTATGGATTCCATAATTCTGTACCCTCAATTTTTGCACCTAACTCACTACCATTGAAAAAAGAAATTTGTGGTTGTTGTGAAATATATGTTTCCAGATCTCTAAGATATCCTTTCAGATTAGCCATAGTTTGCACTTTCTGCCCAAGAGAGTTCATCAACCAATGCTGATTATTAATATTGACCTTTTCACTTTCATCATCAGTAATGTAATCATCATATTGCTCCCAATGAGCATTACTTTTATTATAGACAAATGAGAAGTCGGCACCTAATAGAATAATTTTGGTCGGGTTCATTTTAACAGCCAGATCCACGGCAGGATGTATAACACTGCCCGCGCTATATAATCTTTGTTTTGGAAAATTCTTGTTTATGTCATCGTACAACTCGCCTGTAGAATAACTACAATAACGAGGTCCTGGCCAGCTTTTTAAAAATGATGGCGCTAAACGGGGGAAATAAACCAGACGGGTGTTTTTTAATAAATGATAATCAATGCCATCGAATAAAAAATCAGCTTTTGAGTCAATAGAAACTACAATACCAGGTATGATGCCAATACTCATTAAAGGTTTTAATGAGGCATCAAGTGCAATAATAAAAGGCTGTTTATTTTCATCTTTCGATTTTTTTAACCAATCGAAATGATCTTCCAATGTTGGACCCGAGGCAGCAATAAAAATAGTTTTCTCACAAATTTCAAATAAGTCTGATATGTCTGGATCACTTGCTATTAACTCTATATTCTTATTAATTTCTTCAAGAACCTCAGGATTATGCTTTGAATGTTTCTGTGATAAAAAGTCATGATTCAGTTCAAGAAATAAACGATCTCTTAATTGAGCAGCGCTATCTTCAGCCAGAATCAACTCTGATGGTAACACAACGAAAGGGTAAAGCACTTCTTTCGTGGATAGATAGCTAACCAGCCTGATCCGTTCATCTTTAAGCCATGAGCTTTGATCAAAATAATTTAAAACATGAAGAAATAATGCAAAATTCATTATGCAAACGTGAATTTCTTTGAGAGTTTCTCGTTGCAACAGACAATTTTGCAAATCACCCATGCCACATCCATAAACAAATGCTCTGTTACTATCTAAAGGGATACGTCCTGCCTGTAACTGAGCTTCTGCTTCTCGATCATAGTTACTCGTTAACTGGATCCCATTGGCGATTAGAGTATTTTGTTCTTGTTGAAGAGAAACTGTTTGGGGATCTGCTGCTTCCAATAACGGGATCAAATCAGGCCATCTTCGATGGATTATCGATATATTTTTTTCCAAAAACAAATCGTCCATAGATGTCATCCTTTTTTAGTTAATCATCAGTTAGGAGTGTAGCATTGGATTAAAGAAAGTTAAACAATGATAAATTTTGTATTCTGGCAAAACTTTGTTGTGCAGCTTCTAATCCAAATTGTTGTGAAGATAATCGGCTCACTGCATCTGCAATGTCCAGATCTCTTACTTGAGCCAGGGCTTTAGTGTTAGATAGGGTAAAATCATTATTAATATTTATTTGATTCTCAATAATATTAAGTCTTGAGCCTACCCGCGCCTGTACTTGATTTATTTTATCCATTGCGCGATCCAAATCAACGATGGATCGATTCAGACCATTACCTAATTCTGCTTGTTGAGCCGGTGTCAACGTTGGTGCTCTAAGTACATTAACTGCATTTTGTACGGTGGTAAATAAATCCTGCCTTGAGCTGGGATCCACATTAAAGGAATCGCCTACTACTGGTGTACCTGCTATGTTGACACTCACCCCATTAAATTGAATGGCCTGACCACTCTCATAATTAACTGGTCCCACAACAGAAACCCCGCCACCGTCAAAAACTTCATACTGTAATTGGGGACCAACTGTTGTGATGTTAATGGTGTAATTATCAGGAACATAAGCCGCAGTATCAAACACTGAACCCGGGCTAATTACGCCTGTTCCGGTATTTGCCGGATTGGCTCCAGTCGTAAAAATACCATTACCATTTCTAATGTTAAAAAACACTTCAAAACCTGAATCAGAAGCTGACACACTGACACCAGATCCTATTTCAACGTCTCTTTGTCCCTGATCTCCATTATAAATAAAAGTACCTGTCACATCTTTATCGATAGGCTTAACATTAGTTTGAAAACCTGCAAAAACAAATTCGGTGCCGTTTATTTTAGTATTGGCCAGTCCCTGTAATTCAACTAAACGTTGCTCTACTTCATCTGCCAGGGCATTTCGGTCAGAATCACCAAATGCTCCATTCCCTGCTTGTAAAAGTAAATCTCTGATCCGCTGTAACGTATTTGTTGTACTTGACAATGCAATTTCTTCTTGTTGGGCAAAATTTTTAACACTCTCAGCATTGGCGTTTAGTCTTGTGGTAATACCGATTTGTTGTTCTATATTAAAAATTACGGCAGCCGCTACCGGATCGTCAGAGGGTACAGACACCCTTCTTTGGGTAGCAAGTTGTTGTTGCGTTTTAAGTAAAGCGGATTGTTGATCCTTGATAGCATTCAGGCCGGCTGTTTGAAATTGACTGGTAGAAATTCTCATTACAACTCTCTCCCTTAAGTCCTAACAGCAGCGATCAAACTGTCAAATAATGTATTTGCTACAGATATTACTCGAGCGGAGGCCTCAAATGCCTGCTGAAATGCTATCAAGTTGGCAGCTTCTTCATCGAGGTTGACGCCAGAAACCGAGTCTCGCTTGCTCTGAGATTGTCTTAATGCGCTCAAGCTGGCCTCTTTTCTGATAGAAGCTTCCTGCGTTTGGGCGCCTACCCTTGTAACTAATTGACCATAACCCTGTTGAAATGAAGCAGTTCCACCATCAAGTGTGGATGCAGTTTGCAGATTTGAAAATAAAATTGCATTTCGATTATCACCTACACCGCCATTATTATAATCAATAATAAAACTGTCTCCAACCTGGGGACTTCCTTCGATCACCACCTGATAACCAAAATCTGTAACTCCTGTTGGGATCACTGTGTTCTGATTGTTGGGGGTAAAAACTAAACCAGCTTCAATTACAGCACTGGTAGTATTATTAATAATGTCATAGGTTGTCGCACTGGTGAATTGAATTCTAACTGGAGGTGTAAGTTGAGCAGGAGTTGTGGTAAATGCAGCATTTGTCGTATCAGTCACTAAACTGGAAACCACCGAACCAGTACCCAGATTAGTGTTTGAGTCCGAAATACGAATGGGACTCGCTGCTGCAATTTGCCTTAAATCAGAAACTCCCCTACTCAATTCAGATGCTCCACTTTTAGTTGGCCTGAATAAATAATTATCCCCATCAACAGGAGCACCTGAATTAAATGTTATAGCAAAACCCAACCCTGCAACAGTACCTGTAGTAACAGGAAAAGGGCCTGCAGCAAGAGGAGTACTTGTAATTACCGCATTGGTTCTTGCATTTCTAAGAGTGATAATACCAGCATTAAAATCAAGGCGATAATCATCATCTGTTAATTGATTCACATCGGTAATCACAAGCTGCATATCTAAATTACCAGCGTTATTAGCATTGGGTAAAACTCTGGCTTGTTGAACTTGAACACTATTAATATCATTAAACAATCGGCTTCCAAGCTGATCGTTTATATCCATACCCAGCTGGTTTTGACTATTAAAATTATCAGCAATGGCCATAGCAACTTTACCTAATCTGTTATAGCTTTGAGATAGCATATCATCTCTAAAATCTTTTAAACCCCCAAGCTTACCACCGGTAACAGATGAAGAGATATTGATCTGAGTAGCACCACTAACCAAAAGCAAATCCTTAAACTTTGGATCCCTGGCATTGGGAGTCGTAACTAACTGGTTAAATTGTGCACCAATAACAAGGCTCTGACCCGTACCAATAAATACACTCACAGAACCATCTGCCTGATCAAAGGTAGTAATATCAATTAATTCACTCAAGTCTTTCAGTAAGCGATCTCGTTGATCCAGTAAATCATTGGGTTCTGCTGCATCATTGAGCGCGATAATATTTCTATTTAAATCTGCCAGACTTGATGCAATAGTACTTACTTGCAATGAAATCCCCTCTATCTCAGCTTCAACACGACTGGCAATAGAATCCAGCTGGCTGGATAGAGTATTAAAACGCGTACCTAAAATTTGAATCTGATTAAATACCACTTCTCTTTGTCCCACAGAAGCAGGATCATTAGTCAAAGCATTCATAGAATCAAAAAATGATTGGATCGCCGGTGATGCACCAGCAGAAGGATCAGCCAGAAAACCATCAATTTGGCCAGACAAAGCTGAGAACGTGTCAAACTGGTTGAAGGCCGAGTTATTACTCAGCAATTCAACATTGGCAACTGCATCAATAATTCTTCTAACATCATCTATTTCTACACCAGTTCCAAAAAAGCTTCCCCCTTCAAAAATTGGATTTCTTGAAGAGAAACTCACACTCTGACGAGTAAATCCTTCCGTGCTAACGTTAGCAATATTATGAGAGGTCGTGTTTAAAGCTGATTGAGCGCCTAACAACCCGGATATTGCATTTCCAAGCATCCCAGTAGCCATAATTATTTACCTCCCGAATCCAGATAATTGCTCTGCGCCACTTAAGTGTATCGGCGGAAAACTTAAAAACTTGATATTCACACTCATGTCCATTCCCCTGTTCATAGCTATTTAGCCTCGACATGTAGAAATTCAGAGTTGAGAATACGTTCTATTTTTTTCGCGTAATCAGGATCCGTTGCGTAACCGGAATCCTGTAGGGCTCGAATAAAGTGACGATCATCAGAAACACTATCGACCACTTTTTGATAACGTTGATTGTTACTAATAAAATCAACGAAATCTTCGAAACTTTCAGTAAAACCTTCATATACTCTAAAATTAGCCTGTTCCTTTTTAAAAGCACTACCATCAAACTCTAAAGTTGATTTTGTTGCTGTTTCTCCCTGCCAATTTTTCCCTGATTTAATATTAAATAAATTTTTTGAGCTTTTAAGAGATGCCTCACCAGTATTCGTTGAAGTCACCTTATTAATAATGTGCTTACCCCATCCTGTTTCGAGGGCAGCCTGAGCCAATAATACTTGCGGAGAAGCGCCTAATACTGAAGCCGCTTTTTTTGCATAAGGCATGAGAAAATCAACAAATTCCACTGGGCTGGAAAAGTCATCTGGTTCATTCTTTATTGGAGCAACTGGAGCAACCGATGTGTTTTTAAGAGGAGCAAATAGTGGCATTTCCGCATTTTCTACAGTCACAGCTTTGTCATTGACAACCTGTTTTGCTATTTCTCTGGCTGAATTAATAAGAGATTCAAAGCGTTGATTGACAACACCTGGCACCTGAGGATTTGCAGTCAGATTCATTGATGTCTTATAGGTTTTGTTGGAGGGCTTCTCACCAAATTGATCCATCAATAATTGAGCAATTCCACCAGGGGCACTGGTCGAAGCCAAAGAAGATGACATTTGCTCGTCTAACATACCCTGATAAAAATTGATCGAAGAGGAATTAAACAGGCTATCCTCATCCTGAAAAACTTCATTAACTTTACGCATAGACGATAGAAGTTGTTTCAAAAACAAGGATTCAAATTGCTTTGCTGTTTCTTTAAGCGCATTCTGATCACCCTGTTTAGAATATTTCAGTTTTCCCAGAGACTGAAGATCAAAAACATTAGATTGAACAATAGAATTATGTGCTTCAGAATTAGCTGACATCATCATTTACCTAAATCACCACCAAATCAGCGTGTAATGCGTTGGCTTGTTTTAACGCCTCAAGAATAGCCATTACATCCCCTGGCGCAGCTCCTACTGCATTGACGGCTTTCACTATGTCAGTTAATTCAACACCGGGACTAAACAAAAACATTCGATTTCTTTCTTGTTTAATCTCTATAGTAGACTGTTCGGTTTGGACAGTTTCTCCTGCGGCTAAAGGATTAGGCTGGCTCACACCTTGATTCTCTGTAATAGTCACTACCAGATTACCGTGTGAAACTGCAGCAGGGCTAACTCTAACAGCACTGCTAACAACAATGGTTCCAGTTCTGGAATTTACAACAATTCTGGCTTTTGCTGTCGCCTCATTCACTTGAAGATTTTCAATACTAGATAAAAACATAACCCTTTGAGAATAATCTCTGGGCGCACTCACTCTGACGCTTCCACCATCAACTGGTCGTGCAATTCCAGGCCCTACAACCTGATTAATGGCATTTGATAGATTTTTAGCCGTGGTAAAATCTGGACGACTCAATAAAAACGTTACAAAATCATTTTGATCAAATGGGGACTTTATACCCTTTTCTATAATGGCACCACTTGGAATTCTTCCAGTAGTGGGAACGTTAACCGTAATTTTTGAACCATCCGTTCCCAATGCACCAAACCCACCCACCACTAAATTTCCCTGAGCAATGGCATAAGTTTGACCATCAATTCCCTTTAATGGTGTCATCAAAAGTGAACCTCCGCGCAAGCTTTTAGCTTCACCTACACTGGATACAGTCACATCTATCGTCTGTCCTGGTCTTACAAAGGCTTCCATTTCTGCCTGAACTGTAACAATAGCCATATTTTTCAATTTCAGGTTTGAACTGGTTGGCAAAGTGATCCCAAGTCGTAACAACATGGTTCTGAATTCCTGATTGGGAAAAATGGTAGGCTCACCAGTGCCATCCAGGCCTACGACCAAACCATATCCAATCAAAGGGTTACTTCGCACACCCTCAACTGTTGATATATCTTTAATTCTTTCAGCAAATAGGGAAGGGCTTAAAAAAAAGCTACTTAACATTGATAATAAGGCGAACAATAATATATTTTTCATGTTCAACATCCCTTAAAAAGGCCACAGACCACTTGAGAAGAAACGACTCAACCAACCTTGAGAATTAGTCGCAGCCAATGCACCAGTGCCGCTATACTCTATTCTGGCATTACCTAATCGATTTGAAGCTACCTGATTGTCTGAGGTGATATCCTGAGGTCGAACAATGCCTGATAAGCGAATATATTCTCTTCCCTGATTAAGAGTTATCCATTTTTCACCACGAATAGACATGTAACCATTAGGCAATACCTGCATAACCGTCACGGTAATATTTCCACTTAACTGATTACTTTGATTACTGTCAGCTTCACCGGTAAATTCCCTTTCAGGGGTAATATCTTGGCCCAACCCTCTGGTTATATTACTCAGGTTTCCAAAAAGAGAAGGTTCAGGAATATTGATCTCATCATCTTTAGTTAAACTGGTATCTGCTTTTTTGGTTGCATTAGTGGACTCAACCAACTGCACCATCAAAATATCCCCTACTCTTTTGGCTTTGTTATCTTCCAATAAAAATTGAGCCGTTGAAGGGTTATAAATAGCACCTGGAGAAGGTACTGCAGCCGGAAGTTGTGTTGGATAAACTGGGGCGAACATTGGGTCATTAGGTATTGGCCCACGTAACGTTGTACAAGAGGACAGCATAACTGATAGCACAACCGATACAATAATAGCTGATATCGATTTGTTTCTATTAGCCAACTTGTCAAAACTACCCATTTTAATCACCTTATTTCAATGCCTTAAAGTGTCTGATTCACGAACGACAACAGATCATCAACCGCTGAAATTACTTTTGAGTTCATTTCATAGGTTCGTTGAGTCTCAATTAATCCCACTAGCTCTTCTACCACGCTGACATTAGAGGCTTCCAGAGCTCCACCAACCAGATTACCAAAACCAGCTAATCCAGGTGTTCCGGTAATGGCTGCACCACTACTGCCGGTTTCTTTAAATAAATTCTCTCCCATAGGTTGTAATCCCACGGGGTTTACAAAATCGACCAGAGCAAGAGAACCAATATTTGTAGGGGCTGTCTGACCCGGTAATTGAATGGAAATAGTTCCATCCTGACCAACCGTTAAACTTTGCGCATCCTGTGGAACCGTTATTGCCGGTTGCACCACGTAACCATTGCCACCGGTAACGAGTTGCCCACTATCATCCAAAGAAAACTGACCGTTTCTGGTATATGCCGCAGTGCCGTCAGGTAACAGGATCTCAAAAAAACCACGACCTTGAATAGCAATATCAGTGGCATTTTCGGTAATAATCATATTGCCCTGATTAAAAGATTTCTGAACTCCAACTACCTTGACGCCAGTACCGAGCATTAAACCACTGGGCAATTCAGTATTTTGAGAAGACTGCCCACCTGGCTGGCGTACGTTCTGATATAGCATATCTTCAAAAACAGCTCTGCCCTTTTTAAAACCAACAGTGCTGGCATTAGCGAGGTTATTGGATATAACAGTAATGTCTGTTTGCTGGGCATCAATACCTGTTTTACTGATCCATAATGCGGGATGCATAAGCTTTCTCCGGTTGTGTCAAAATTTTGTCTAAAATAAGAATATTTCAGCTTTTGTCTTAGCTTTTGATTGCTTTGGTTTTTATACCTGCAATAATCGATCCAAAGATTCATCATTATCTGCTGAGTCTTTAATCATCTTGATCTGAATTTCAAACCTTCTTGATAATTCAATCATTTTGGTCATTTCTTCTACTGGGTTAACATTGCTACCTTCAATAGCGCGACTTTGCACCCTGACATTAGAATCAGCTGCTTCAATAGCACCATCTTTTCTCGCAAAAAGTCCATCAGGGCGTTTTAGAATTTGAGATTGTTCAGGGTTAACCAGTTTCAGCCGACCTACCACTTGAATGGCATTAGCTGGAGCGCCTAAAGGGCGAATGCTCACAGTTCCATCACGACCGATTTCGACAGACTCCTGAGGCGGTAATACTAATGGTCCACCATCAGAAAGAACGGGTAAACCGGTATTGGTCTGTAATAAACCTGAAGGCGCAATAGTTAAACTGCCGTTTCGAGTAAGACCTTCACTGCCATCTTTTGATTGAACTGCCAGAAATCCATCTCCTTCTATAACAATATCTAAAGGATTTCCCGTTGTAATTAAGGGGCCTTGATTAAAGTTATAACCGGGACGTTCAACTAAAGAAAAAACTCTGGTAGCAAGACCATCACCATAAGCTGGCATCGATCTGGCCTGATTTAAGTCAGCTCGAAACCCAGTGGTCGATGCATTGGCTAAATTGTTTGCAACATTTGCTTGCGCCAAAACAGATTCTTTAGCGCCACTCATTGCAATATAAGCTAATTTATCCATATTGAATCACCTCTTAAGAGACAGTTGCGAGATTCGAGTTACGAGTTATGAGTTATGAGTTATGAGTTATGAGATTTTTTCTCGCTACTCACTACTCGCTACTCGAAACTATTTTTATCTTATCTGAATAATGGTTGTGGTCAGGGCATTATTGGTTTCAATTGCCTTGGCGTTGGCCTGGAAGTTCCGCTGTGCGGTGATCAGGTTCACCAACTCTCCGGTTAAATCCACGTTAGAGGTTTCTAAAGCGCCTCCTCGGATATTACCGAAAGTGGATGTACCCGCCTCACCTGCTAAAACGGCACCACTTGCCAGTGTTTCTGTCCAGGTAGTATTACCAATCTGCGCCAGTCCCTGATCATTACTAAATCTGGCCATAGCAATTTTACCTAATGCCCGTTGCTGCCCATTACTAAAATTGGCTCTTACAATTCCCGTCTCACTAATTTCAATCCCTCCTAAACGGCCAATAGGAAAGCCATCCTGGCTTAGTGTGGAAGCATTAAATGCCGAGGCAAATTGGGTGGGATTATTATTTTGGTAATCCAGTGTGAGTGTTTGAGTTGCGTCTGCACCATTGGTAAAACCTAAAGCTGCTGTAACCATAGGAGTAGGCCATTCTCTTTGAAAAGAACCCACATTATCAAAGGTCAAAACACCGTATGTCTGAGCACCAGCACCTGTTGCTCCTGTAGTAATATCAACTGGCGCATTATCAAGATACAAATACTGACCCCAACTATTTTCTTCAAAATTGACACCATTAGTTACCGCTAAAGGATCAAAAGGGGCTGGTTGTGGTAATGTTGTATCAAGTTTCACATAATAGGTGGTGGCAATATGCGGCTCTCCCAATGAATCAAAAATAGTAACCGAGGTGGAAGCACTAAATGAAAGTTCATTGGTCGGATCAAATGCCAGAGGATCCAGCGGAAGCGCATTAGCAGGTAGATTGATACCAAGGTCTACATTAGTCGTTGACTGAGGCGCACCAGCGGTACTGGGAACAAGCAGCGGAATGGAGTTACTTAAACTACTGGCGGTGACGGTGCCATTTGAGTTAACCGGAAAGGCCCTTAGCGCCTTTCCCTGAGCATTAACCACGTTACCATTAGCATCCAGACCAAAGGCACCTGAACGGGTATAACTTAATGAAGCGGAAGTTGGATCATCAGTTAAAACGAAAAATCCTGAACCTGAAATGGCTAAATCCAGGGTGTTTTGGGTAAATTCCAGATTACCCTGAGTAAATTGTTGCGCCACTCGAGATAACAAAACACCACTACCAATAGCATTGTTTGATGCACCAAGAGAAGAGGTAGCAAAAATATCGGCAAATTCTGCACGGGAGTTCTTAAATCCCGTTGTCGTCACATTAGCAATATTGTTACTGGTTACCGACAGGTCTGAATTAGCTGCTCGAAGACCACTTAACGCTGTATTAAAAGACATGTTATTTTACCTCATTGATAATTAATAAATAGAGTTCTTTGCTTGTGATCGTTAACCATTAATCCGACTGACATCACTTAAATTAACCGGTCCTAAACCTGCCAGGTTTAACACCACCCCCTGAACGCCGCCTAATGAAACGCTATCAACCTGAGCAGCAACCAGAGTTGGAAACTGAACAGTTTCATCCCTCTGCTGCCCAGTAAATGCTATTTGATAAATTCCTGCAGAAACCTGAGTGCCGTTTTCATTCTTGCCATCCCACTCCCAACTCACTTCAGGTCCAGGGCTGTCACCCAATGAAATAGTACGAATAGTTTGACCTGCTTCATCAGTAATGGTGATAGTGCCATTACTAATCGGCCCTGTTACACCTGCAACACCTGATACTGTGCCCTGATCGCTCAAATAGGCCACATCAGCAGGCACTAACACTTCTCCACCTACCAATGTAGAAGCCTGCAGAGCCTGATTAGAGCTCATAGCTGTGGCTAATTCTGAAAAGCTATTTTCCAGACGACTTAGGCTATCGACGCTACTAAATTGAGCCATCTGGGCAATAAATTCACCATTATCCTGTGGTTTTAAGGGATCCTGAGCGGCCAACTGAGCCGTCATTAATGCGAGGAAATCAGACTGGCCTAATTCGGTGTTTCCTCGATTGGATTGTTGCTCTTGTGAAGCTATACCATTAGAAAGAATATCACTTGCTGCATCGGTTACGATCATGATTTAACTCCGCTATTGACCTAGTCTTAGTGTTTGTTGAATAAGTTGTTTGGCTGTTGTTGCCACCTGAACATTGGTTTGATATGAACGTGACGCTTCTATCATATTGGTCATTTCTTCAACCATATTAATATTGGCCATAAAAACATTGCCCTCCGCATCAGCCATAGGATGATCAGGGCGATGTACCTTCTGTGGCTCGGCACCTGCTTCCACGACACCTGCGACCCTTACACCAATTTTATCCTCCGCATCAACACCGATTGTTTGATTAGAAAGGTTGGCCGATTGTAAAACCACCTGTCTGCTACGGTAAGTCTCTCCATAACTTGATGAAATGGAATCCACATTAGCGAGATTACTGGCAGTTGTGTTTAGTCGTGCTGATTGTGCTGTTAGTGCAGAACCTGTGATATCGAAAATATTACCTAAACTCATATTCCTGATCCTCGCTATTCGCCACGTATTGCTTTCATTAAGCCTTTGATCCGACCATCAACGATTTGAAAACTCATCTGATAATCCAGAGCATTTTTGGCATAAGCCATCTTTTCCTGTTGCATATCAACCGTATTTCCATCACCGGTATCAGGCTGTGTAGGCACACGATACTTAACAAATTCATTGGTGTTAGAGGTGGTTTTTAACTGGGAAACAGGCGTACTTTTCATCATTTTCAGGGCTTGTTTAAAATCCAGATCTTTGGCTTTGTAACCAGGTGTATCTGCATTGGCAATATTACTTGCCAAAATTTCAGCACGTTGCTCTTTAAGCAATAATGCAGCGGGATGAAAACCCATTACCTTGTCAAACCCAATAGTCATGTTTTTTCTCTGACTCAATTTACTATACAACTCATAAAGCAATAGCTGTGCCAAAAAAATAAGGTACATCAATTCAATAAGTTGAATGAGTTTTATGGGTTTTAGTAAAAATAAAACTAAAGAAACGGCTAAGGGTTGCCGATAGAGTCAGGTTATTTAGCTCGGGGTTGCCGTCAGGAAAGTTGTATACCCGTGATACCTGGAAATGCGGGATTTCAGAGCTTCAGTGGGGAACCAGATCAAGGCGTCGCTCGAAGAGAATGACTGGTCATTTTCGAGAGCGACAACGAAGGACTGGTTTTCCACTGTAGCTCCCGAAGGG
>JBFFIY010000013.1:0-51605 GCA_041556195.1 Enterobacterales bacterium
CCCAGGGCACCCTCTCTGCCTTCGTCATTCACCTTGTCTTCCTTATTCGCCAGTCTTGCCAGATGTTCATTCAAGCAACGCATAAACCAGCTTAAATCCGAGAGTCGTTCACGCCATTTCTCAGTTTGAGTGTCTAACATCATCTTTTGAATACCAGATAGTGGGGAACCAGATTGATACATCTGTATTAAAGTCCCTCCTGAATAGAGTTTCTGCCAACGTTCAATGACTTCCGCCTGGCTCCAAACCTTGGATCCATCGGGAGATAAGCGAATCACTAGATGATAATGATTCGATATTTACAGGGACGTAATGTATGCAATTTTTGCAGGACGCAAAAAATTGTCATTACTGCATAGGAACAAACATCAATTGAGAAGACGGTTGAAAGAAGATTAAGTCGGTCTACTACCCATTGTCTGCGGTGGTCGAAGTTTTTGCCAGAGAAATCATCTTTGCCACAGAGAAAAGCTCGTCGAACACAACGACCGATGCAGTGATAGTAAGGGGTATCTTCAACGGTGACGATGTTTTTTCGAGGTTGGGCCATGGTGTTTCCTCCTGAAACGAGTGATTTACTATCCTTGTACTTGCTTAGACTAAACAATCTAGGGCAGGTTGTCAAAAAAGAAATGGGTGTCCAGTCAGAGGGTTTTACCTCATGGATTGAAGGTTTCAGTCAGGTTTAAAATCAAGGGAATCAGATCAACTTAAAAAGACCATGTTGGCTGTTATCGAACTAATTCCCAAGACAGACTAAACTTACTTTTAACCTGCGTACCATCCATGGATGAATAAAATAGAGCTATTTTGGAAAAAACCACCTGATACAATGTTCAGAAATCACCGCTACTCTACTATTAATCAGTTGATGTATGCAGTACATACTTTTATGAAAAATGTCTCAACATTAAAAGAGACCGAGCTTGCGCTCTATAGAGCTTGGGTGGATAGGGATTAGGATCAGTTATTTAGCTTTCAACATATGACTTAATCACCTCAGCTAACACATTAATCTCCCGCTCCATCTCATCATTCCAAGGCAAAGCAAATGTCACTCGAAAGTAATTTTCGAAAGAGCCTGCTTTCAAAAACAGACAACCTGGCGCTATAGCAATTTTTTTCTTTAGTAGATTTTCCCAGAGCGTTCTACTTGACTTTTCTTCTGGTAATGCAAGCCATAAACAGGGGCCTCCACAAGGGTCACTAATGTAAAGCAGCTCCCCTAACAGCTCTTTCAATATTCGCGTCATCCAAATTTTTTGTTGTCTTAGCCGAGAACGTATTTGATTGAGTAGTTTTTGATACTGACCGCTTTGAAAGAGTTCCAACACAACAGACTGCACCGCTATCATTGGTTCTTCTGTGGCGACTTGTTTGGAAAACAAACATTCTTGATAACTATTTTTGCAAACGATATAACCCAGGGCCAGCCTATCCGAAACCGTATCATAAAAATCGGCGATGCTAATAACTTTAACTTTTGACGAGGGCGACAATAAACTTGCGATAGACGGTGGACGTCCGTTGTCAAAATAAAGTTCTCCTCGGTCATATTCAATTAAAATAATACCGCTTTTCTCAGCCCACTTAATTAAACTCAGTTTTTCATTAACGCTGAGCAAGCGTCCCGTTGGATCATTAAAGTTAGGGTTAAATAGATAAGCTGAAAATGCTTCCTGCTGGTGAGCCTCGTCTAATAGCTTCAGCTCTTGTTCAAAATCAGATTGCATAGGAATTGCCACGACATCAATCTTGAATTGTTGTAAAACTGCTCGGAAAAAGAAAGAACTAGGCGCTTCAATGGCAACTTTTCCACCAAACAATTTACATGCTTGTAAAGCAATTGATAAGCCGTCAATCCGCCCGTTCGTGATGAGTATTTCATCAGGGTGTATAACTTGCCCCGATTTCAAAAAATGTTTTGCTATTTCACCTCGAAGACCGCTGGAGGATTCAATAGGTTCTTGTATTTTTAATTGATAAGGACGAGCTGTCAAAGCCTTACGGTGGAACTTATTCAACAATAATTCACTATCAACCACCGTACTTGGCGCTGTACATGAGAGCGACAACACATCTGGTGTGCTTAGTGAGTACTGAACAGCACTGGCAAACGGCAGCAGATTCAGATTTTTTGAACGAATAAAGGAACGACCATAGCTATGCGAGCTTACAT
Source organism: Enterobacterales bacterium (assembly GCA_041556195.1). Lineage (GTDB taxonomy): Bacteria > Pseudomonadota > Gammaproteobacteria > Enterobacterales > 21-14-all-40-8. The sequence continues at coordinate 2,180 of JBFFIY010000013.1, forward strand.
TTGTAGGCTGCTTAACAAAATAGCCTTTCTTCGGTTCAGCATGAACCCATCCTTGTTTTTCCAGCTCGCGGTAAACTTGAACTGCGGTAGAAAGGCCAATATTTCGCTTTTTTGCTAAACTTCTTACTGAATCAAGTTTGTCGCCATGTTGTAAGATCCCATCATTAATGGCTTTGATCACTTGATGACAAATGCTTTGATAAATAAATTGAGCCATTGATTTTACTCGGATTATTGAAAAATCTGTATTGTGTTTTTTATATTATTTCTATATCTGTTTTGCATTCTTAACTAGATTAAACTGAGTTTCAAGCTTTAGTAGCATCTTACAAGACTTATTTTTAAACCATTAATCCAAATTTTCAACAATTTACTGGAAATAACATGAATCAAATAATACAAAACAAAACCCTTATCGAAACACCACGTCTTATTATGCGTGAATTTACTCTGGACGATCTTGAAGCCGTGTTCGAGTTTTCAAGTGACGATGAGGTGACACGTTTAACCGGCGATATGGGTATGGTAAAAACCCGAGATGACGCTAGAAATGTGATCAGCAATATTTGGCTAGCGGAGTATAAAAAATACGGTTACGGCCGATATGCCTTAGTACATAAATCTGACAACGGAGTGATTGGCTTTTGCGGATTAAAATTTGTACCTGAAGGTAACTTAAAACTAACCGTGGGCCGACCTGATATAGGTTATAGAATGTTGAAAGACTACTGGGGACAAGGACTTGGATACGAGGCAGCCAAAGCAGCACTTGAATATGGCAGAAATGAACTCGATCTTAGCAATATTTTCGGTGATGCAGTAGTTGAAAATACCGCATCAAATAAAATATTGGAAAAAATAGGTCTGAAATTTGATTGCCAGTATGAGGAAGGTGGTTTCTTACTTAATCGCTATTGTTAGTTTCTATTTTCTCGGTTTTTTTCAACCCGTGCTTCCTCTAAATGCGGGATTTCAGTAATTTCCTGGGTAACAGATACTTAGTTTTAATCATCTGTCTCAATCAGGAAAACTTATTCAATTGAGAAAATCTTTGATCTTCTCAATTGATATTCAACACAAGGGCACATTATTTTAAATCGTTTCAGAAACTCAATAAAGATCCTTATAAGTTAATCTTTGTCTCTTCCCAACTTGACCACTTCATTCACTTGTTCTGTGGTCAACTGATGAATACTTCTGATAAAACATTTCTGATGAGTAGCTCCCAGGATAAAAATATAATCAAAACGAGCATCTAAAATATTACCCGTTTTATTAATACCAATTTGATTTGAGAATCGTAAACCAGCACATCTGGTTCTCAATGTAATGTAATAATGTTTTTTCACACCCGTTGAGATTATTAGATGCTTCTCATCTAACTCCTTCCAATTATGAAATCTAAAACCTGTTACCTTCTCCAGTTTTATTAAGTTATGTTGCTTAACATAGTTTTCATAAAGTGCCTCTTGTTCCAGCAGAGAGATTGATTGATTGGCGCAAGCTGAAAGTAATATGATTATTGATGTTACCATTACCAATAGTTTCATCTCGGGTAATTCCTTTATATTCATCTCAAATATCTCCTTTATACAAAATTTTGTTAATTTTGAGGGACAGCAAACTCTAAACTGACAAGATCTGTTGCCAGCATCAAGTTGGATTATACCAGCTATATTATATCAAATTACGGATGTTGTGATGAGATCCCTATACTTGACCATTAATGTGGTATAAGTTGATGGTAAAACGGTTTATCAATTCTGCTTAAAGTCTGGTTCGCACAAGGCATTAGATGCCGCATCGATGTTGTAGGTGAGTAGCAGTGGATTTCACCAAATTTAGCTTAAATTAATCCAGATTAAAATAACGATACATAAATCATGACAAGCATAATATAGACATTTTTACCGTACATTTTATAAAATTGCCAGCCCTGTTGTCCGAAAGGAGGTTCACTGAGCTAAAGACAGGAAAAGGAAATGAAAGTCTACATATCAATAATAACTTATGCCCTGAAATATAAGTTATTCTCTGCTCTTAACTTAATTTGTTTACTCTATTATCTGCTTGTTTTTCCATCTCTTTATGCTGCTAGTCCGAGCTTGCGTTTTGAACGCCTAACGATTGAAGATGGTTTGTCCCAAAGTACAGTAAGATGCATCGTTCAAGATAGTCAGGGTTTTTTGTGGATTGGCACTTCCGATGGATTAAATCGCTATGACGGGTACAACCTAAAGATCTACAAACACGATCCAGATGATCCCTCAACTATTTCAAATAACCGCATTCATGCCCTTTATGAAGACAGTCATGGAGTACTTTGGATCGGAACCTATGGTGGCGGGTTAAATCGATTTGATCGGGAGCAAGAACGCTTCATCCACTATCGCCACGATCCGACCAATCTCAACAGTTTAAGCAACGATAAAGTCAGTGCGCTACATGAGGATGCACAAGGGACGCTCTGGGTGGGTACTCACGGTGGAGGTCTGAATTCATTTGATCGAGATCGAAAACGCTTCATCCACTATCGCCATGACAAGACTGACGCCAGCAGTCTTAGCCATGATTACGTCAATGTTCTCAATGAAGATAGTCAGGGAATGCTGTGGGTCGGGACTCGTGGTGGAGGACTGAATCGATTTGAGCAGGAACATTTCATCCACTACCGCCATAATCCGGCTAACTTGGATAGTTTGAGCCATGATCATGTCTATGCTCTCCATGAGGATAGCCAGGGCTCACTTTGGGTTGGGACTGAAGATGGAGGATTGAACAGGTTAAATCCGCAACGAAATCGATTCTTTCACTATCGGCATGAGCAGAACGATCCCAACAGCTTAAATTCAGATGTTGTCAGAGGCATACATGAGGATCGACGAGGGCGGCTCTGGATCGGAACTGCAGCTGGGTTGAGCTGGTTTGATCGGAGCAAACAGAAGTTTATCCATCATCAACATGATCCAGCTGCTTCCCAAAGTTTGAGTAGTAATTACGTAATAACACTGTATGAAGATAAGCAGGGATTACTCTGGATAGGGACTAGTATTGATGGATTAAATCGATTCAATCCTGCCAGTGAATTATTTAATCACTATCATCATAATACAGAAGATTCTAAAAGTCTGAGTGACTCGGCAATTTTAAGCATCCAGGAAGATAGTCAGGGCTTGCTTTGGATCGGGACTTATGACGGTATTCTGGAGCAGTTTGACCCGGACACAAACCAGTTTATACATTACAGTTACAATCAGGCTGATCCACATAATTTGATCCGGGGTCGCATTAAAGCTCTTTACGAAGATCGACAAAGTGTGCTGTGGATAGGTTCTTATGGAGGACTCAGCCGCTTTGATCGGCTGAAGGAAAGATTTGATCACTATTACTATGATGAATCAGACCTCAGCAACTTGAGTAATCAGGTTTTAGCCCTCCATGAAGATAGGGAGGGCGCTCTTTGGGTGGGAACTCGTAACGGACTTAACCGGCTTGATCCACAAAGACAAGGTTTCACACATTATCGCCATGAACCCGGCAACCCCACCAGTTTAAGCGGTGAAAAGGTTTTTGCACTTCTGGTGGATAGCAATAGTACGCTTTGGGTTGGAACTAACAACGGGTTGAGCAGGTTTGAACTGCGGCAAAATCAATTCCACAACTACCAATATGATGATATTGATTCTAGCAATTTAAGTTCTGGCGCTGTTACAGCTCTGTATGAGGATAAACAAGGTATTCTTTGGGTTGGAACCCTTGGTGGAGGACTGAATCGGTTCGACACCAAATCTCAGAAATTTACTCATTATCGTGAGAAAGATGGTCTAGTCAACAATGTTGTCCTGGGAATACTTGAAGATGATTCTGGTCATTTGTGGATAAGTACTAACCAGGGATTGTCAAAATTTGATCCTACCTCAGAGCAATTTAGAAATTATTCTGCCGAAGATGGATTGCAAAGTAACGAGTTTGCGTTGGGTTCATATTTTAAAAGTCAAAGTGGTGAACTATTTTTTGGCGGGATCAACGGCTTCAACCGTTTTTTCCCAGAGCAGATCAACAAAAAACACTCACCTCCTACTCTGGCGTTTACAGATTTCCTGATCTTTAATCAATCCATAGCTGTAACCACAGCAAGAAAAGCCTCTCTCTCTTCAGGGACAACCAGGGAAAAAATAAAAGGCAGAAATAATAATTTTGTATTACAAAAATCTATAAATACAACAAAACAACTAACCCTTTCTCATCAACAAAGCCTGTTCTCTTTTGAGTTCTCTGCACTGGATTTTATCAGCCCCAAACGAAATCAATATGCCTATAAATTAGAGGGGTGGGATCAAGACTGGATCTATACCAACTATAAAAACCGCCTGGCAACCTACACCAATATTCCATCTGGAGATTATAACCTGAAAGTTAAGGCCCGTAACAAGGGGGGGAGCTGGAATGAAAAAGGCATCAACATGGCCATTACCATTTTGCCCCCCTGGTGGTTAACGCTGAAAATGAAACTACTATACGGTGTTTTCAGTTTAATTCTTCTGGCGCTTATTTTTTACAGATTGACTGTTGTACCGACAAAAAGAGCGCTACTTCTGGAAACTCAAGTCAGGGAGCGCACTGCTGAACTCAAGCACAAGCGTGATTATATTCAACAACTTCTTAAGCTGAATACTCAATTTACCCAGAATATTTCTCATTCCCTTAAAACGCCTCTAACACTAATTCTTGGCCCGATAGAACGTATGATCAACTATCGACAGATCTCTCAGTCAGCGTTACTTCGAGTAAAACGTAATGCTTTGCGACTTCAAAAAGATGTTGATCTACTTGTTAGTTTTTCCCGTTTTTCCGGCACCGCCCCAACAGTCAAAACCCTTTATGATATAGCGGTAATTGCAGCAGAACTGGTAGATGATTTTCAAGACGCATTTGCTCAAAAACAATTGTTGTTAACACTGGATGCCGATAATGAGTTGTGGTTTTATGCCGAATCTGATGCTGTGGAGCGGGTATTGGTTAATCTTCTTGAAAATGCTATGAAATACACCCCGATTGGTGGCAGAGTAACGGTAGTTATCCGGCAGGAAATCGACTACGTGGAGCTTAAAGTTTCTGATACGGGTATTGGGATCCCACTTGAAAAGCAACAAATAATATTTGAACGGGGTATTCGTCTGGATCCGGCGCAGGATCAACAAGGCACAGGAATTGGCCTGACATTTATCAAAGAGATCCTGCAAAGAAATGGTGGAAAAATTAAGGTCGCAAGTAAACCAGACCAGGGCTCTACCTTTATCGTCCATTTACCAACATCGGCCGCTCCCTTAAATGATGAGAACAAAACTAAACCTGGCATTAGTGCTAACACCAAAAACCTGGTATCCACTATTACTACATTGGTACAAAGTCAGGACAATGCTACACCATCTATTAATATGGATACTGAACACCAACAAGAGGGAAAACCCAGGCTCCTGATAGTTGAAGATGACGAAGATATGCGTGCCTTCATAGTCGAGTCTTTTGCCGACAACTATATGTGCTTACAGGCTAAAGATGGTGAAGAAGGTTTGTCCATGGCCCAAAATCACTCTCCCGATCTGGTTATCAGTGATGTAATGATGCCAAATAAGAGCGGTCAACAAATGTTGCAAGAGCTTAAAGCTGATCCTGAAATCAGCCACATACCTGTTATTTTGGTCACTGCTGCCAGTGATCGAGTCGGCCAGGAAAAGGCGATTGCATCTGGCGCCATTCATTATTTCAGTAAACCTTTTGATGAAAATGATATGAAACAGGCTGTCAATGAAGCACTGGATATACAAACTTTTACAAGCAATCGAATTGAAAAATACTTGATCGACAATATTCCTGTTTGCTTATCTGAATTTCCTTTTATCGGAACGGGCGATATCACACTACTCAATAAATTTGGAACTCATATCCATAAACATTATGCGGATCCGGAGTTTACTAACCCAATTAAAGCACTGGCTCCTCAGCTCTATATGGAACAAAGACGATTGCGTCGTAAGTTGGACACATTCCTAAACCATAACCCGACAACTGTATTACGTGATCTCAGATTAGAACGAGGTCGCAGCTTACTTGAAAATGGAGTGAAACCTTCCCAAGTTTATATACAAATTGGATTTTCCAGCCAGGATTATTTTGGCCGATGTTTTAGATCAAAATATGGTTCGTCCCCTGCTGAATATCAAAAAGAACACTATGGAGAGAATCGCTTTAGTATAGATATGGAGAGCTAAAAAAGTCACTTTTAGGTGACTTTGTACTTCAGGCTTCCTGCATTACACTCTATGAGTCATCCAGAGGGTGTTCACCAGGATTTGCCTGGAGCAAATCAGAACAGCTTTAGCTGGCCTGCGAAGCAGGTGAAGCCCAGGGATGGGGTGAATAAATCTTTTCCCGAAAGATTTGTCATTGAATTACGTAATTTCCCCCTTATTTTGTCACTGGATTACTAACACCTATTCCCCATCATATTGCAATGTTAAGGATGCTGAAATAACCCCGTTATTTTACAACAAAGCCACCATTCAAGAGCATTACCTTATTCTCAGTCAGGTTGCTCCGACAACATTGTGGCAAATATGTCCACACAATAAAATAGGAGATAACCCATTATGAATTGTTGGAAAAGGCATACCTTTGGGATCTGTATCAGCATAGGCCTGACATTTTTTACCCCCTCTTGTTTCGCTGAAATCACCACTCTGGGTGATTTTAATAACGATGGCAATGCAGATCTCGTGATAAGTGTACCTGGTGAAGAACAGGGTACATTGCTTAATATTGGTGCCATAAACATTATGCAGGGAACAGCCACTGGATTATCTGCCGCAGGTGATAGTTTCTTCCGCCTGTATACGCCATCAGATGTCAACATCAGTGATGCTTCAGCCATTGAAGGTAACCAGTTGCTCTTTACAGTCACTCGTAGCAACGGAACAGGTAGTCAATCCGTTGATTACACGACTCAGGAACAAATCAGCCTGCCCAATCATATGCGAGCATTAAGCGGGGACTTTACGGCAGTCTCAGGCAGCCTCAATTTTCTTGATGGAGAAACTAGCAAAACCATTAGTGTCACAACCAAGAATGATGGCACTAATGAACGAGACAACACATTGGAGATGGTACTCACAAATGCAACAAATGGTGCCAATATTGTAGATGGGTTGGCTGTTGGAACCATAGTCAACAACGATCCAGCTCCCAATTATTCTATTAGCGCCGTTGATGCAAGTGAAGGTTCACCGTTGCAATTCACTATAATCACTGACAGAGCTTCAGAAATTACTTATACCATTGATTATGCCACATCAAACAATGGTGCATTGGCTCCGGAAGACTACACAGCGCAATCCGGTACCCTCACCTATGGCTGGAATAATCGAACCAAAACTCTCTCCATTATAACCCTTGATGATAATCTGCCAGAAGTCAATGAAGGGATAACGGTGACCCTGTCCAATCTGTCCGGAGGTGCAGTCATCAGTATTCCTTCAGCTACAGCCAACATTCTGAACGATGATATATTATCTATCCCTTCCATTCCGGCTTTGTCAGAAAGCAACGATACAGATGGTAGTTACACCATTAGTTGGAATATAGTCCTGGGAGCATCCAGTTATGAACTCCAACAACAAATCGCTGGTGGCTTCTGGAGTAACCTGTCCAGTAGTATTAACAGTAACAGTTATGTTCTTTCAGAACAGGCCGATGGTGATTATAATTATCGTGTTAGTGCCTGTATTGTTTCAGCTTGTACCGGTTATAGTAATTCTAGCCAGACGGTGCTGGTACGTAACCTTCCAACGATACCTACACCAGTCACCAGTGACAATGAAAATATCTCAATGAACTGGAACAACCCTGTTGCCACCATTGATCTGCTCTCTGGTTTAAAAGGCTTCACCAGTACGGTGGAAGTATTGCAGATAACATTGTGCGAACCCGATTGTACCCTTGTACCTTAGCCTGAAATATTACCTCTAATGTGATTACAGAATGACAACATAGGTTGTCATTCTGCTAGTTTCAAGCCACATAAACCCCTTTCATTTATACAGAGTCACCCATTCTCTTTTTTGTATATCGAGTCGCTACTGCTTGCAGCGGATCATCCGGCCAGGGGTGTTTAGGGTATTTTCCCTTCATTTGTTTTTTGACTTCAATGTAACCATTGGCCCAAAAACTTTGCAGATCATCGGTGATTTGCAACGGTATTCTCGCTGGTGATAATAGGTGAACAACCACTGGCAACGATCCTCCAGCAACCTTTGGCGTTTGTTTTTCTCCGAACATTTCCTGGAGTTTAACAGCCAGAACAGGCTTTTTTCCTTGTAAATAATCCAGTTTTATATTTGAACCACTAGCAACTTTTAAACTCAAAGGCATCAGTTCGTCCAGTTGTTTTTGAAGGTGCCAGTCAAGGTTATTTAAAATCGCCTTTGAAAAAACCTCCGATGTGATTTGGCTTATTTTGGTTAGCCTGTTTAAAAAGGGAGATAACCATTGTTCTACTGTGTTTAACAATGCATGATCTGACATGTCTGGATAATCAATTTTAAACTTCTGGTGCTGCCTGAGCATTTGCACTCTGGCTTGCCATTGACGCAGCTGTTTAGTCCAGGGTAATGATGTTATACCTTTCCTGGTTATTCCTTTGATTAATCCATTCAGGAGCAATTCCGAACCAGGTTTCATAATAGGTTGGGTCTTTAGAACGAGTTCTCCGAACTTTCGCTTTAACTGGGCTTTTACTGACTGGGTTTTATCATCCCAATCTACGTCCTCTTGTTCAATAATTAAATCCCCAAAACAATTTTCTAATTCATTATGAGTCATTCCTATAGCCTGAAATATTTTAGGCGTTGTGCCTTGCCCGCCGAGTCTTACCACAACCAGCAAATCATCTTGAATGGAGAAATCGTCATTTACTATTGCCCCTGTTCCGTTCGCCAGTCGATAGCCGTTACCTCTTCTTTTGGCAATCCGATCTGGAAATACCAGAGCTAATAACGTGGCTGTTAAATGTTTTGAGTCCTCTATTTTTTGTTGTTTGACAGAGGAGTATGCACTTAACCGCTGCAATTTTTTCAGCAAAACAGCAGATTGTTTGTGAGTTTGTTGATTGGTTCGGTTATTTAGTTTTGAACCACTTGATTTAGCTCCAAATAAATAGTTAACTCGTGCCATAAAATCCGGATTGTTTCTTTGTGTACCTTGAAGTAGATCTTTTTCTTCCAACATAGCCGCCAGGAGACAGGCATATGCCGAAGCTTTAAACTTTATAGACTCGATTAGCATATGGGCTATTCGAGGATGTACACCTAGTGATAACAGCATTTTTCCGTGATATGTAATTCTATTATTTTGATCGATTGCCCTGAGCGAATTCAGTAAAGACTGTGCTTGCTTAAACATTCCCTGATTCGGTTCATCAAGAAGTTTTAATTCAGATGGTTTATTGATCCCCCATTGTGCCAGTTCAAGAGCAAAACCAGCGAGATCAGCTCGTAAAATTTCCGGTTTAGATCCTTTGGTCAGGCTTAGCGACTCTGGCCATAATCGATAACAATATCCCGGCGCCATTCGTCCTGCGCGACCACTGCGTTGGATTGCTGAAGCATTTGATATTTTCAATGTATGTAAGCGATCAAAACCTACATTTGGATCAAATACACTCTGACGCATCAAACCGCTATCAATCACATAACCCACACCTTGAATAGTTACACTGGTTTCAGCAATATTTGTAGAAAGAATAACTTTGCGTTTATTGGCAATTGGCTGTAACACCTGACGTTGTTGTGCAAAGGGTAGATCGCCATATAATGCTAACACAACCAGTTTTGAACTCTCTTCAAGCTGACCATTTATAAGTTCTTCTAGCAGCTGTTGTGCTTTCTTTATTTCAGCAACTCCCGCTAAAAAAACCAAAATGTCCTGATCCGTTTTATTCTGTGCATTTTCATTATCGTTCTGTCTTGTGTCAATCGCTTGCCTGACTGCTGCTATTAAAGCTTTAGACCAGTCCAAATTTGCTTTAGGTGGTAGATATTTGATCTCAACGGGAAAACAACGCCCTTCGCTTTTGATGATGGGTGCATCGTCAAGTAATTTTGCAACTATGTCTGTATCGAGAGTTGCTGACATGACTATTAGTTTCAAGTCTTCTCTTAACGTTTGTTGTACTTCAATCGAAAAAGCTAAACCCAGATCCGCATCTAGACTACGTTCGTGAAATTCATCAAAGATTATTAGTCCAATATCCTCCAGCTCGGGATCAGACTGTAACATTCTGGTCAGAATTCCTTCGGTAATGACTTCGATGCGTGTTTTAGAGGATATTTTGATTTCGCTACGAATACGATAACCAACAGTTTCACCAACAGACTCGCCAATAAGCTGCGCCATTCTAATAGCCGCATTTCTCGCGGCTAATCTGCGTGGTTCAAGAATAAGTATTTTTTTATCGGAAGATATAATGTCTAACAAAATTAAAGGAACAAGGGTTGTTTTTCCAGCACCGGGTTCGGCTTGTAACACTAAATTTGAATTTTCAAGAATGGCCTTACGAATATTGTCAATTTGATTAACAATAGGCAGGTTAGAGTTTTTGAGTCTGGCAATCAGGTCGATAGGCATTAGGGGTGCAGTCTGAATTTTTGTTTCATTAAGTTCTTATTATCCCAAGTTGAGGCTATTTATCCAACCATTCAACAAAATCATTGACCGAATGTACCAGTCTATCTTTCGTTGTTTCCAGCAAGGCAGCATGGTCACCTCCCGCCAGAACAACCCATTGTTTATTGGCGTTTGGCAGTTTTACAAAAAATCGTGCATGAGACTCTGATTTAGCCAGGGGATCGTATTCAGCCTGCAATAATAACAACGGTACTGTTATTTTTTGTGCATCTAATTGATTCCATTGTTGTAGTTCGTTCCAATCTGCTCGATAGGGATCGGCCTTTAAAGATTGTGCAACGTACGTATCAATCGCCTTTTGTGAAATGGAACCTGCAACAATAAAATCACTCGCGGCATTCTTTGCCGTGTTTTTTTCTCTTGGCGGGGTATTGGGTAATTTTGGTGGATTCACTTTCGCTTCTGGATCAATTGGAAAACCGTAGAGAATTACCGCTTTAACCAGATCCGGATTTTGTTGAACCATTAATTGCGCTACCATTGAACCATAAGACCAACCAAAAACAGTTGGTTTGGTTTTCGTCCTTTTTGTGATCCATCTGATCACATTAGCAACATCTTCAGCTGCTTTATTGGGTGTATTCCAACCACTTTTATCCCTTGCAGTTTCACCATATCCACGTGCATCCAATGCCCAAACACTAAAACCCAACCCGGATAAATTATCCATAACCGAAAGTTCTTCACCCTCCACCTGAAGGTCGAAATCAGGTAATGAGCTCCATGTTCTGCCATGTAATAGTAGTATTTGTTTGGATTTATCCAATCCAGCTTCAGGCTGTTTATGCCATAGAACCATCGGATGACCATTAGAATCGACAATATTCTTTGTGAGAGTAGCTGCTTGCAGGTTAAGGGAAACTAATCCAATGATTAGAAAAGTGTTAAAACTCATTTTCATTTTTTTCATTTTTATAAGCCAACACATATTGGAAAGTATGAACAAAGTTAATTATCCGAGAAATTTATTTATATTTTCAACAATAAAGGCATGTCAATCGGTTTGCTCATATAATCCAAAAACCAGCTAACTTCCTCTTTTGAAGCTCCTGTTTCATAGCATTTCGCTTAGTGCTTTCACTGTAATTTTAACAGTTTTAATAACTTTTTTAAGTAAGTCCATAATTTGATATTTTGTAAAAAGCAACATTCTGTCCTATTATTCAAGTTCATGTTTTACATTATTTGGCTATAATTAGATGGCAATCAGACAATATTCAAGTAATGATTGGGCAATAATTAGGCAAGCAATAAAAACATGTATCAAAAACACATCTAAGCACCTAATAAGTATATGGTTTTTAACATGAGATTTAGTAAATGCAGACATCAGTATATAATAAATAGATAATAAAAATGAATAGTTCAACAAAACCACATCTGTTTCTCTTAGGCCATACTAAGTTATGCGGTGATGAATTTACCTCATCACTTATTAGTAAAGGTTACCAACTTCAATGCTTTTATCAGCCAGAGTCACTGAATATCACTCAGTTTCAGGCAGATCCACTGGCTCTAATACTTGAACCAGATAGCAGTATAGCTTGTGAACAATGGTTACATAAAATCATTGAACTTAAACAACTATGTGGAACTACACTTCTCCATATTTTCATCATTTCTACGCATATGAATACCAGAATGGGTTTGTTGGGAATGAAAGCTGGAACCGTTCAATTTTTACCGACAAGTATGAATGAACAAGAAATTACATCAGCAATTAATCATCAACTTTCCCTGTTAAATTCAAATGCAATATCGATTAATAAGTCTGAGCCAAAATCACGAATTCTTTATATTGATGAAAATGTCTCTCAAAGCACCTTATTTCGCCAACAGTTTGATTTGGCCGGTATTCAAACTGAACTATTAAATGATCCTTTCGAAGCTCTGGAAATGCTTCAGAAATGTCAACTATCAGGTAATATAGACTTGATTCTTTTGTGTCTTGACATGAAAGAAACATCCGCTCTGGATATCGCAGATCTGCTGAAAACACATACTGAAAGTTTAGAAGTACCCCTGGTATTTATGTCAAAAGAAAACAATTATTGCTGCATGCTCAATAAAAGAAATATTGATTGCGACGATTATTTTGCATTACCTGCCGAAGTAAATTGCCTCGCTATACGACTAAAAAGTCGTATAAAAAAATCTCAACAAATATGTACTTTAGAACAGAAATTTACTGATTCTGATATTGAAAACATCAATCAAAAATTTGCTCTTGATAAACACGCCATTGTTAGTATTACGGATATTGCAGGCCGGATCACTTATGTTAATGAAAAATTCTGTAATATCAGTGGATATGAGAACTATGAACTCATTGGTCAGAACCATCGTATATTAAACTCCGGTTATCATCATGCTACTTTTTTTAAAAATATGTGGCAAACCATAAGTTCTGGACAAGTTTGGCAAGGTACTATTTGTAATAAAAAGAAAGATGGTGATCAGTACTGGGTTGAATCAACTATTGTGCCTTTTTTAAATAGTAAAGGTCTACCCTATCAATACGTTTCCATACGTACTGAAGTCACTTCTTTAATCGCTAACGAAGACAGGCTGAGACGTAGCCAGGCTTTTGCCAACATTGGCACCTGGGACTGGAACCTTGAAACCGGAAAAATATATTGGTCTGAAAGAATGGGGGCTTTATTTGGTTTGAATAAAACAGTCTCTGAGATCACCCATGAAGAACAGATGAAATATGTCCATCCAGATGATTACCAGTTAGTCAGAGAGTCCATAACAAATTGCCTGGAAAAAAATCAGGAATATGATGTTGAGCATCGTGTTGTTTGGACAGATGGTAGTATTCATTGGATGCATGTAAAGGGGGATGTAATAAGAAACAATGATGGTAAACCTTCGAATTTTTTAGGGATCCAGCAAAATATCACAGAAAAAAAACTGGCCGAACAACACCTTTTATCGGCTAAAGAAGAGGCTGAAAAAGCTAATCTGGCAAAGTCACAATTTCTCTCCAGTATGAGCCATGAGCTAAGAACTCCTATGAATGCTATCATTGGTTTTGCTCAATTACTGCAAATGGATGCAAGTTCACCACCGTCTCCAGAGCAGATGGATAATATCATGGAAATTGTAGGGGCAAGTAAACACCTGCTTGAGCTTATCAATGAAGTATTGAATTTATCCGAAATTGAAGCTGGAAAAATTAATCTTTCAATTCACCGTGTGACTTTGAGTGAAGTCATAATAGAGTCGCTATCTCTGGTATATTCTCTACTCAGAAAAAATAACAACCGTATCAAACTATCTAAAAATGGAGTGCCTTTTGAAGAGAAAAACTTAAGAAAACTAGATATTGATGTCCGAGCAGATCACACCAGACTTAAGCAAGTTTTTCTCAATTTGCTTACTAATGCTATAAAATACAATAGTAAAGATTCAGATGTATTAATTGATATATCCATCGCTCAAACAAAACTTGTCAGAGTTAGCTTTAGCGATAAAGGCAAAGGTATTAATGCAAAGAATCAAGAGCTGCTATTTCAACCATTTAATCGTTTAGGTGCTGAGCAGTCCAAGATTGAAGGAACGGGTATAGGACTAGTGATTAGCAGACAAATTGTTGAACTTATGGCTGGCAATATTGGTTTTACCAGCGAAGAAAACAAGGGTAGCACATTCTGGTTTGAAGTACCCATAAATGAAAGAAGAATTAAACAACGCCCCTCGGATCTGGAAGAAAACAGCCTGATAGATAAAAATAAGGATAAATTTGCAACACATAGCAAAAAGCAGTCTATTCTTTATATAGAGGATAATCCGGCAAATTTAAAACTGGTAACAAAAGTACTGTGTCAAAGACCTAATATTCAACTATGGACTGCACACAATGCTGAATTTGGACTAGAACTGGCAGAATTGCACTGTCCGGATTTAATCATGTTGGACATTAATTTACCTGGAATGGATGGGTTTAGAGCACTAAAAAAATTAAAAAAATCATCCATAACTTGTAATACACCAGTTATGGCATTAAGTGCAAATGCCAAACCTGAAGAAATAGCGCGTGCATTACATGCTGGATTTGAAGGCTATATAACAAAACCCATAGATATCACTAGTTTATTATTAGAAATAGAAAATTTTTTATCAACATAGAAACTACTTAAGTATAACCTGATGGTTTACTTTTTTATCTCAATATTTAAAACGAAATTTATCGGATATGTGTTCCCTATACAATGAATAGCTTTAACAGTCTTGAACAAGTGAAAAATGCTCAGATCCTGGTAGTGGATGACGAACCTACCAATATTAAACTATTACTCGCTGTTTTAACAAATGCAGGATTTGAAAATATAAAGTCCACTCAAGATCCTAAAACAGTTTTAGGTATGCTTCAGCAAACGCCATTTGACTTGATTTTGCTGGATCTGAATATGCCTGATATGGATGGTTATGCGGTTATGGAGCAAATTAAAGCCCATTTACCAGATAACCTACCGGCAATTCTGATATTAACAGCCCAACATCTGCAAACTCATAAACAAAGAGCCCTTGATGGTGGAGCAAATGATTATGTCACTAAACCCTTTGATGGTAATGAGCTTCTCTCAAGAGT
Organism: Enterobacterales bacterium; assembly: GCA_041556195.1. Taxonomy (GTDB): domain Bacteria; phylum Pseudomonadota; class Gammaproteobacteria; order Enterobacterales; genus 21-14-all-40-8. The sequence continues at coordinate 17,517 of JBFFIY010000013.1, forward strand.
TCGTAATTTATTAGAAGTACAGTTGGCACAAAAATATAGTAAACAACAAAACCAGCTGCTTGAAGAGATGGTAGCAAAACGCACTAAAGATCTTGCATCTGCTCATCAGGCCCTTTACGACAGCCGTATGCAAATCGTCAGAAAACTCGGTCTTGCGGCAGAATATAGAGACAATGAAACTGGCTTGCATATTATCCGCATGAGTAAAATGGCCGCAGCACTCGGAGAAGCTGCAGGCATGAAGGAAACAGAAACAAAATTGCTACTCAACGCCAGTCCAATGCATGATATCGGTAAAATTGGCATTCCTGATAAAGTCTTGCTTAAACCCGGTAAGCTCAATGCTGAAGAATGGGAGATAATGAAAACTCATGCACAGATCGGAGCTGATATTTTAGCCACTGAGAATAGCGATTTATTAGGCATGGCTCATGACATTGCCTTAACTCATCATGAAAAATTTGATGGTAGCGGCTATCCAAATAAGTTAATCGGTAAAAATATTCCACTAGTAGGACGCATAACCGCCATTGCCGATGTCTTTGATGCGTTAACATCGGAGCGACCATACAAAAAAGCCTGGCCTATCGATGAGGCTATCGACTATATTAAAGATCAAAAAGGTCAACATTTTGATCCTGAACTTGTTGATATATTTCTCTCTATCATAGACCATATTATTTACATTCGTGAAAAACACTCCGAACCGGAGTAATTTAATGGGTATTGTATCTACACATTGTCACAAAATTGGATAACACTGGAAAACATTCAGCTTGTTTTTTCAGGTTTAGCTTAGGAGAAGAAATTGACTCAAAAAGTTAAAATATTGTCTGTAGATGACAATTCATCGAATCAACTTTTATTAAGTAAAGCCTTAAAAACTGATTACAGTGTCATATTGGCCGAATCAGGTTCTACTGCACTTAAATTACTCGAAGAACATGATTTTGGTTTGATTCTTCTTGATGTCAACATGCCTGGCATGGATGGTTATAAGGTCTGTGAAACCATTAGAAAAGGCGATACTAAACCCAACATTCCCATTATTTTCATATCGGCTTTAAATACACTGGAAGATAGATTACGTGGTTATCAGGCAGGTGGTAATGATTATATCTGTAAACCAGTGGTGTTAGATGAACTAAAAATAAAAATTGGATTATCCTTATCACAAGCGGATAAATATTATCAACTTTCACAACAATTAGACTTTGCCAGCCAAACTGCAATGACAGCAATGACTAACAGTGGTGAGTTGGGTGTACTAGTTAGTTATATGGAAGAAACTTACCGCAGTCAAACTGCTGAAGAATTAATAAAAGCATTAACCGATTCAATTGCTCAATATGGTTTAAGTTCCTGTATTCAAATCAGGTTAAACCAGCAAGTTCTGAACCATTCATCCAATTCTGCAAGTGTCTCAGAACTTGAAAATCAGTTACTGTGTAAAGGACGTGATGCTAAACGTATTGTCATATTAGGAAAACGGGCGCTTTATAATTCGCACTACCTGTCCATTCTTATTCGCAATATGCCAGTTGAAGATGAAGATAAAAATGGGCGCTTAAAGGATCACCTGGCCGCCTTAATCACCGCCTCTGAATCACGTATTAAACATATTGAGGAATCGATCGAACAAAAATCCTCTCGTGTTTCTGTGTTAACTGAAACATTTGCTTTAACAGAAATGGAAATATCAAACCTTCAAAAAACCTTTGGTGCTTTCCAGGATGAAGTTAAACGAGTGATGGCCGATTTACATATGAATATTGAAGAATCTCTTCTCACCCTCGCTCTTACTGAAGAACAAGAAGAACACTTTCTTTCTCTGGTCGATAATAGTCAGAAAGAACTCGATAATGTTAGCGACTGGGCTGTGGGCTTTGAAGAATCATTGACACAAATTAAGTATTCAATCAATCTGGCTCTGGAAAAAGAGAAGGAATAACTTTTTAATCATTTATTCTGATAACACAGTTTATCAAGCAAAGTTAACAAACGACTAATATCAACAGGTTTTGTTAAATAATCAACAAAACCAGCTTCTTTTCCTTTTTGCACATCCTCAGGCATGGTGTTTGCACTCAATGCAACAATGGGAATATGAGAATATTCATCCATACTTTTTAATTGCTCTAACATTTCATAACCATTCATGTCTGGCAAGTTTATATCCAATAAAATAATATCAAATCCCTGTTTTTTAAGGCTCTGAAAACCTTCCTTTGCAGAATTTACAGAAGTAAGTTTCAGGTCATTTCTCCGGTTTAGAATTTGTTCCATTAGTGTGCGATTTGCTGGATTATCTTCTATATATAAGATCTGAAAAAACTGTGATTTTAAGTCATAATCAGTGTTATTTATGTTCTCATGCATTTTACCAGTATTAATATTTTCTTCAGGAACTCTAAGCTTTATATCTTCTGGAGCTTGTACATTTTTCGTTTTATGAGCATCGTTCTCACCTGAAAAAACATCCTCTTCTACCATTTCCAACTCTATCCAAAATGTACTACCTATCTCTTTTTTGCTATCCACTCCAATATTACCATTCATCATTTCCATTAAATATTTACAAATCACTAAACCAATACCCGTTCCTTCAATATTTGCATTCCCCCCCAATCTCTCAAACGCAATAAAAAGTCGGCTTATTTCGTTTTCAGATAAACCTAAACCCGTATCTATAACGTTCAAACGTAATTGAACAGGTTGATTGTTATTGCGAATAATGTCAGCCGTTAGAGTGATAGAGCCGCCCTCTCTATTATATTTAACAGCATTGACTAAAAGATTGAGCAGAACCTGATTAAGCCTGGAAGGATCTGCGATAACTTTATAGTTATTACCACTGATAAAATCAGACACATCGATATTTTTTTGTTGAGCTGCTATCTTTATAAAACTTAAACTTCTTTTTAATGTATCATCCAACAAAACAATATCTTTATAAACTTCTAACTTGCCTGATTCGATTTTTGATAAATCCAAAATATCATTAATGAGATATAACAAGTGATTACCTGCAATTAAAATTTCATCCAGGCTTTCCTGTTGTATCTCACTTAATGGTTCATCGGGATCAGTTACAAGTAAGTTGCCAAAACCTAAGATAGCATTCATGGGGGTTCTAAGTTCGTGGCTCATTCTAGATAAAAATTCTGACTTAGCTTCACTAGCTCTTTCAGCTTCTTCTGCTTTATGTTTTAAATTTTCGAGTGTTATTTGTTGCTGTTTAGCCATTAGATTAAAGGTGTTTGCTAACTGTCCAATTTCATCGGTGTTTTCCACATTGACGCGCTGGCTTAGATCTCCATCAGCCATTTTAGAGGTTGCATTTGTCAATTCTTTTATAGGTCGAACCAGTGTTTTACTGACAAAATAGGCTAATATAACAATCAATACTATTACTGCTGCTATTACAAAAGAAGCCCAATATTGGATCTGATTAACTTTTGCAAAGGCCTCCTTTGTATCTTTTTTAACAACCATTCCCCAGCGAAATATAGGTAAATAACGCCATACAGCAATAACCTCTTCTCCCCTGTAATCGATACTAAAACCCTCTCCTTCTTCTCCTTTAAGTGCTTTTTGCATGGGTTTTGCCAAAGTTGAATTCATCGTTAAAGCATTTGAACTACCACTTTCGTTATCAAATTTCAAAGGCCCTAAAAAAATTAATTTATCTTTACTCTCTCGTGCTATAACAGTTTCTCCTGTAGCACCCAATCCCAAATTATCGGTAACCACTTCAAATATTTTATGTTTATCTATTTGTAAAACCAGAACACCCAGTAATTTCCCTTCTTCTAAAACAGGCGTCGCAATAAAAGCAGCAACTTCTTTTGATGGTGGGTAATATTCAAAGTTCGACACGCCACTTTCCAAAACTTTAATCACATCTGAGACAAGTATGGATAAATGGTTGTCGGCATAAGGTCCATTCCATATGTTTTTAGAAAAATCATCTTCATGTAAAATCGAAAAAACCACATCTCCATTTAAAGAAATCAGCAAGTAATCATAATAACCTGCATCCAGAAAACCCTTAATATTTTTTCTTAATCGGGTATCAACTTGCTGATAATTTAAAGAGTTTTCGTTTATGTGTTCAAAGGCTTTTTCCAGATCTTTCATAGACTCAATAGTCATAGACGATTTTGACATGACTTCTATATCGTTTAAGCGTTCACTAACATAATTATTTATTTGCAGAACTTTTTTATTTGCCATTTGAGACAAATGATTAATCTCGCTCTGCTTTAATTCAGTTTCAAACTCTGATAAAAAAACCTGGCTGATGACAATAATAGGAATGAGAGAAACCAACAACATTCCGAATAACATTTTTCTTGTAAGCGTCAGATTATTCATGGTGTTCCACTTTCTACGGGTAATTCAGACGTTATTTGTTTAATCACCGCATTCCAGCTGTCTTTACTCTGATAACTCGGATAAGGAACTGGTCGAATGGCATTCCGAGAACTCCACACTACCTTAAACTTTCCTGAAGGCAACACTTTCCCTATTCTTCCTAGTAAACCATCATTTTTATTAACTGAATCAATTTCCATTAATAATACCTGAATTAAGGGTTTCTCGCTAAAAGCCATATTACCGCTAGAGGCATGAATAATACCAATTCGAACAGGTGGTAATTGTGATACATTACTCCATAAAATAAAGGCTATACTTAAAAAAATCAGAGTAACAATTCCAAAAGTAAATTTCATATTGTTATTTAACCTTGATTTTTTTGACTAACCAGTTTCATTGCTCTATCTAAGCTATCCATAAAAGCAGGTAAGTCTATAGGTTTAGTAATATAATCATAAAAACCCGCATCAATACCCTTTGTAATGTCTTTTGGCATAGCATTGGCACTTATCGCTATCACTATAATATCTTTAGTTTCTTCTCTTTCTCTCAAACGTTTTAACACCTCATAACCATCTATGCCTGGAAGATTAATATCAAGTAAAATAAGATCAGGTTGATGCTCTGATGCCATTTCTAAACCTAACATGGGTTCATGGGCACTAATCATATGGATATTCGCTCGTCGAGCAACTATACGACTTACCAAACGCAGATTAGCTGGATTATCTTCAATATATAATAAAAGAAAATCAGAATTTTCCTTTGATGTTGATCCGTGCTCAGATCCAGCTAACACATTATGCTCTTGAGATTGTTCACAACTAGCCTGAGTTCCTTGCTCATCTATGGCAACATCAATCCAGAAGGTACTTCCCTCTCCCAATTGACTGTAAACTCCTATATCTCCCCCCATTAACTCTACGATATTTTTAGTGATCACCAGGCCAATACCTGTTCCTTCAACTGTCATTTTCTGAGGCCCTAAACGTTCAAAGGCTTTAAATAATTGAAGTTGATCTTCCTTTGAAATTCCAACACCTGTATCAGTAATAGAAATTCTCAATTTTCCCGCGTCTTTATGATCTATTGAGATAGTAATCTTTCCATTTTTTTGATTATATTTCACCGCATTACTCAGTAAATTTAAAATAACTTGCTTGAATCGTGTTCGGTCAGCTCGAAGATAAATACCTAAGGTCATCAACGAGTCTTCATGAAAGCTCTTTTGATCAAGCTCAACATGTATATCTATATTCCTTTTTTTAGCCATGGGTTTCATCAATGACAAGCATTCATAAACCACTAAACCAACAGAAACATTTTCTATTGATAAATCAATATGACCTGCTTCAATTTTAGCTAAATCTAACACTTCGTTTATCAGTTGCAACAGATAGTTACCGGCTTTAACCACTTCAGATACATTATCTTGTTGTTGTTTAGTTAACGATTTATCCATATCCATTTGTAAGAGCTGTCCGAAACCGATAATGGCATTCATAGGCGTTCTTAGTTCATGACTCATACTCGATAAAAATTCAGATTTGGCTCTATTGGCATTTTCCGCTTCATCTTTTGCTTTCATCATTTCTTTTGTTGCTTTTTCACTACGAACATGAGCTTCTTGTGCTTCAATTATGACACCATAGGTTGAACTAAAAGGTTGCAGAAATTCGACTGTAGCTCTATCGTAACCGCCTTTTCTATTTGCAAGCCCATACATGGCCACCATTTTGTCACCTCGAAAAACTGGCACACCTAAAAAATTCTTAAGTTCGGGATGACCATGAGGTAAACCTCCACAGCGTGGATCTGTGGCTGGCTCATTCGATATAACCAGTTTTTGTTCACGAATGACAGCTCCAAAAAGTGTATTCAAGTTATGAAATTCCATGCCATTTGGAGCTTCCTGTTGATAAAATTTTTCTATTTCCTTATCCCAGGAAATATTGTTAACAGAATGGATTTTAAGATAAGGACGTTCTTTAGAATTTTTTTTAATTTCGCCAATAAATCCATATTCACTTTCACTAGCCTCTAATAGACTTTGTAATAAGTGTTCAGAAACCGTTGAATAATTTTTAAACGCTAAAAACTCTGCACTTACGGCTCGTAAGTTAGCAAGCAATTTTTGTTGACGCAAAATAAAAGCTTCGTTATCCAATCGTTGTTGAGTTTCTAATAACAAGGTGATAAAACCTGACAAATTTTTGGCAAAGATTTTTTCATCAGGTTGCCATTCTCGGCTCCCTCCAATATGTTCAAAACAAACCACGCCTACCATCTCTCCTTGTCTATATACCGACACATCCAATACCGCACCGATGTTTTCCGGGGTGTGGTAATTTTCAACCAATTCACTTGTTAGCGGATCTTTAAATGCATCTTCCACACAAATAAACTGCCTATCAGTCAGTTCCTTAAAATATTGAGGAAATTCCGTCCGTGATAGTTTTTTTCCACTAGAAACCCTATCCTCCGATAATTCATATAACAATTCACAAGTTAAACAATCTCTTTGTGAGTTCAATAACCAGACACCACATCGATTTACTTTAAGAGTTTTAGCTGATTCCTTACAAAATAGTTTCAGAAAGGGTTTTGAGTTCTTTTCGCCGATCTCTGTTGAAGTGACTAATCTGGATATTGTTAATTGTTGGGCAAGTAAGCGTTTAGTTGTTTTCTCTGACTCTGCCTCCTGCTGTTTTGCTGCCGTAATATCCGTTCGTACAGCAACATACTGATAAGGTCTTCCATAATCATCTAAAAATGGCACTATGGTGGATTTAACCCAATATAAATTTCCCTTTTTTGCTTTATTACAAATTTCCCCATGCCAGACTTTACCCTGACTAATAGTTGACCAAAGTTGTTTAAAAAAATCTGCGGAATGATGGTTAGATTTAATTATTCTATGATTTTGGCCTAATAATTCTGCTACTTTATATCCACTAATCTGACTAAATTTTTCATTTGCATAGGTAATTGTACCAGCAACATCCGTAATACTGACGATGGCATGTTGATCCAGAGTGATATTTTTAAATTCACTTTCTCGCAAACTGTCTTTTAATTCATTATTTAAACGTCCAATCCAACGAGATCGTTTTATTCTGGCTGTAACGGTTGTAATCAAGTGTTTAGGTGTAACAGGTTTTAATAAATAGTCATCTCCCCCAAAATCTAATACCTGTAACTGTTTATCATTTTTTGATTCCATCGATAAAAAAATAATTGGTATATTGGCCCAGCGATCATCTTGCCTGAAAACTTTTGCTAATTCCAGACCAGAACATCCAGGCATGTAAAGATCCATCAGAATCAAGTCTGGATGATATGACTGCAATGTATTTAAACCTTGCATTGGATCAGACAATGACTCAACGTCCATTCCGTTATCTTTAAGAATATTAGCGTAATACAATAGTTGTGATAGATTATCATCAATCAATAACACTCGATAATCTTCCGCTTTTTCAACAGCAGTAAGTCCATCTAGTGTTTTCACCAAATCAGATAAATTTAAAGGTTTGGTAAAATAACGTTCTGCATTAAAATGAACAGCCGATATACGTGAGGCTAAATCGTTCTTATCTGAAATGATTATAATTTTCGGATGGTATTGTAGATTTTTTAACAGTTTTTCTAACCCTTGTTTATCTACAATTGAATTTCCGTTCTGCTCTAAGTCAATTAACAACACAGTTGGCGATTGCTCATTACAAGCTTTTTCAAGCTCCAATAACGTCTGGTAACACTTAACCTGATAACCTGTTCTGGTTTGTAAATCTTCAACAATTTCTTCCCCTTGCTGAATATTACTTTGAAGGTAGTACAGCAATACTTCTTTGCGCTTAATTTCTGTTGTTGAATGAACCAACAGGTTATCTGATTTTTTACTAAAGAGATCTTTTTTGAAGCCAGACAATAATAAGTCTACTCTTTCCTGAGCCTGCTCATCGTTAGCTTGAACCGCATTGTACGGACTTTGTGATCCAACAATTTCACTCTCATCATGTGAAAATAGATTCTTAAACATGTTAGTTAGCGTTTCTAAATTTTCATCTGAAATCTCTTTTTGATTTAAAAACAGCCAAAGTTGCTCTAAGTCGGCAACTTTGTCTGAAAGCTGTTTTATAAAATTGGCACGCAATTCCGCAATTTTCTTGGTGTTGCTCATTTTTTAGACACCGTATAGAATATTCATTTTTAATTATTTTGTACTTTTTCTAAAATATCATCTCTGAAGTGCTGTATTTACAATAAGTTAAAGTATAGTCAAGATCTGGCTTTTTTAATAATCATCTTTAGTTATTTTAGTTATTTTAGTTATTTTCTGATTGGGACTTTTATACCTGTACTATCTGGAAATGCGCATTTCAGGTAGTTAACCTGAACTCGGGATAAGAATAGTCAGAATATTATTGAGTAGTTAGTAAGTTACAAATAATTAAGCGTTACAATGGTTTTATCACATAGTTAAAATGAATCCAGTGCTAGTATTTTAGTGGTTATCAAGGCGGATTTACGTAGCAATAGCCGTGCTATTGGTAGCCAGTTCAACGCCTGGAACCGCTAAAATAGTTGTGCTGGTTGGCTGTTTTTATCCTGAATTCAGGTTAGTTAGGGTATAAGCTAGAAAAAAGTATTGAATTGTTACCAGATGAAACAAAAACACCAACAACCCATCTAATGTGGGTATAATCCATGTTGGTGCTAATTAATTTGTTTAATTCCACCCCTTTTTCATCTTTCCATAGTTTACTTAAAATATGCCTGGATCCAGAAAACACAATCTCAGAGAAACCTTAATTCTTGGATTATTAAGTATGATCCCCTATGTTTCCTGGGCAATTTATGTCAATTACTCCTATGGAATTGATGCAATTATTCAGGTTTCCATCACACAGTCTGCTTTAAGCTTTTTACTCACTGTATCTTTAACCCAAAGCATTATCTATTTTTATCATATCGGAAGTTCGATATCTGTTAAAAACACTTCCCACACACCTAGCTCTGTACTCTCTTCAATACCAGAGACAATAACTATACCAATAGTCTTTCCAATATCTTTAGCTGTTATCGGTTCATCCCTTTTTTCAAATTTAATTGTGGTTAGTACACATTATTTTGCTGGTACACCAAATATATTAATAACTATGTTACCTGGTAGTATTCTGGGCCTTCTGTATTCCGTCATATACAGTTTAAGATTGGCCGGAAAGCTTGATAGGATTTTGAATAAATTTAAAAAAAGATATTGAATTGTGCAGTAATTTGGGGATTACTTAACCTGAGTTCGAGATAAGAATAGTCAAAATTCTGTTAAATGTAAGTAGCTTATAAACACTTAATAGTGATAATGCTTTTATTACAGGATAAAAATAAGTCCAGTGCAAATATTTTAGTGGTTTTCAAGGCGGACTAGCGTAGCAATAGAGTGCTATTGGTAGCTAGTTCAACGCAGAGAACCGCTAAAATAGTTGTGCTGGGTGGCTGTTCTTATCCCTAACTCAGGTTACTTATCTTCACTCCAGGAGAACTGTGGTTAGGCTCTCCCTGCTAACCACGCTATACTCAAACTACTTGGGTATAGCCGCCACCCTGAGCATAAAACCACTTAAGCTGAAAACAAAGCCACCACAGCTAGTACGAGCATTACAATTAATATTAAGGTCCCCAATGTAAACATGCGAAAACGCATAGGAACATAATTTGAACCTATGTGTATATAAGCATGAACTACTCGGCTGACAACATAACCCCACGCAAGCCCTACCACCAATGGATTTACAGCCTTTAAATTCCATAACACTAAACATAAAACATAAAATAAAATTGGTGTTTGAAATTGATTAGCGATGTTGTTTGAGATTTTCAGAACTGGATCTGGCCAGGCATCATTATGCAAAGCGGTTTTTTCTCTATCAACTTTTTCAGTTTTTATAGCCTTGATTTTTGCCGCCCCAAGTAATAAAAAAATAATAATCGTTAATGTGATTTGCGCTAAAACCGGGCCAAAAATTAAATCATTATTCATAATAAATCCACCTTATATCAGTTGCGAGTTGCGAGTTGCGAGTTGCGAGTTGCGAGTTGCGAGTTGCGAGTTGCGAGAAACCCTGACCATAAATAGCCAGTTAGTCAAATTGTTTTATCTTTTACTCGCTTCTCGAAACTCGCTCCTCGTTACTCATCACTCTTCCATAATTGCCCGTGCCAATGTTTTTATTCCCAGTCCAGTTGCACCAGCAGAGGCGTACTTATTACCTGTCTCCTGAAACACGCCAGCCAGATCAATATGCAGCCAATTTTGCTCTTCATAATTAACAAAACGAGATAAAAAACCTGCCGCATTACTTGCACCACCTACTCCACCACCTTTAACTGCTCGACTGTTTTGAGTATCTGCAAAGTTTGATGGACATTCATCAGCATGCCAGGATAGTAGTGGCAACGGCCAATGTAGTTCATTTTCTTGCTCAGCATACAGTTTATAACGCTGGAGCAAATCTTCATTCATTGAGAAAATGGCATTAAAACGAGAACCTACCGCAACCATAGCCGCTCCCGTTAAGGTTGCAGCATCAATAATAAGTTTTGCACCAGTTTTTGTCGCATCAATCAATCCATCAGCTAATACCAAACGACCTTCTGCATCAGTATTGGCAATTTCTACACTGGTATCATTACGGTAGGTTAAAATATCGCCCAATTTATAAGCATGACCACTAACCAGGTTTTCAGCACAGCAGAGTATCAGTTTAACTCTTTTTTTCAATCCACCGAGTATGGCCAAAGCCAGGGCGCCAGTAACAGTAGCCGCGCCTCCCATATCAATTTTCATTAAGAACATGTTTTCACTGGCTTTTAGACTATAACCTCCACTATCAAAAGTAATGCCTTTACCCACAAGAGCAACATCAACAACAGCTTGATCATCACCTGTAGGGTTGTAATCCAGAGTTAATAAAGCAGGTGGACGCTCGCTGCCCCTTCCTACACCATGAATACCGACATATTTTTTTTCTGCCAGTTGTTCACCTGAATCTATGTGGTAACTGACATTCTCAGGCGCTAAACTTTTGATAAACTCGGCGGCATCACTTGCTAAAACCATAGGACTCATATCTTCTGGAGTTGCGTGAATTTGATTTTTTACCCATTCATAAACCCGTACACGGTCTTCTAATAATCTTTGGTGCTCTCCGTCAAGCTCTGCAAAACAAACACCATTTTGATTCTTGTGGGACCAAAAACCCTGATAAAAATGCCACTGGCTCTCCAGATCCCAACCAGCTCCTGACAACTGGCAATCTTTAATACCCATTGAAGCAACGGCTCGGCCACCTTGTTGTGCACGTAACAATGGCTCTTTTCCATCAACATGCACACAAAGGCCATTCTCATGCCCGGACAATACAGATGAGTCTCCCCAGCTTTGTTCGGCTTTTTCATGAGATAATTGTATAAAAATAGAATGACTCACATATTTCTCCTAAAACATTTAATCATAAATTTTCGAAAAACATGGTTTTTCAAAGTAACTGTACCTTAGCATATATATACCCGTGACACCTGGAAATGTGGGATTTCAGAGTTTCAGTGGTAAGTCAGGTCAAGGCGTCGCTCGTAGACAATGGCTGGTCATTTTCAAGAGCGACAACGAAGGACTGGCTTTCCACTGAAGCTCCCAGAGGGCAAGCCAATAAGCGCCCATCTTCTTTGTTTTGAAAGCTGGATTTAGAAAAACTAACACTGTACTTTCAAGCCTCGAATATGGACGCTTCTTGACTTGCTGAAACCCGCATTTCCTGGTGTCACGGGTATACCCGTTCCACCAAGAAAAAACTGTTGAGAGCAAAAAATACAGGCATAATCTCCAGAGCTCCCCAAGTTACCCGAAGGAATTCCCCTATGAAGTTTAATCCCCCCCTACAACCAGCCACCTTGCTTAAACGATATAAACGATTCCTCGTTGATGTAGAAACACCAGAAAAAGGCATTTTTACCGTACATTGCGCCAATACTGGTGCCATGACTGGCTGCGCTGAACCCGAAAGCACGGCCTGGTTATCAATTAGTTCCAATCCAAAACGCAAATACCGCCATTCACTAGAGCTCGTTCAAACAACAACAGGGCATTGGATTGGTGTTAATACAGGCTCGGCAAACAAATTGGTTAATGAGGCTCTGAAAAATAATAAAATTGCTGGATTAGAAAATTGCCAAATCCAATCAGAAGTCACAATAGGTGATTCCAGACTGGATTTTCAGGTAACCAAAGAAGGAGTAAGCACTTACATAGAGGTTAAAAGTGTTACTTTAGGGCCATTAGGAAAAAACTCAGGAAAGGGTTATTTTCCCGATGCTGTTAGCGTTAGAGCCAAAAAACATTTAACCTGTCTGTCAAAATTAGCACTACAAGGCGAGAGTACAATGCTGTTGTTTTGTGTCCAACATAGCGGCATCACTGAGGTACATCCAGCCAATCACATTGACCCGGACTATGGTGATATGCTTAAAAAAGCTTATAAGGATGGTGTAAAAATCAAGGCTTATAATTGTTTAATTACTCCAAAAAATATTGACCTGCAACAGGAAATTCCTGTAATAATCAACTAGTATTACCTAAATCAATAGATTAGTCTTTGAGAGTTGTTAAAACCCATGAGATAATATCCTCATAAAGGATTGAAAAACTGGAACACAAACCCAATATCTGGTAGATCAGAAATCAGGCGCTAGACGAGGAATTCTAAATGCCAACTAAAAAGCCAATCAAGAAAAAGCCAACAACGACTCTGGGAATGTTAGGCATTGAGCCCTATAAAGAAAAAAAAGGTGAAGCCTATATGAATGAGAACCAGTTAGCGCATTTCATTGCGGTACTGGACGCTTGGAAAAGCGAGTTGATGATGGAAGTTGATACCACCATTAACAATATGAAAGATGCGACTCATTATGCCGATCCGGCAGATAGGGCTTCGCAAGAAGAAGAATTTAGTCTGGAATTAAGAACTCGTGATAGAGAACGTAAATTATTGAGAAAAATCCAAAAAACACTCAGTAAAATTGATGCAGAAGATTATGGTTACTGTGGAACCTGTGGCGAAGAAATTGGTATTCGCAGACTGGAAGCCAGACCAACAGCTGAACAATGTATTGATTGTAAAACGCTCTCTGAAATTAAAGAGAGGCAATTTGGTACTTAATAAACAACGAGTTTTGAGCAAAACTCCCACTTTCTACATCATCTATTTGTATAAAATCACAAGAAAGTCCGAAGAGATGAGGCATATGGATATGCTGAATCATTCAAACTAATCTGATGAAATATATCGGTCGATTTGCTCCTTCGCCTTCTGGCCCACTACATTTTGGTTCTCTGGTAGCTGCTCTCGGTAGTTTTTTACAGGCACGAGCTCATAATGGCCAATGGCTAATGCGTATTGAAGATCTGGATCCACCCAGAGAAGTCGCTGGCTCAGACAAAATCATCCTTGAAGCTATTGAAGCATACGGGCTTTATTGGGATGGTTCCGTCATTTATCAAAGCCAACATTTAAAAAACTATCATCATCAACTACAAAACCTTATAGAGGGGGCATTAGCATATGGATGTAGCTGTACCCGAAAACAGATCCAGGCAGCAGGAGGAATTTATCAGGAAACTTGTCGATTAAAACATCATTCTGACACAACAGCTGTCAGTATTCGCTTCAGATCTGATAAACAACACCTATCCTTTACAGATAAACTTTTAGGCCAGGTAAAATTTGTCAGCAACCAGTTAGAGCATGATTTTATTCTAAAACGCAAAGATGGGTTATTTGCCTACCAGTTGGCTGTAGTTGTCGATGATAATGAACAAAAAATTACTGAAGTAGTTAGGGGTTTTGACTTATTAGACTCCACTCCCAAACAGCTTAATTTACAGGCAGCACTTGATTTTCCTCATCCCGATTACCTGCATTTACCACTGGCATTGAATTCTGATGGAAAAAAACTCAGTAAACAAAGTCATGCCAGTGCCGTTGACTGCAAAAATCCTCAGCCCACTCTATTAAGGGCTCTGACATTCCTGGGACAAAATCCTGGCTCAAAACTCAATGAAGCCAATGTCGATGAAATCATTGATTGGGCAATACGGCATTGGCGATTAAATAATGTTCCAAAAACTTCATCAAAACTCAAAAGATAGATGGTCTATTCTAACTCTACTACAGATGTTATCATTCAGACTGAATCAGCTAATATAACCTGAACTCAGGTTAATATACTAATACAAAGGAAATAACATTCTTCTACATGCAATATTTAACTTTTTCAAACAAATGCTGACACCTTCAACTTCTCATACTGAAACTTTGGATGGAAACACAGTAGTTACAACCGAGGTGATCAGTCGTGCTGATCATAATATTTCCCGAAAAGATATCAGTCAAAATGCCCTGAACGTGCTTTATAAGCTACATGAGGCCAATTATCAGGCTTACCTGGTAGGCGGAGGGGTGAGAGATTTGATCCTGGGACTTAAACCCAAAGACTTTGATATTGCAACCGATGCAACACCAGAGCAAGTGAAGTTACTCTTTAAAAATAGTCGAATTATTGGTCGTCGCTTTAAACTGGCCCATGTGTTTTTTGGACGAGAAATTATTGAAGTTGCCACTTTTAGAGCCAACCAACCAGCAGCTCACGAAAACCATTGTAAAAACACCCACAATGTGGCCGAAGACACCGGTATGATTACTCGTGATAATTTATATGGAACCATTGAAGAAGACGCGATCAGAAGAGACTTCACCATCAATGCACTTTACTACAATATTGCAGATTTCTCTGTGGTGGATTTTCTGGGTGGAGTAGAAGATCTCCATAACCGAAAAATGCATGTTATTGGCGATCCTGAAACTCGATACAGAGAAGATCCTGTGCGTATGCTTAGAGCTATTCGCCTGTCTACAAAGCTCGATTTAAAACTGGCAACATCTACCGCCAGGCCTATCACCGAAATGGCAACTTTATTACAGCAAGTGTCAAATGCCCGGTTATGGGAAGAGAGCCTGAAACTGTTTCTGGCAGGCCACGCTAAACAAACCTGGCAAGGCATGGTAGACTCAAAAATCGCTCACGCACTTTTTCCTTTCACCATGAAAGCATTAGAGAGTGACAACGATTCTGGTTTCAAACAATTTATAGATAATGCACTTATCAGTACCGACAAAAGAGTACAGCAATCTAAGCCTATCACACCGGCTTTTCTTTTTGCCGTTCTATTGTGGCACCCCCTTCAACAGCAACAACAATTATTAGAAAATAAAGGAATCAATACTTCTGATGCTTTCTTTCAAGCTGCGCAGGATATTTTGAACAAACAGCATCAATTTATTTCTATACCCAGACGATTTTCTCAGGTTATTCGAGAGATATGGCAGTTACAACATTTGCTAACTAAACGACGAGGCAAAAGAGCAGAACGGCTGTTTGAGCATAAAAGGTTCAGAGCCGCTTATGATTTTTTAGTGTTAAGAGCCAGGCCGGATAGTGAGCAGGAAAAATTGGCAAATTGGTGGACTCTGTATCAGGAAGTCGATCATCAACAACGTTGGAATATGGTTAAAGCTCTTAACAAAGGACAAAATCAGGGAAGAAAAAAACCAAGTCCTTCTCGAAAATCAGTTTCCAAACAGACTAACCCGGCTGATTAATGGAAGCGGTCATTGCCTATGTGGGGTTGGGAAGTAATTTAAACCAGCCTCAAAAACAGCTTGAAATTGCCTTAACCGCCTTGACCTGCTTGCCCGAAACTCGTCTGGTACAAGCATCCAGATTTTATCAAAGTTCAGCTATGACACTACCACAAACTGGAGCTGATTTTAGGGCAGGTTTAGAACAAGAAGAAACTCAACCGGATTTTATCAATGCTGTAGCTGAAGTTATCACCTATCTTGACCCCATTGCTTTACTTGATGCCTTACAAGCCATTGAAAAAAGGCAAGGCCGAGACAGATCACAAAAACATCGCTGGGGAGCTAGAACTTTAGATTTAGACTTGCTATTTTATGGTAATAAAGTGATGCAAACCAAAAGATTAACCCTGCCTCACTATGGGATCAAAAACAGAGATTTTGTAATTAAACCCTTGTTAGAGATAGCACCGGGGATCAGCTTCCCTGATGGTAGCAAGGTTGCTGATTTTTTATCGTCTTGTGGCAATTATAATCTGGTGAAACTGTAATCTTAATGAATACACTACTGATGAAGCAATATGACAGAAAATAACACACAATCATCTGATAGCTCATCATCATCACACTCACAAAAATTTATTGTGGTAGAAGGGCCAATTGGTGTGGGAAAAACCACCCTGGCCACTAAACTGGCTCAATCGTTATCTGCTAAAACAGTACTTGAAGATGCCTGGTCTAATCCATTTTTAGAAAGATTTTATCTAAATCCTGAAGAAGCCGCCTTGCCAACACAGTTGTTTTTTCTATTTCAACGTCATAAACAAATGCAAGAATTACTTCAATCTGACATGTTTGCACCAGATCTCGTCACCGATTATTTAATCGATAAAGACTGTTTATTTGCCAAAGAAACACTTTCAGCCGATGAATACGATCTGTATCAACAAGCCTATCAACATTTATCCATTCAAAGGCCCACGCCTAACCTTGTTATTTATTTACAGGCTCCAGTGAAAGTATTGTTAAAAAGAGTTAAACAAAGAGGCCGTAAAGAAGAAATTCCGATTCAGTCCAATTACTTACAACGAATCAATGATGCTTATACCCAATTTTTTCACTACTATCGGGACTCTCCTTTACTAATTGTTAATGCCTCCGGCATTGATTTAGTTAACAATGAACAACATTATCAACAATTACTTGATAAAATAGACCAGATCCAAGGTGGACGTAATTATTTTAATCCAAGTGTGATATAGCAGATATAGTATAATCCTCGAAAAATCGGTTGAGACTCCGAATCATGGCAAAAATTAACCTGGGCACCCTCGAAAAAATGAAGCTGTCTAATGAAAAAATGACCTGTTTAACGGCCTATGATGCCACTTTTGGCTATCAGGTAGCACAAGCTGGTGTTGAAATAATACTCGTTGGAGACTCTTTAGGCATGGTCATTCAAGGACTTGATTCTACCGTACCGGTTACTTTAGAAAATATGGCTTACCATACGGCTGCAGTGGCAAAAGGCAATGCAAAGGCCGATAACCAGGCGCTATTAATAGCCGATCTACCTTTTATGAGCTATGCCACGCCTGAACAAAGTTATCAATCCGCTGCCACACTCATGCAAGCTGGTGGCCAAATGGTAAAACTTGAGGGCGGTCAATGGTTATTACCTACTATTGAAGGATTAACAGAAAGAGGTATTCCTGTTTGTGGTCATCTGGGTTTAACACCTCAATCTGTTGATTTTCTAGGTGGATATAAAATCCAGGGTAGAGGAAAAATAGCGGCGGAAAAAATTAAAACCGATGCCATTGCATTGGAAAAAGCAGGGATCCGTATGCTGGTTCTTGAATGTGTTCCATTAAAATTGGCAGCAGAAATAACTGCTGCTTTATCAATACCTGTCATAGGTATAGGCGCTGGCCCGGATACCGATGCCCAGGTTCTCGTTTTAAATGATATGCTGGGGATCACAGCAGGGTTCAAAGCCAAATTTGTCAAAAATTTTATGACTGATGCACAGAGTATTCAGGATGCTTTGAAAAATTACGTGGCTGCGGTTAAAGCCGGAGAGTTTCCTACACTCGAACATAGCTTTGAATAAAAAAGTGCCCTCATAACTCGACAAAAATGCATGGAGAAATTTTTGAACAGTTTTAGCTGGCCCGAAGGGCAAGCAACTGGGATGTTGTAAGTAAACTCGTAACTCGTAACTCGTAACTGAATCATAATGAAAACATTTGAAGATATAAAAAGTTTACAAACTGTCATTACTGAATTAAAACTTCAGGGAAAATCCACTGGTTTTGTCCCTACCATGGGACATATTCATCAAGGACACCTGTCTCTAATTGAAGAAGCTCAAAAACATGTAGATATCGTGATCTGTAGTATTTTTGTCAATCCATTGCAATTTGGTCCTGACGAAGATCTTGATCAATACCCCAGAACACTGTCTCAGGATAAAAAATTATTGGAAAAAATGGATGTTGACTACCTGTTCACGCCAACACCAGAAATGATCTACCCACAGGGAGCTGAGCGCCATAGTTTTATTGAAGTGCCCTTTTTGTCTAAAGGATTTTGCAGTATTGACCGACCAGGACACTTTAGAGGTGTGGCGACTATCGTCAATAAACTTTTCAATCTGGTGCAGCCAGATATATCGGTATTTGGAAATAAAGATTTCCAACAACTGGCAGTCATAAAAAAAATGGTTAAAGATTTTTACATTCCAGTGAAAATCATTGGAGCTAAAATCAAAAGAGAAAAAAATGGATTAGCTATGAGCTCACGCAATTATTTTCTTACAGAGCAGGAAAAAAACGAAGCCTGTTTTTTATACGAAATCCTGAAAAATACCAAAAAACGTATTCTGGATGGCAATAGAAATTATGAGCAGCTAGAAGAATTAGCGCTAACAGAACTACGCCAGGCCAACTTCAAACCAGAATATTTTAGTATTTGCACACAGGAGGATCTATCACCGCCTACAGCAGAAGATACAAAACTGGTGATCTTAGCCGCATCTTATTATGGCAAACCTCGCTTAATTGACAATATTACTCTTGAGCTATAAAACAAAAGGGCAAGATCATACTCAAAAATGACGTCAAAACAGAAATTTATCAAAGCCTGAACAACTTGAAGACTCTAAATTTTCTCAGTTGCTCAGGCTGCTTCGCTGTTATTAGTTCCTTTGTTTAAATAAAAAACAGCCAAATTCATCATAGTTATAAAATGAGTATTTTTAGAATATACGACAGGTATTTGGATTTTATGACGCGCTTGGTCAGACTTCAGATTTTAATTTGGGAAAGGGAAAAACTCTTATGATGGAAGTGTGGTAAAACCATCGTAAAAATGACAAATCTTATGATGTTTAATTTGACAATTTATACGGTGATAATGTGGTGCGCTACAACCACAACCAGAGGGATTATTTAAAAAAACCCTCAACCTTAAACATCGGGATAAAGCTGTTATCAGGAATTTGGTGGAGGAGTTAGGGGAAAAAACTTAGGCATTTAACAAATATATTTTTTCACCCAGATAGCAAAAAGCTCCGTCATTTTTGGCGGGGTTTGGGGGTGATTTTTTCGGCTATATTATTAAACATGGATTAAAAAATTTAGTTTGTTACTTTCAAATTAATCTGAGCCCCTTGATCCTTTTATTGCTAAAACTTCTCCACTATCGGGGCAACTTCTTTTCTTGCACTAAGCCAGTCCTCTTTTGCGATATTTCCATCATCAAAACGATTGCCATATTCAATAAACAATAACTCCGAAACATTCCAAATTGCACGTGCAAAATCATCAAATGAAATCACACAAAATATTTTTTTGTTTTGACTAATTCGAATATTGTTACCAATTTTTTCAAAATCTAATATAAATGAACTATCTTCACCAACAAATCTAAATTTCTCTGGTTTATTAGCATTAAGTTTAAAAACAGATTCCAATAATGATGTGAGCGAAAAAAAACCATCATTAAACCTCGACCAGACAAATCTTCACTTCGAAGAACTTGATCTTTGTATTCAATATTCATATAGCCCATTGTATATTCATCTGGTTCTGCAATGGGGTCATCAAAATAAAAAGAAATATTAAGCATTGTTTATTTTCCTATTGGGAATATGGTTATAATTATATTAGCATCATCAGAATCTACAACGAGTCTATATTGAGCTCTTTTCCCATTAACTGTCATCCTTTTTTCGAACACTTGTCTAATTTTATTTGGATCAGATTGGCGTTTTCCCTTAATAATAATTTTTCTAGCGGCTTCCGCAATTTGTTCACGCGTTGTTCCAGGTGAAAACAAATCGCCTTGCTTATGAGGTAAATCTCCTCCTGGGACATGCCTTTTACGTATATGATCCAAGACTTATCCATCTTAGGTAACGCACGATTAGGAAGGCGGCACGTTGAATTATGAGCAAGTAATTTTTGCTCTCGAACATAGTATGTATGTGTATTGGCAACCGTGAGGTTATAAACTTTTTCGGTACTAATTTCAGACTTAAACTTCATGATTGGCATTAAACTACCGAACTGATTCAATCGTTTATTACCTGATTACAGGTCTTCTGCTGTAACCCATTTTTCTTCAGAAGGAATATAGAAAGGATGGCCGTCAGTGACACGAATTTCCGCGCCTTCTGACATATTCAAAGTAATTATTTTATGCTCTTTATCACCTTGAATTAAGTGGACAACTTCTTGAGTAAGAACTTCACCAGATTCTTCATCATAGGAATAAATTAAATCGCCTATCTCTATTGTTTCAATCGGAACAAGTCCCACTGGTGTAGAAACTAAAGTCCCTTCTACAAAACTATTGCCTACACGACATTTTCTGAATTTTTTAGAAAATACTTTTATTAACTTGCCGCCACCCAACTAGCCAAAATTTCAAAGCCAACTTGCTTTGCTGTTAGTTCTTCTTCACCCGTAGCAATATTAAATAAAGAAATTGCGCTCTGAGCACGAGTAACTAGATTAGAAACTGTGTTGAGAGCGGACATGACTGAGCCGATAGAGAAATTACCGGAAGGATCAATGTTATTTACGGGATCTACATTGGCGTATAAATATTTATGAAGTGTTATTGGATCAGAGTTTATTCCCTGCCAAGTATCCATTTGGGTGTGTAGTTACCCAGACATCGTCCTACCCTCAGATCGAGTTTTTTGTTAGTGCAGTCAAAGAGTTAAAGAGCAATTCGTCAAGCGAATATCCACCATATCAAATTTTTGCCCTAGATGCACTTTTTGCCTACAGGAAGTAGGTAAGGGGCGTGAACAGGAGCGGAAGCTTTGAGATAACTTTCTGTTTGAGTTAGTAGAGCTTTTGGTTTTTGGTTCAGGCGTAAGCCTGAACACAAACAACCGTTTTTATCTTTTTATTCACAGGGATGTGATGTATGAAAGTTATGCAGGAGCATTAACCTTTCTCTTTAGCCGCGTCTTTAAAAATAACATGCCCCACTAAAGTCTGTTTCATCCCAAGCGACACGTACACCACAGCCCCTTTAGCCGCTAAATACAGAGGTTAAACAGGATAATACTGTTGGCGAACTGGTGAACTTTAACCTAATAACCAGGGGCTGTGATGGTGGGCGGGGGAGGCTTGGAACTCTAGTTATGGCGAAGTCAAACGGAACAATAGCCTTTGCGGATTGCCGCACCTTTTTGCTGTGTTGGGTTTTATCTTTTGGCTTTGCTTAAAGGTAAACAACTCTGCGGTTTACCGCACCCTTAAAGCCTGAGGCCCATTTTACATCGTGCCAATTATGCGGCGGAGCGGACCGTGGCTTTTTGTCTGTTGGGCTTTTTCTTTTCCAACAGGCTAAAACCATAGCGCATAATTAGCATTATGTTACCGGCTCATGACTCGAGGTCTCGGCGGGTAGTTAATCCTTACCGAGTAAAGGGCTTTCACCTCCAATCTTTTGCCGATTTATCTCGGCGCTCTGCCTGTCCTGAAAATCACATCCTGAAAATCACATAAAACCCTGAATGTGGGTGCAGAGCTTCAAGCAGAATACTTATTTAACGAAAACATTTTTCTTTTGGGAGGGATCAGCTTTGAAAACCTGGAAATGTCCAGCTATGACCTTCAGCGGAACTATCAGGTTATTGGCTTTATTCCCCGAGGAAATTTTGGTAATCATGATAATCTAACATTTGAACAAAAAAACAAAGACCGACAGGTTTATACCCGTGATACCTGGAAATGCGGGATTTCCAGGTATCACGGGTATATAAAAGGCATTGAGTCTGAAATTACCATCCAGCTTACAAAGTCCACTCAGGTATTTGCTAATTTCTCCCATTATAAAGCTGAGTTTAGTTGGGGAGCTGGGAGCATTTTTAATAGCTCAAGAGAGTTCCTTGAAGGACTAATTATTATAAATTAACTTTTTATTTTTTACTTCTCAATCATAGGTTAGTTAAGTTATTTCATTGAAATACTTGTCTATCAAGGCTATAACTTTCTATACACTCAAACACTCATTTTTTCCTAAAGGATTAATAACATGAGCATTCAACATACTTATCCGGTTCCCAAAGATTTCGAGCAAAAAACATTATTAACTCAATCAGACTACAATAACCTTTATAAACAGTCTATTGAAGACCCTGACAAATTCTGGGGTACTCAAGCGGAGATTTTTTTAGACTGGCAAAAAAAATGGGATAAGGTCCAAAACACTAATTTTTCCACAGCCGAAATTAAATGGTTCGAGGGAGCCAGGCTAAATGTTTGCTATAACTGTGTCGACAGACATTTAGAAAGTCGTTCTGAGCAAGTAGCCATCTTATTTGAGGGCGACGAGCCTGACTCACAAAAAAATATTACTTATAAAGAACTCCATGAAAAAGTATGCCGATTTGCTAATGCATTAAAAAGTCGTGGGGTTAAAAAAGGAGATCGGGTTTGTATTTATATGCCGATGATCCCTGAAGTGACTTACGCTATGTTAGCCTGTGCACGTATTGGTGCAGTTCATTCAGTTGTATTTGGTGGTTTTTCTCCAGAATCCATCAAAAGCCGTATCCTCGATGCTAATTGTACTGTTGTTATAACTGCCGACCAGGGTGTTCGAGGCGGAAAAATAATCCCTCTAAAATCCAACACGGATCAGGCATTACTTGACTGCCCTGATGTTCACTCAGTATTTGTTGTCAAACGTACTGGGGCTGAAGTTTCGTGGGTCGATTCCAGAGATGTTGATTATCATCAGGCAACCACATCAGCCTCTGTCAATTGTCCCGTTGAGATCATGGATGCTGAAGATCCTTTATTTATTTTATATACCTCAGGCAGCACTGGCACCCCAAAGGGCGTTTTACACACTACCGCAGGTTATTTACTCTACGCAGCTATTACTCATAAATATGTATTTGATTATCAGGAAGGCGATATTTATTGGTGTACGGCAGATGCAGGCTGGATCACAGGCCATAGTTATATTGTGTACGGCCCTCTTGCCAATGGTGCTACAACATTAGTTTTTGAAGGTGTTCCCACTTACCCTGAGCCTGATCGCTTCTGGCAGGTTGTAGATAAACATCAGGTTAATATCTTTTATACCGCACCTACTGCCATACGAGCATTAATGGCTCAGGGTGATGACTGGGTCAATCGCCACTCTCTAAGTTCTATCCGTTTACTGGGCACAGTAGGCGAACCCATCAACCCTGAAGCCTGGGAGTGGTATCACCGCGTGGTTGGTAATGAAAAAAAACCTATAGTTGATACCTGGTGGCAGACTGAAACTGGTGGTATTTTAATCACGCCTTTACCTGGCGCTACAACTTTAAAACCTGGTTCGGCGACCAAACCATTTTTTGGAATTGAGCCTGCCTTAATGGATGAAAATGGGCAAGAAGTCATTGGAGAAGGTAATGGTGAGTTAGTCATCAAAAACAGTTGGCCAGGTCAAATGAGAACGGTATATGGAGATCATGAGAGATTTTTTAATACCTATTTCTCCCAGCATAGCGGTTACTTCTTTACAGGTGATGGAGCCAGAAGAGATAAAGATGGCGATTACTGGATCACCGGCCGTATTGATGATGTGTTAAATGTCTCTGGACATCGCCTCGGCACGGCAGAAATTGAAAGCGCACTGGTATTACACCCACTAGTCGCCGAAGCCGCAGTGGTAGGTTTCCCACATGCCATAAAAGGCGAAGGTATTTATGCCTATGTAACCCTGAATAAGGATGTTGAAGACTCTTCAAATTTACATGACTCCCTTAATGATCTGGTAACTTCTGAAATTGGAAAAATAGCTCGCCCGGATCAAATTCAATGGGCTCCGTCATTACCAAAAACTCGCTCTGGTAAAATTATGAGACGAATTTTAAGAAAAATAGCACAATCTGAATATGAATCATTAGGAGATCTCAGTACTCTGGCTGATCCTTCTGTCGTTGAAAATTTAGTCAAAGCCCACCAACAAACAACTTCAGAATAAAAGCTTTATTCTACCAAATACGATTAAAACCACTAGATATAGTGGTTTTAATCCATATTTCCCCTATAGCTTTAATAAAAGCTCACTCAGTTGCCTGGCGATGAATGCATAAAAATTATTGTTGATAAAACGCTTAGAGTTCAAAGACTTGACTTCGATAGCTATCAAGGCGCATGATGTTAACCCTAGCCTTAGTCCGCTTGATTGACAAGGAAAAACAAATGTCCAAAATAAGAATAATAAAAAAATATCCTAATCGGCGCCTATACGATACCAGCACTAGTAGCTACATTACGCTAGCGGGTGTCAAAGATCTCATTTTAGAATACGTTCCTTTTAAAATCATCAACTCCCGCTGCGGTGAAGATCTGACTCGTACAAGCATTTTGCAGATTGTCGCCGAAGAAGAATCCAGTTTTCCGATTTTTAGTTCAGAGTTATTAATGGGTCTAATTCGAAGTTATGGTGATTCGACTCAAGCCATGTTAAGCCGATTTTTGGAGCATAGCTTACAGGAATTCATCAAAAAACAAGGACAACTTAAAAACCCTATGAGCACTCTGCCTGGTGAGAGTTATTCTTTGAATATGAAACAATTGGCTGAAACAAACCTTCAGTCATGGGAGAACTCTGAAACCAACAAAAAACAAACTGAGCAAGCTGAAACGCAGCGAGACGAGGAGCGAGTAGTTTAGGAATGGACTCTCGTATCTCATAACCATCTACTTCATATCAAACCACAATTGTTCTTTTGTAACACTTGCTCTGCACGGTAGCTTGAACGTACAAAAGCACCAGAAACCACTTCAAGAAATCCCATTTCGAGTCCAAGCTCTCGGTATTTCATAAACTCTTCAGGTTTTACATAGCGTTCAACTGGCAAATGATTTTTTGTCGGTCTTAAATATTGTCCAAATGTAATAATATCAACCCTGGCCTTTCTAAGATCAACCATGGTTTCAATTATTTCTTCTTCAGTTTCACCTAATCCCAACATCAGACTGGTTTTCGTGAGGAGATCCGGACGGTATTTCTTTGCATGAGTGAGAATGTCCAGGGTAGTTTCATAACTGGCTCTGGGATCTCTTACAGGGTGAGTAAGTCTTTTAACGGTTTCCATATTTTGGGCATAAACTTCAATCCCAGCATCCAATACCAGCTCAACTAAATTAAGAGCACCACCAAAGTCAGGTGTTAGGGTTTCTACCGCTGTCTGTGGGTTAACGCGTTTAATTTCCCTCACACAGGCCGCATAGTGCTCAGCACCACCATCATCCAGATCATCTCGATCAACCGAAGTGAGTACAATATATTTTAAATTCATTAATTGTACTGCTTCTCCTGCATTGACAGGTTCTTCAGTATCTAACCACCCTTTCGGATTACCGGTATCCACCGAACAAAAACGACAGGCTCTGGTACAAACATCCCCCATAATCATGATGGTTGCTGTGCCATTGCTCCAACATTCTCCAATATTGGGACACATAGATTCTTCGCACACGGTACTTAAACGATTATTACGTACAATCCCTTTGACCTGTTGATACCCCTTTCCATCAGGCATCTTAACTTTAAGCCAGGAGGGTTTACGCTCTAACGTTTTAGTCGAGTGAGTTCGACCAGGTTTTACACCATTTTTAATAGCAGAAAAACCATGCGCATTGGCATATTTTGTGCCGCTGTCGATCTTATCACCACCAGAAACAGGTGTAGAAATTTGTATGATAGGAATATTCTTGGTGTCAGCCATCTGGAGCATTCAAAAAATGTCTTTAATATTGGATCATAACAGTTAATTTAACTGTTCCCAAATTTATCCTTTGTCATTTTCAGAAAACTCTAAACTTTGGTAAGTAAAACATTTCATATTTGTTGACCAGTAATCACTTGTCCATCCAGCCTTACACTTCAATGCTTCAACAAAAGAATGTTTATCAGAAAAGTGACTCCAAACACTGGGCAAAAAGGTAGCTCGCCTGCTTCCTTCTTCCAGAATTAAGCCATCTTTACCAAACTCAAGCTTCGCCAACAACTCTTGTTCATTGTTAATATCAAGTAAAACATGCTCCGTCAACACCGAAATCGACAGCCTTATTTGGTTAATTTCACTGAAGTCTAATGGTGGAAATCTGGGATCAGAAAAAGCAGCTGCCCGGGCATTTTTCATAATATCAAGATAGAGCGCCTGCCTTGCTTCCAGGCTACCGATACAGCCTCTTAATTCTCCAGCTTTATAGAGGGTGACAAAAGTTGCAGCAGGCCTGGTTAGTCTGGAATTGAGAGTCGATTTAAGAGTTGAATTTAGTGAGAGACTATTTTCAGAATCAATATTTTCACTTTTTTGAGCAAACTGCTCTTCAATTGCCTGTCTGGCAAGCAATAACAGTTGTTGCTTATCTTCGGGCGTTAACTCAAAGGATTTTGTAGGCTCCGTAACCAACGACACTATTTTTTTCTCCTGAGGTATCTCCTGAATTACGAAGATCTAACTCTTCAATCAATAAATGTTTCTTTGAAGAAAATAACATCAGACCGTTTAAGATCTGACTTCCACAAGCTTGCTCACCTGAAATTGGCCATTTCTGAGCAATAATTGCCTTACTGGTTTCTTTATCAAGTAATTTGGCCAAATTGTAATCGTGATAATGACTAAGATCTGAACTAAAAATAAACAGGGTGTCTGGAATATCCCAAATTTCATTGAGTAAATTTGCAACAAGTTCAGGGTTGGCCATACCGACCACAATGGGAACAATGTCAAATTCTGGTAAAAGAGTCTGTAAAAAGGGAAGCTGAACTTCAATACTATGTTCTGCCTTATGGGCTTCATCCGAAATTTGAACAGAAGGCAGAGCCAGGATTTTATGGATTATTTTGGCCGATACCAAAACTTCACCCAGGGGTGTTTTAAATTTATCAACACTAGGGACTGCCATTCCTACCAATGGTACCTTATGTGAGGGCCCTAAAATCACCACATGTTTATATTTATCCGCACTTTCCCTTAGTTGGCTATAGGCACTGGCGGCGATGGGACCAGAATATTGAATACCAGCATGGGGAACTATCAACGCTTTCACATCACGTCCTAAAGGCGCCTGG
The DNA here is from genome assembly GCA_041556195.1 of Enterobacterales bacterium. Taxonomy (GTDB): domain Bacteria; phylum Pseudomonadota; class Gammaproteobacteria; order Enterobacterales; genus 21-14-all-40-8. The sequence goes on from JBFFIY010000013.1 coordinate 45,203, forward strand.
TAGCTCATCATTTGAGCAACTTGTTCCTTTAAACGATGTGCATCATCAGGATAGAACATACCTGCAACCGCAGATGGACGTATTTTCATCAAATTTCTCCGTTTTAATAATCCATTTACCTGGACAATTCCTAAAATAGGACAAAAATTGAACTACTTGTAATTGTTCTGATCAAATAAGTATAGTTGGATCTTTTTAAGCTTGCAGGAAAAATAGCAAAGGTCGTACCAGAAGTTCCAGTAGGAAATACCAATATTCTCCTTTATATACTCGTTCTACCAACTTATGCAGACAATACTATCGCCCACACTTTATGAAATAACTCAGAGACAGAATTGCTCAATACACCAAAAAAGAGTAACTTGCCCACAATTGTTAGACAGGTCAATGCTGTCACGGCCTTTAATAATGGCAAAAAAGCAATGGCAATAAAAGGATCCGAGTTTCCTTTCTGTTGTTGATATGTTTGTTTGTGTTGGTAGATTTGTATGGAAAATTTAGCCAGCAGCCAGCTAAATATGGCAATAGCTGAAAATCCAACAATTAATGCTACTGAAGTTTCTTGTGAAACATCAATTGCAGCACCCGCTATAACTCCCGGTAATAAATAGGCTGGAGCCCAAATTAAAGCTGAGGCCACATTAATCAAAGTAAATCTTAATGGCGGCATATCTGATGCGCCAGCAACCAGAGGCACGAATGCCCTGACCGGTCCAAAAAAACGTCCTAAAGCAACACTGGCTGCCCCATGCCTCTTAAAAAATTTCTGACTGTTGATAAGCCAGTGAGGGTGTTTTGTAAAAAATTGCCACTGATGTATTCTTTCTCGATGGTGCCATCCCAGATAATAACTAAGGCTCTCCCCTAACACGGCACCGACAAAACTAGCCAGGACAATAGTCAAAAAAGGCAGGTTTCCATTACCAATTAACACTCCAACACCAACCAGTAATACCCAACCTGGTATCACCAAACCAATAATAACCAGAGATTCAAAAAATGCGATGGATAAGACGATCAATGCAGCCCATTGGCTATTCTGCGAAATCCACAATAATAGGTTATCACTCATAAAATCTATTCAGAACCTTCTATGCCAGTCAGGCTAAATTCAGGATAATCGTACAAATTGAATTTTTTTCTGATAGTTCCATCCATTATCCCGGTATAACCGAGTGCATTCATCAAATGCTGCGTTAAAGGCATTTGCACTTTTTCAAGGCTATCTTCTCCGCCTAAATCGGCTAGTTGTACCATTTTAATGCCAGACAAACCGCAGGGGTTGATTCTCCCGAAGGGTTCCATATCCATGTTGACGTTTAATGCCAGGCCATGAAAGGATTTACCCTTACGGATCCTTAAACCCAATGAACAAAGCTTATCACCATTTACATATACACCTGGCGCATCCGATCTTGGAGCTGCTTTAATTCCTGAGCCTGCCGCCAAATCAACGATAGCTTCTTCTATAGCCGATACTAAAGCCCTGACTCCCAGATTTTTACGTTTAAGATCGATCATCAAATAACCAACCTGTTGTCCTGGTCCGTGGTAAGTTACCTGGCCTCCTCTATCTACAGCAACGACAGGGATATCACCGGGAGCCAAAAGATGGACGGCTTTTCCTGCTTGTCCCTGAGTAAATACAGGATCATGCTCCACCCACCAGAATTCATCTGGTGTATGCACATTACGCTTCTCAGTGAAAGTTTTCATAGCTTCCCATACAGGCACGTAAGGTTGACGGCCCAAATGTCTTATAAAGAGGCTGTGTTTGAGGTTTTCAGTAGTATCGTTCATGAATAAATTATATGGGTTCAGGCTTCTGGCAAAACAAATAAATAGATGGAAAAAAAATGACTAACGGCTGCAATAAGCACAAAAACATGCCAGATAGCGTGATTAAAGGGAAGTTTTTTCCAAACATAAAAAATGGCTCCAACGGTGTAGAGGAGTCCACCTAAAGCCAATAGGAGTAGTCCTTCAGTGGAAACTGTTTCGATAAATTCTGCACCAGCCGCGACCATTAACCAACCCATGAAAAGGTAGGTAAACAATGAAATTTTGGGAAATCGGTGTTGAAAAAATATTTTAAAGAAAATACCAAACAGGGCCAAAGTCCAGATAATACTCATAGACCAAAAACTCCAATCGCCCGCTAAGCTAATTAATAAAAATGGGGTATAAGTGCCCGCAATCAACAAGTAGATGGCGCAATGATCGAATATTTTCCATAAGCGCTTAGTTTGAGGTTGTTTAAAGCTATGGTAAAAAGTGGAGGTCATAAATAGTAGAATAATGCTAACACCATAAATTATGGCACTTATCAGTTTTACCGTATGAGATTGCTCGACAGCCAATTGCATCATCAAAATCAGGCCAATGACACCTAAAATAATGCCTAATCCGTGGCTGAGAGCATTGGCAAGATCTTCAGCTTTTGAATAAGGGACAACATATGCCGGGGTTGCCTCTTTTGTTTTAGCTGAACTAGCAATAACATTCTCTGTACTTATCATTCAGATCCCCAACAATCAAACCCATAAAATGAGCAAAAGCAGATTAGATAATAACATGTTTCATGCGACCATTTTTCATATGGTTATCATTACCGGCCTATTTTGCTTCTAAACACTGAATAAATTGTTCCATCAATGGTTGATTAACGTGATCCATTACCACAATTTTATACCATTTTACTGTTCTGTCATGTCTATCAGGAACCAGATAAAATTTGTTAGCAATTTTCTCATCCAGATCCTCAGCTTTTATTGTCACTATATTCATCATGGGATCTCGAAAGTAGCGTATATTTTTTTTATCCAGATTCTTACAAAGGTAATCCGTTTTCTCTATTAAAGAATGACAAAATTCTTTACCACCTTCAGAACCATAAGAATAAAGAATCATCCAGATTGCCACCGCATTCGCGCCTGAGCGACTTCCACAAAGCGTGCTCTCTAAACCTTTCACATAACGTGCCTCTTCCGTCACCGTATAATTCATGTAATTTTTGCGGATAAGAAAAATCCCGGTACCATAAGGAGCTTGAAGCATTTTATGTGCATCTAATGTCATAGAGTTTATAAGTGGGTGTGAAAAATTCATAGTATTTTCCAGATTTATTAGAGGATAAATAAAACCACCAAATGCTGCATCAACATGTACCCTGAAATTAATATCTACCCCCTCCAGAGCCTTAGAAAATTCGTTTATATCATCCACTGAACCAAACATGGTGGTTCCCATATTAAGTACAAAAATAAAATTTTCGACACCCTGTTCCTGAAGATTACTTACAGTTCTACTGATATCCTCCTGACTCATTTGACGAGTCATTTCATTAACCGGGATTTCTTGATAAGACAACGACAATAAATTTGCACCCTTGGCAATGGAATAATGGCTATCTTCAGAACAAACAACTGCAATGGAATCTGTTCTTGCATGATTTTTTGATTGAAAAGCTGATTGAGAAGCTGATTGAAACTTTGACTGAAAAAAATTTCGATACGTCCAAAGAGCCTGTATATTTCCTTCTGTTCCTCCAGGTGCAATATAACCATCATAAGAATTGACTTCTGCCTGCATGATTTCCTCTGCGCAAATTCTTAGAACATCTCTTTCTAATTGCTGAGTACCTCCAAAAAATTCTTCTGATTTTTGAAGCGTATGTACTCCTATATGGTTGGGATTTTGAACAAATGTAGACAAAAAACTGTAATTTTTAGTCTTCTCACTAACCGGGAATACCTCTCGATCAAGAAAGCTTCCGGGAACACCCAAAACAGGATGTTTGAAATAACCAATATTTTTTTCCAATGCATCGGCAATTATTTGCTGTTGCTCTTCAGAAGACTTCTTATCCCAAAACATTTAGAACACCTGATAAAAGATACATAAAACACTATAAAATATGTGCCATGAATAATAATACAACTAAGGATTGAGCAAAAGCATAAGAGGTATATCAAGTTAAAATATTTGTAGCTGTACAGCTTACCCCTAAAATGAGCCACTTCATCGTTCAAAAATGGTCAAATAATCGAGACAGTTAATAGCTCCATGCATTAACTGCATAACCCACATCCATGTGGGAATATACTCACATTTTTTGCCTCGAACTTATTGCCATGGATGGCATGTACAGAGGTTTTGCAGGAGCTAAAAGCCTGTGACTCATTTTAGAGGCAACCTGAACAGCTACAGGTGCATTTTACAACTCGCTGAATAGTTACAAATATTTTTTCTAATCCGCAATCACCGTCTGATTTCGACCTTGAGATTTAGCTTGATAAAGAGCAAGATCAACTCGTTTTAATATTTTATTTGATGATTCTGGTTCGGTGACCAAAAGTGCACCTAAGCTAATCGTTATTGACAATTCCGTTTCAGAGGCCTCAATTACCATATTTTCTGCAATTTCCCGAATTTTTTCTGCTATTGGAAATAATTGACTTGGAGAAATATGGGATAAAATCAGCAAAAACTCCTCACCACCCCATCGACCAAAAATATCTGAACCTCGCAGAGACTGAGAGCATACTCTGCTAAGTTCAACCAGAACCTGATCGCCTACATCATGACCATATTGATCATTTACCTGTTTAAAGTGATCAATATCAATCAATACCACACCAAATTGTTGAGAGTATCTGTTCAATTTCATCAAATAGCGTTCCATTGATTTCTGAAGAGAGCGTCTGTTGGGGAGCTGAGTTAATTCGTCTGTTCGTGATATATATTCAAGTTTTGAAGTAAGTTCATTTACTAATAAGTTAGCTTTAAAACGAGAATATTCTTGCATAAAAAATAAAATACTCACCGATAAATAAGCGCCAACAAATCGAATTTTTATAGCATCAGAATAATCAGCAATAAAGAAGGGAAAATCTGGAATAACAAAGATCAAAACCGTTATTGATATTATAAAAAGACTTATTGCAACTCCTTTAATATGATCTAGAAGAAAATATGGAACGGGAGATATTGCAAAACACCACATATATCCAGTATTTTGATAGCCACCATCAAGCAACAGATAGAAATAGAATAGTGCAGCAAAAGCGATTGTCAGCAGTCTTGGTATTTTTATTTTCTGTGTAGTGTGAGTGTAATAAGCAAGACCAATGCATATTGCAACGAAAAGAAATAATGTTCCAGATAGTAGCCAATCTTGCCTAAAGATGGCAAGTGAGGCAAAAATTAACAAAAAGAATGTGCCTATTGATGAAAAATATACAATATTGGATTTAATTCTTTGAATTTCTGCTTGTTGATTGATACTGTTTGAAGGCATAAAGTTAGTACTCAGCTTGCTTTCAAGCAATTACTCTAACATCTAAAAAAACTAACTTAAGAATAAAAAATTTCAATATGCATATTTTGAATAAGTCTGTTTTGAATAAACACATTTTGAGTAAGCATAGTTGAATAAGGTTTTCCTGGCAAATATACCCATTATCATCGCTTTTAAGCTCGACTTCTTCGTAACCACATGTAAAGTCCGCTACAAGATAACAAGATAAGCAGAAGTGCAATTAAGTCCGAAAATAATGGACCGAGTTTTCCCCAGATCCTACCACTATGTATATCCAGCAGAACTCTTTCCCAAGTGAGTAATCTTGCTCGATACTGCAAAGAAAAATCCTCAATTTGCGTGGATGTTAAATGGGCTGGTTTTACCCAATCAGGTTCAGTCGCTGATTCCAGCATTTGCCATTCAAGTAACTGTTCATCAGTAGTAAATATACCTTGATTCGTTTTAACCCATAATTTATCTGGATCGGCATATAGCTTGCTGATCTCCGCTGGTATACCCATTGATTCATGGATCCGATCAATCAGTTCTCCCTCTAAATCCAAAAGTATTAACTCATGTTCAAGTGCAACAACAATCACCGTGTTAAAAACCACCGCAGATCTTAATCGACTGACATCAGACTGTATCCATTTTTGATCCAGCCATAACTGATCATCAACCGCAATAATATTTTTATCTGGCAGCTGATAAGCCATCAATGAAGTTGGTGGCTTTATTCCGTATAATGAAAGTAACCAGGATTGAGAGACATGAGACTGTGTTAATTTAAAATCATCACTATGGTTTAACAACAAACCTGAGACCGATAAAAATAAAATGAAGGCTGAGGCAGATATGCCTAATCTTCGATGCCAAACTCGAAGATGAAAAGTAAATCGTATATGAAAAGGTGCTTTAAAAGAATGGCTCATATTTTATAATGTCTAATTTTTATAAGATCTAAGTTTTATGGAGATATGGTTTGTGGTATTTGGATGATATGAGAATTAGTTGGTGATATTTGTTGATCAAACCATAAAGCTAAACGTGATAGTTTTGTCAGAGCTCGAACAGATAAAGTCGCCCCCGTTATTCCATCAA
>JBFFIY010000014.1:0-51021 GCA_041556195.1 Enterobacterales bacterium
TTCAGGAGCGACAACGATGGACTGGTTTTCCACTGAAGCTCCCAGAGGGCAAGCCAATAAGCGCCCATCTTCTTTGTTTTGAAAGCTGGATTTAGAATAACTAATACTGTACTTTCAAGCCTCGAATATGGACGCTTCTTGACTTGCTGAAACCTGCATTTCCAAGTATCACGGGTATAGTTTATAAAAGCACAAAAAAGGCCCCGTTGATATACTTCATCGAGGCCTTTTTATTTTTAATATCCAAATTAGTTAAGCCATTTTTCTAAGGTTTGAATTGTTTAATTCTCAATTCTTTGACAGGACGAAAATGTTTCATGTTAGCTGTAGCTAGCGGAAGATGGTTTTCGATAGCAGTTGCAGCAATAATTGCATCTCCAGCTCTCATTGCATCAGATAAAGCATATTCTTCGATGTAAACAGATGCTCGATGTCCAATGTTTTCAGTGAAAGGTAAAACTTGAAAAGCAAAATCTTTGAGAAACTTTTGTATAATTAAGTGTTGTTTTTTGTTTTGTGCTCCTTGCAATAGTTCCATATAAGTTTGTGTTGATATAGCACGTTGAGGAGTTTGTTCGATTAATCTTCCAGCCTTAACATTGCCCCTTTGTACAAAAATAAGCATATCCGTATCAAATAATATCTGGCTTTTCTTCATCAGTAACGGCTACCACGTAAATCATCTATCTGGCTCTCAACAGACTCGACATCATCTAGCATACCAAAGAAAGGATGCTGCTCAATTGCTTGAGAACTTTCCTGTGTAATGGGCAAAATAACAGCTTTTTCTTTGCCATGATAAAGTACCGTCACCTGTTCACTACGATCAATAGCTCGCATAATATCTTTCATATTTCGACGTAAATCTACCGCGTTTGTTTTCATATAAATAGCCTGAAACGTGTTGTATGAGTGTACATATTACAAGACTAGAGAGTAGACAGCAAATTGGCTCCAGGTTATTAAGTGCCTAATCACCATCAATCATACGTCCAAGGCCACCTAATAAAGAACCTTCACCCGTTTGTTTTCCCCCAGCAGAAGGCGCATTTGCCATAATTCGATCAGCCATGCGAGAGAAAGGTAAACTCTGAAGCCATACTTTACCCTTTCCAGACAGGGTCGCTAAAAATAACCCCTCTCCGCCAAACAACATACTTTTTAAATTACCGGCCCTTTCAATGCTATATTCAATACTGGGTTCAAACGCCACAAGACAACCCGTGTCTACTCTTAAGGTTTCATGATTGAGCTCTTTTTCTATAATAGTGCCTCCCGCATGTACAAAAGCCATACCATCACCCGTAATACGTTCCAAAATAAAACCATCCCCGCCAAAAAAACCCACACCTAATTTTTTAGTAAAAGTGATATCTAATTTTGTACCCATGGCAGCGCATAAAAAAGACTCTTTTTGACAAATTATTTCACCTCCAATAGTAGCAAGATCTAAAGGCACAATAGCTCCCGGGTAAGGAGCCGCAAAAGCGAGTTTAGCCTTGCCACTACCCTGATGAGTGAAATGGGTCATAAATAGAGATTCACCGGTAATGACTCGTTTCCCAGCCCCCCATAACTTACTCATAAAACCTTCATCAGGGTTAGAACCATCCCCCATTTTAGCTTCAAAAGTAATACCTTCTTCCATATAAGTCATAGAACCAGCTTCGGCAATAACGGACTCACCAGCATCGAGTTCAATTTCGACCATTTGCATATCGTGACCAATAATAGTGAAATCAACTTCATGGCAATTTCTGGACATCTTATATTCCTTCTAATAATTTATGATTTATTTAGGTTTAATAAAATAGAGTCTTTTAACAAACTTTAGGTTTAAGTGGAAATTATAACAATCTTCTCAAAATCGAACACTACAGAACTCTTCTTGATTACAGCGCTTTACAATGCGCATGTATATGCGCATAATAAAATAATGTAATTCGTGAGGTTATAAAAATGCAGACTTTATATGATAAAAATGCACCAAAAAAACCAACCAACCTTAGCTTAAACAGTGATTTATTGAGTAAAGCCAGGGCATTAAAAATTAATCTATCAGCGACTTTAGAACAGGCTTTAGAGCAAAAATTAGCTACCGTTGAGAGTGAAAAATGGACAAAAGAAAACAAATTAGCAGTCAAAGCTTATAACGACTTTGTTGCTGAGCACGGCTGTTTTGGTGATGAATTCAGGGAGTTTTAATGGCACAGTTTGACGTTTATAAAAATCCCAGCAAGACAATTCACAGTTCATTTCCCTACATCGTAGATATACAAAGCCCCCTGATTTCTGAACTATCAACAAGAATTGTTATTCCGTTAGGCAAGCTAAGTCATTTTAACAATGAAAAGATGAAAGGACTTACCCCTGAACTGGAATATGAGGGGGAAAGTCTACTTCTATTGACACCCATGATTGCATCAATGTCAGTGAAAGCGCTAAAAAAACCTATTGGAACTTTGGAACATATACGAGACGATATTATTGCCGCGTTAGATTTTGCTATAACTGGCACTTAATGCCTTGCTCTTTGGAGGTGTAAATAGGCAGGTTTTTTGAGCTTTTTTTCAAAAACAGTGACTGTTTACTGAGTCCGAAGTAGCATCTTATAGTGGACTGTTTCATTACAAATTATAATTTCAGATAACTACGGCAATTTGCATTAGTTTTCCGAATTTAAAATTTGCAGTTCTTATCTAAAAATACTATTTATATAAATAGCCTTCTTAGATAAAAGGTTAATACCATGGAAGATATTCCAATTCACGTGGTTCATTTATCAGCAGGTATAACCCTACCTATGAATTTTTATATTTTCTGGGTTCCTTTACAACTAATTGGGTATATACTCTCCTGCCCTGTTTCGAGCGCTATTTGATGTCACATGAGTAAGCAAGATCAACAATTAAAAACGCTTGTTCACCTCGCTATTCCAGCTGTTTTATCACAGTTGGCTCAGATGGGTATGGGGTTTATTGACGTCATTATGGCGGGACACCATAGTAAAGAGACACTTGCGGCTATTAGTGTGGGAAGCAACCTCTTCTATCCACTGATTATTTTTTTTCTGGGTATCTTTTTGAGTATCAACCCACTTACTGCGCAAGCTCAAGCTCAAGAAAACCACATTAAATTAGCACAGTTATTAAAAACAGGTTTGCTGTTATCGATCGTTTTATCCTTGCCTCTTCTTTGGGCTTTAAATCATCTTTCACCTGTTATTGCCCTGCTAAAACTTACCGATCAGATTTCTAATGATGCAGATGCTTATCTGGGTGCACTTGCTTACGGGCTAATTCCTCTGTTTATGTTTTTTGTTTTAAGGTTTTTTAATGAAGGTCTCTTTCAAACCAGACCTATCATGATAATTGCACTTTCTGCATTACCCCTGAATGTCCTTCTTAACTACTTGTTTTTATTTGTTTTTGATATGGGTTCGGTTGGTCTGGGTTATGCGACTTCTATTGCCCATAGCTATTTATTTATCGCCTTATTATTATTCACCTTTAAAAATAAAGGCTTCAGAAAAATTCAGAGAAATTTCACCAGAGTTGCATCAGATTTACAACTGGGGAAAAAGATGATCAGACTTGGCGCACCCATTGGAGTTGGCCTGGGCTTAGAAATTTGCCTGTTTTCTGGTGTAGGTTTGTTAATCGCACAATATGGAACTGAAATGGTGGCAGGTCACCAGATTGCCATGAATTTTGCTTCCATGGCTTTTATGATCCCCATGGGTATATCCATTGCAACAACAGCCAGAGTTGGTTTTTATTATGGGCTGAATGATTACGCTACGGCTAAAAAAATTGGAATCATTGGCGTGTTACTTTCTGCTGCTGTTATGTCTTTCTCGGCTTTCACTATGTGGATTATTCCTGAGCAAATCGTAGGTTTATATACCCAGGATCCTGCAACAGTAGCCATTGCTGTTCAATTGTTATTCTTTGCAGCCATTTTTCAATTGTTTGATGGTATACAGGTTGCACTTACTGGCGCACTTCGAGGGTTGCAAGATACAAAGGTACCGATGTATATTAGCATTGTTGCCTATTGGTTTGTTGGCTTTCCAGTTGGCTTTTTTATGGCTAAAACCTACCAGGCTTCAGGGTTTTGGTTGGGAATTATTGCAGCCCTATTTGTTGCAGCTTTATTATTAAGCATCAGATTTTACAGAATAACGCACTCAAAGTTGCATTTTTAGCCAGCATTAGCCATGCTCTGTACAATCCTTAACGATAATTAAAATGACTATGGATAAATTCAATAACATTCTAGTGGTTCTAGAAGCAAATAGTGACACTCAACCAGCGCTAGAAAGAGCACGACATTTCGCTGAGTCTAATAACCAATGCAGCATCACGGTTAGATTAGGAGCTCTAAGTCGAAAAAATCAGGTAACTCAAGGTTCCGATACAGAAGAAGCATTTAACGAGTTACTTAAAAAAAACTGTATTGATTATATTTCACCCTTCATTGAGCCACTTAAAGCTAAAGGTATAGAGGTTAACATTTCTCTTGGATGGGGCGAACAACCCTTTGAAGGCATCATTCGTAAAGCCCTTGAAATCGGAGCTCAACTGGTCATAAAATCCAGCAAACTTCATAGTAAAATCAAAAACTTATTGTTTACACCAACCGATTGGCATCTATTAAGAAAATGCCCCGTGCCCGTGCTGTTAGTGCATTCATCAAAACCCGAGAAACCCAAACATATTTTAGCCGCAGTTAGCAGTGTTTCCATTGATGATGAACATCTTGAATTGGATCATAAAGTTATTGAGCATGCCGTTTCACTGGGCAAAATGTTTCAAGCACAAGTAAAGTTGATTAACGCCTATTCCGCTGTACCGCTTGGGATATCTCTTGATGGAGCGGGTATTTATCAGGATGAATACCTGGCCGAACTTCAAAAACAACATCATCAAAAAACTTTGTTACTAGCCAAAAAATACGGCATAGAAGAGGATTCAGTCGAAACCAGACAGGGTGAAGCACATACAGTGATCTGTGAGTATGCCAATGAAAAAGCGATTGATCTGGTTATTTTAGGAACCGTTGCCAGACAGGGATTAACCGGAATATTAATTGGAAATACCGTAGAACAGATCCTGGACGATTTGGAATGTGCTGTTTTAACGCTCAAACAAGATAATTTTGAATGTCCTTACAGCGAAGAAAAAGATGATTAACTTTTAACCCGCTCTTCAATACAGAGAAAAAAGCTAAAGACAAAAAAATGCCCCGCTAGCTAGCGGGGCGTGCCGACTATTGCCGGTATTCTTTTGATGTTCCTCTACTTGTTTTTAATGTACCCAACCTAAACTTAAATGCTCCCTAGCTTTGCGCCAACCGCCGAGCCATCTTTCTCTAATTTTCATCACCTGATATGGACATTCATCAGAAGCTTTTTTGTTAATACCTGCTTGGTAACCCTGTTTTTCAGCTCGTTCGAAACGGTTTCGCTTTTGTCTCTTCATAGAGGATCCTCTTTCCGATTACAATTTAATATACTTTGCAACAAAACAAACTTAGCTCATGTCCATGAATATTAATTTCAAAGCTACGTTTAATATATAGCGACTTAAGCGCCTTTGGTCAAAGATTTATCTGCACTAAAAAGTGCTCTTTCTAGAACGTATTTCTATTTGACGAACCAGATCAACTATAAATCAATGAGTTGCAGAATTTTGTTAATCAATTTACTTATATTTGTATACAAAATAATTCTATAAATTTTTGTTCCATTTAATCAATACTTACATCAACTCGGTTAACAATACAGCACTCAGCGCATTTACCTTTACGTTAACGTAAAGGTGATTTATAATAGCTAATCACGAATAAATGGCATCTTTATATGATTAAAACATACAGTATCAGCGAGCTTGCCAAAGAGTTTGACTTAACTTCCAGAACGATTAGACATTATGAAGATAAGTCACTGCTTGAACCTGAACGAATTGGTACCCAACGTCGATATTCATCTGGCGATCGTGTCAGGTTACAGTTAATTCTTCGTGGTAAACGTGTTGGTTTTTCACTTGATGAAATTAAAGAAATTCTGGATCTGTATCAAACTCCCTCAGGGAAACAAAAACAAAAGATATTTCTTCTACAAAAACTCATAGCTCGAAAGAACCAACTCATTGATCAACGAACCTGTATTAATGAAATGATTGATGAATTAGAACAAATTGAATTACGATTACAACCTGATAATTTAGACATATACCCGTGACGCCTGGAAATCCCACATTTCCAAGTATCACGGGTATATAACACTTATTAATCAATAACTTAGAGATGTTTACCTATGTTCCCTTCACTCAATTTTGACCTTGGCGAAACCGCAGATATGATCCGTAGTTCTGTGGAATCATTTGCAGCAAAAGAGATTGCCCCTTTGGCTGAAGAAATTGATAGTAGTAATAGTTTTCCTAATCAACTCTGGCCAATGTTAGGTGATATGGGATTATTAGGGATCACCGTTGAAGAGCCCTACGGTGGCTCAGGATTGGGTTATCTGGAACATGTTGTTGCTATGGAAGAAATTAGTCGTGCGTCAGCTTCTGTAGGCTTAAGTTATGGTGCCCACTCCAACCTTTGTCTGAATCAAATCAGAAAAAATGCCAGTGAGGCCCAAAAAGCCAAATATTTACCAAAACTATGTCGAGGTGAACACATTGGGGCACTCGCTATGAGTGAGCCTGGATCGGGCTCTGATGTTGTTAGTATGAGTTTAAAGGCAGAGAAAAAAGGCGATAATTATATCTTAAATGGCAACAAGATGTGGATCACCAATGGACCAGATGCTGATGTTATGGTGGTTTACGCAAAAACTGACCCTACTCTGGGCGCAAAAGGTATTACAGCTTTTATCATTGAAAAAGATTTTGATGGTTTTTCTACCGCACAGAAGCTTGATAAACTGGGCATGAGAGGCTCCAATACCTGTGAACTCGTGTTTGTAGACTGTATAGTTCCACAAGAGAATATCATGGGTGGCTTAAACGAGGGGGTTAAAGTACTAATGAGCGGGCTGGATTATGAACGCACCGTGCTTGCTGGCGGTTCACTTGGTATAATGCGTGCCTGTATGGATTTAGTATTACCCTATATTCATGAAAGAAAACAATTTGGTCAGGCTATTGGTGAGTTTCAGCTAATGCAAGGCAAGTTAGCCGATATGTATACCGGAATGACAGCATGTAGAGCCTATGTATATACCGTTGCCAAAGCATGTGACCGTGGAGAAACAGCTCGAAAAGATTCGGCTGGAGCAATATTATATGCCGCTGAAAAAGCTACTCAAATGGCGCTGCAAACCATTCAATGTCTTGGTGGTAATGGTTATATTAATGAATTTGCAGCTGGTCGTTTACTTAGAGATGCCAAACTCTATGAAATTGGCGCGGGAACTTCAGAAATTCGTAGAATGTTAATAGGACGTGAGCTCTTCAAAGAAACTTCGTAACTATTCAGCTCACCTCTAAAATTTGCCATTTCAGCGTTCAAAAATGGTCAAATAATCGAGTATAATCACATTTTTTGCCTTGAACTGGCAAATTTTAGAGGCAATCTGAACAGCTACGGCCTAATTCGAGCACTCGCTGAAAAAATTACCAGGCAACCCTTTAAGTAAATGGGTTGCAAGTTAGCCACAGTATTTAAAGAACTATTTATTGGAGAATTATTATGGATCAAGATCCTATCGTCATTGTCGGAGCAGCAAGAACACCTTTGGGTGGAATGGCAGGTTCACTCTCTGCTGTCAGTGCTCCAGAACTCGGTTCAATCGCTATTAAAAAAGCCATTGAAAATTCTGGTTTAAATTCTGAATTGGTTGATGAAGTATTCATGGGTTGTGTGCTACCAGCCGCTACAGGTCAGGCACCAGCCAGACAAGCTGCTCTCAACGCAGGTTTGCCCTTGTCGGCAGCTTCTACCACAATCAATAAAGTCTGTGGTTCTGGTATGAAATCCGTCATGTTGGCCCATGATCTTATTCGTGCTGGTTCAGGTGACGTCATGATTGCCGGGGGCATGGAAAGCATGAGTAATGCACCCTACTTACTCAGCAAGGCGCGTGGAGGTTATCGTTTAGGTCATGGTGAAATCAAAGACTCTATGTTTTTAGATGGTTTAGAAGATGCCTATGATAAAGGTAAGCTAATGGGCGTTTTTGCTCAGGAAACTGCTGATCTTTTCGATTTTACACGAGAAATGCAGGATGACTATGCCATTTCTTCCCTTAAACGCGCTCAACAAGCCATTAACGATGGTTTATTCAAAGATGAAATTGCACCTGTTGTGATCAAATCAAGACGTGGTGAAGTCACCGTTGATACCGATGAACAACCATTAAATGCCAAATTAGATAAAATTCCAACATTACGCCCTGCTTTTAGAAAAGATGGAACAATCACTGCTGCTAACGCCAGTTCCATATCTGATGGTGCAGCCGCACTTGTTGTAATGAAAGAATCAAAAGCAAAAGAACTTGGGTTAACCCCATTGGCTAAAATTGTTGGACATGCCACTCATGCACGCAAACCTGCTGAGTTCACTATTGCCCCTGTAGGTGCAGTAAAGGCATTATTCGAAAAAACCGGATGGAAAGCAGATGATGTCGATCTTTTCGAACTCAATGAAGCCTTTGCCATGGTCACTATGGCAGCGATGAAAGAGTTAAATCTCGACCACGATAAGGTCAACATCTATGGTGGAGCCTGCGCATTAGGCCATCCGCTTGGAGCCAGTGGCGCCAGGATCATCGTCACGCTGTTAAATGCCCTTAAAAATACCCAAGGCAAAAAAGGTGTAGCCTCACTCTGTATAGGCGGTGGTGAAGCAACAGCTATTGCAGTGGAACTTTACTAAATTCATCAATAGTTGGCTTTAACAACTTCATTCGGAGATAAAAATGCTTTTAAATGAAGAACAAAGAATGATCCAGGATGCAGCTCGACAATATGTCGAGTCAGAAATTACACCATCTGCAGCCCAATGGGATGAAAAACGTGAATTCCCGGCTCAGGCTCTAAAAGGGTTAGCCGAACTTGGTTTTTATGGCATGTTAGTCCCTGAAAGCTATGGTGGTTGCGAGATAGGGCATGTTGCAGCGGCCACTGTAATTGAAGAAATATCGGCTGGTGATGCAGCTTGCGGCACAGTGATTAGTGTTACCAATTCTGTCGCCTGTATGCCCATATTAAAGTTTGGAACCGAAGCACAAAAACAAAAGTTTCTTCGTCCGTTAGCGAGTGGCGAGGCGCTTGGAGCTTTTTGCTTAACAGAACCTCAAGCTGGCTCAGATGCATCAGATATTAAAACTAAAGCTGAGTTTTTTACTGATGTTGAAGGAGACTACTATCTTCTCAACGGTGTAAAACAATTTATTACTTCCGCCAAAAACGGCGATATTGCTATCATTTTTGCTGTAACCGATCCGACTGCAGGCAAAAAAAGCATTAGTGCTTTTATTGTCCCGATTAATTCTCCAGGTTATGAAGTTACTTCAATTGAGAAAAAAATGGGACAACATGCCTCAGACACCGGACAGATCACACTTGATAATTGCAAAATTCCTGCAGAAAATCTATTAGGTGAAGAAGGCCAGGGTTACAAAATTGCTTTAAGTAACCTTGAAGGTGGCAGAATTGGTATTGCGGCACAATCTGTGGGCATAGCCCGTGCCGCATTTGAAGCGGCCAAAAGTTATGCTCAAGAACGCATAACCTTTGGAAAACCACTTGTGGCTCATCAGGTTATATCCTTTAAATTAGCCGATATGGCAACTAAAATAGATGCAGCCCGCCTGCTTTATCAACGAGCAGCTGAGTTGAGAGATTTAGGAGAACCCTGTCTTAAAGAAGCTTCCATGGCCAAATTATTTGCCTCTGAAATGGCTGAATGGGTTTGCTCTGAAGCAATTCAAATCCATGGTGGTTATGGTTATTTAAAAGATTTTCCGGTGGAAAAATATTATAGGGATGTTCGCGTTTGCCAAATATACGAAGGAACCAGTGAAATTCAGCGTTTGGTCATAGGACGAGCTATCCTTAAAGACTATTAGCATGTTTTGCAATTTGCATTTGTAGTTGCAATCAATCTAAAACCGTTCAATTTGTATTTTATAGCAGGTCGTTTTAATGCCAGTCATCAAGAGCAAAGTTAATCTTCGTAGCGCTGATTTTATTAGCAATGATCAATCTATGCGTGAATTGGTCAATGATGTCAGAGAAAAAGTATCTCAAATCGTCTTAGGTGGTGGTGACAAACCTCGTCAAAAACACCTTGATCGCGGAAAACTATTACCCAGAGACCGTTTGCGTAACTTATTAGATATCGGCTCACCCTTTTTAGAACTTTCACAGTTTGCCGCCTGGGATATGTATGATAACCGCGTTCCAGCCGCTGGCATTATCACTGGCATAGGTCGCATAAGTGGCCGTGAATGTATGATTGTAGTTAATGATGCCACTGTTAAGGGGGGAACCTACTTTCCGGAGACGGTAAAAAAACACCTTCGTGCACAGGAAATCGCAGAGCAAAATCATCTTCCATGTGTCTACCTGGTGGATTCAGGTGGCGCTAATCTTCCACAACAAGATGAAGTATTTCCTGATAAAGACGATTTTGGTCGGATCTTTTTTAACCAGGCCAATATGTCTGCCAAAGGCATTCCGCAAATTGCTGTTGTTATGGGTTCTTGTACAGCAGGAGGCGCCTATGTGCCTGCCATGGCCGATGAGAGTATTATTGTTAAACAACAAGGCACCATATTCCTGGGTGGCCCCCCGTTGGTAAAAGCCGCTACCGGAGAGGTCGTTAACGCCGAAGAGTTAGGTGGTGCAGATGTCCATTGCCGAACCTCAGGCGTTACAGATCATTATGCTCAAAATGATCAACATGGATTACAGATAGCACGTCAGATAGTATCAAATCTTAACCAGCCAAAACATCCAAATGTCGTTCTCAGGGAACCCATTCCTCCAAGATATGATACTAAAGAGGTTTACGGCATTGTCGGCACAGATCTGCGAAAACCATACGATATCAAGGAAGTCATAGCTCGAACCGTCGATGACTCAGAATTTGACGAATTTAAAGCCTTATTTGGAACCACGCTAATCTGTGGATTTGCACATATATGGGGTTATCCAGTGGGGATCCTGGCAAATAACGGAATTCTGTTCTCAGACTCAGCCCAAAAAGGCGCACATTTCATAGAACTTTGTTGCCAACGAAAAATTCCATTGGTATTTTTACAAAATATTACCGGCTTTATGGTAGGTAAAAAATATGAAGCTGAAGGCATTGCAAAACATGGCGCTAAATTGGTTACTGCCGTAGCTTGTGCACAAGTGCCGAAATTTACCGTTATTACTGGAGGTAGTTTTGGGGCCGGCAACTATGGTATGTGCGGTCGAGCTTATAACCCCAGATTTTTATGGATGTGGCCAAATGCCAGAATTTCAGTGATGGGTGGAGAGCAGGCTGCTGGTGTTCTTGCTCAGGTAACACGAGATAATCTTGAGCGAAAAGGCCAACAATGGTCTAAAGAAGCAGAAGAAGAATTTAAGGCGCCACTTCGCCAACAATATGAAGAACAGGGGCATCCCTATTATGCCAGCGCACGATTATGGGATGACGGCATCATCGATCCAGCTGACACTCGAACAATTTTAGGTTTAGGGCTTTCAACCAGCATGAATGCCCCAATCAAACCTACCAAATTTGGTATTTTCAGAATGTAATTTCAAAATAAACTTCTGAATATGATTTTTGAATATAGTTTCTGAATATAAGCTCAGGAAGAAATAAAATGACAAAAGAAAAAATTATAAAATTAAGCCTGGATCAAAACGGTGTCGCAACCATATTGATCAACCGCCCAGAGGTTCATAACGCTTTTGATGATAAGCTGATATTTCAACTGACGGAATTACTGTACAAGATTGATAAAGATCCTAAAGTTCTTTTAATGTTATTAAAAGGGGAAGGAAAAAGTTTTTCTGCTGGAGCCGATCTTAACTGGATGAAAAGAATGGCAGATTATAGCTGGGATGAAAACTTTCAGGACTCCCTCGCACTGGCTTCCCTGATGAGTACCATTAGCAATCTCAACAAGCCTATTATTGCTGTGGTTCAAGGTGCAGCTTTTGGCGGAGGACTCGGCCTGGTGGCTGCTTGTGATTTTGCTATTGCTTCTGACAAAGCAAAATTCTGTCTTTCCGAGGTAAAACTTGGACTGGTTCCAGCGGTAATTAGTCCTTATGTAGTAAAAGCCATTGGTGCGCGAAATTCAAAAAGATTCTTTTTAACCGGTGAAGTATTTGATGCACACAAAGCATTTGAATTGGGACTCGTGTCCGAAGTTGTCATTCATGAAAACCTGGAACAAACAGTCAGGGAAGTGACCAGGCAAATTACCAGTAACGGCCCAATTGCAATCGGTGAAGCCAAAAAGCTCGTTAATAAAGTTTCATCCGGTGAAATAAATGAAGAAATGATCAGGGAAACTGCGGCAAAAATTGCCGATCTTAGAGCGAGTCCAGAGGGTCAGGAAGGTGTCACAGCATTTTTAGAAAAACGTTCACCAAAGTGGCCAGAACAATCTTCCAATGTAGATGATCTGGCTGATACTGAAAATGGTGTTTCTGAAGATGATGATTCTGAAAATGACTCAGAGGTTAAAAACGACGATGTTTGATAAAATTCTAATCGCTAATCGTGGTGAAATTGCCTGTAGGATCATTAAAACAGCAAAAAAAATGGGTATTCGTACTGTTGCTGTTTACTCTGAAGCCGATGCTAAAGCTTTGCATGTTAATCAAGCCGATGAAGCCTACCTATTAGGTGGTGCAGCTGCAAAAGACAGCTATTTAAAAGCAGAAAAAATACTGGAAATTGCCAAACTCTCTGGTGCACAAGCCATTCACCCTGGTTACGGATTTCTTTCAGAAAATGCTGAATTCGCCAAAAACTGTAAAGACTCAGATGTGATCTTTATTGGTCCCCCTGTTCCAGCTATTGTTGCCATGGGATCAAAAAGTGCGGCTAAAGAGATCATGCAAAAAGCCAACGTGCCTTTGGTTGAAGGTTATCATGGAGACAATCAGGACCCGAAATTTTTACAACAACAAGCCATTAAAATCGGTTTTCCAGTTCTACTAAAAGCGACTGCTGGAGGCGGTGGTAAAGGTATGCGCATTGTAAATAACGAAGACGAATTTATTGAGTTATTAGGATCCTGCCAGCGTGAAGCCTTATCAAGTTTTGGCGACGACAAAGTTCTTGTTGAAAAATACCTAACTAAACCCCGACATGTAGAAATTCAGGTTTTCGCTGATAAACATGACAATCAGGTACACTTATTTGAAAGAGATTGTTCCGTACAACGTCGCCATCAAAAAGTTATTGAAGAAGCACCAGCCCCTTCTATCCCAGATTCAGTTAGAAAAAACCTGGGTCAGGTTGCTATACAGGCGGCTAAGGCAATTGGTTATGAAGGCGCGGGTACAGTTGAGTTTTTATACGATAGCGATGACAGTTTTTATTTCATGGAAATGAATACCCGTCTTCAAGTAGAACATCCTGTCACTGAAATGATCACTGGGCAAGATCTGGTCGAATGGCAATTGCTGGTGGCCGCTGGTGAAGAGCTTCCTTGCAAACAAGAACATTTAACGGTTAATGGCCATGCTTTTGAAGTTAGAATTTATGCTGAAGATCCAACCCAGGATTTTCTTCCTGCAACTGGAAAAATTAAACACCTGCGGTTTCCTGAAAACAGCCCGCATATAAGAGTCGATAGTGGGATTGTAGAAAATGATGAAATAAGCATTCACTATGATCCCATGATTGCCAAATTAATCGTTTGGGATAAAAATAGAAACAATGCCCTTGCCCGTCTTCGTGGTGCAATTTCAGCATGCCAAATCGCGGGCCTGACCACGAACTTATCATTCTTATTATCAATTGCAACAAATGAATCTTTTATCAATAAAGATTTAGACACAAGCTTTATTGAAAGAGAAAAGGAAACGCTTTTTCCTGTACCCGAACAAGCCAACGAGAAGATATTAGCCATCGCCTCATTATTTTTGATGCTGAAGCGAGACCAGGAACAACAAACCTCTCGTCTTCTAACAGGCGATCCATATTCTCCCTGGAATCAAACCAATGGTTGGCGCTTAAATAAAGATAATTATCATGCCATTCAATTTACAGAAACAATACTGGGCGAAGCTCACACTCACGATATTTTAGTACATTTTCGCAATCAGGGTTTTGAAATTGATGTCAATCAAAGTACCATGCTTATCGATGGCGAGTTCAGTGAAGATGGTACTTTATTTTCAGTCATAAATGGCCTTCGTTCTATGGCTAACATTGCACAAATTGGAGAAGAATTAACCATTTTTGTTCAAGGTAAAACACATATTTTAAAATTACCTTCCCTGATCAATGATAATCAGGATAAACAGGATAAAAATAAGCTCACTGCACCTATGCCCGGTAGTATTATCTCCATATTGGTTAAAGCTGGTGAAATGGTAAAATGCGGCGATCCCTTATTAATTATGGAAGCCATGAAGATGGAACACACCATTACCGCGCCTGCTGACGGGAAAGTAGAGACTATTTTTTTCTCGAAAGGCGAACAGGTAGAAGAAAGTGCTCAACTGGTTAAATTTTCCCCTGCTGAGAATGACTAATGAACTTTTCAACGACTGTTAATTATCCAGACAGTGTTAAATATCCTGGCACCGTTAAAATTGTTGAAGTTGGCCCAAGAGATGGCCTACAAAATGAAAAACAATTTGTTCCCACTGAGATAAAGGTAAACCTGGTTAACAAACTAACTAATGCTGGTTTAAAAGTTGTGGAAGTTACCAGTTTTGTGAGTCCTAAATGGGTACCACAAATGGCTGATGCTGCTGAAGTATTATCAGGAATTTCAAGAAATGATCATGTTTCCTACCCTGTACTTACCCCTAATTTAAAAGGGTTTGAACTGGCAATGGCAGCAAATGTAAAAGAAGTGGCCGTTTTTGCTGCGGCATCGGAAAGTTTTAGTCAAAAAAACATCAACTGTTCAGTCGAACAAAGTTTACAACGTTTTGAACCCTTAATGGAGCAAGCAGCCATTCAGGGAATTAAAGTACGTGGTTATGTTTCATGTGTTCTGGGCTGTCCTTACGAAGGTGATATTGCTCCTGAAAAAGTAGCTTCTGTTGCAGAAAAGCTTTTAGCTATGGGTTGTTATGAAATTTCTCTGGGGGATACCATTGGTACGGGTACGCCTCTGGCTACACAGAACATGCTTAAAGCTGTCATAAATAAAGTACCCGTAAGCCAATTGGCCGTTCACTTTCATGATACCTATGGTCAGGCATTATCCAATGTTTTAGCGGCTTTACAGTTAGGGATCAGTGTTGTTGACAGCTCAGTTTCAGGTCTGGGTGGCTGTCCTTATGCTAAAGGAGCTTCTGGTAATGTTGCCAGTGAAGATCTGGTTTACATGCTTCATGGTATGGGCATCAAAACAGGTATAGATCTGGCTAAATTAATCAAGGCCGGTAAGTATATTTCAGATTATTTGCATCGGGATAATCAATCTAAAGTAGCAGTAGCTTGTCTGGCTACTAATAAATAATCAGTAAATAACCAGTAAATAACCAAAAATAATAGAGTACTAAAGTAGGATAGAAAAACCCGCCAATGTCAGGCATATTTTATACCCATACTCATTGGCAATGCGAATTTCAGATCATTACATTGAATTTGAACCACAAGATAAACTAAAAGATTAGGAGAAATCTATGTCCGGCTTTAACAAGGTCGTCAATAGCTACGAAGAAGCTCTAGCAAATCTAACTGACAATATGTGGGTGATGGTAGGAGGCTTCGGATTATGTGGCATACCTGAAGGGTTGATCCGTCAGGTACAAAAACAGGGTACCAAAGATTTAACCTGTATTTCAAATAACGCAGGTGTCGATGGATTTGGTTTAGGACTTTGGCTTGAACAAAGACAAATTAAAACTATCTATGCTTCTTATGTTGGAGAAAATGCTTTATTTGAACAACTGTTTTTATCAGGAGAAATGGAAGTTATTTTAACTCCACAAGGAACTCTGGCAGAAAAATGTAGAGCAGGCGGCGCTGGCATTCCTGCTTTTTTCACTGCCACAGGTTATGGAACAGAGGTGGCAAAAGGGAAAGAAACCCGTGAAATCAAAGGTAAAAATTACGTATTAGAAGAAAGTTTCACTGCCGATTTTTCTCTCATAAGGGCGTGGAAAGCTGACACTATGGGTAATTTGATTTTTAAAGATACGGCTATGAATTTTAATGCTGATATGGCTACCGCTGGTAAAATTACCGTTGCCGAAGTGGAAGAGATTGTTGAACCCGGTGAACTTGATCCCAACCATATTCATGTTCCCGGGATCTACGTCAATCGTGTGATTCAAGGTACGTTTGAAAAACGTATAGAACAACGAACCATCACTCAATAACTATCCAAATCTAAAATAAAGGATCTTTAACTATGTCTTTAAATCGCGATCAAATTGCCCAGCGTGTAGCTCGGGAATTACAAGATGGATACTACGTTAATTTGGGTATTGGTATTCCTACATTGGTGGCAAATTATGTGCCTGAAAATATACAAGTCATGTTGCAATCTGAAAATGGCTTATTGGGTATGGGCCCCTTCCCTACAGAAGATCAAATCGACCCGGATCTTATTAATGCTGGAAAACAAACGGTAACTGCTGTTACTGGTGCCGCTTTCTTCTCATCGTCTGATAGTTTTGCCATGATACGAGGAGGTCATGTTGATCTAACGGTATTAGGTGCTTTTGAAGTTGATCAGCAAGGTTCTATCGCTTCTTACATGATCCCGGGCAAGCTCATTAAAGGCATGGGTGGTGCTATGGATTTAGTTGCAGGTGCGAATAATATTATTGTTACCATGATGCATGCTAATAAAAAAGGCGAATCAAAAATTCTTAAAAAATGTACCTTACCGTTGACGGGTGCTAACTGTATTAAAAAGGTCTTAACAGATTTGGCATTTTTAGAAATAAAGGATGGGGTATTTCATTTATTAGAAAGAGCTCCTGGTATTTCGATTGAAGAAATCATTCAAAAAACTGAAGCCGAATTGGTAATACCTGATCATGTGCCAGAGATGGAGTTTTAGACAAAAACACTCATACTGATGGAGACTCAAACATTATCCTTTACAGATTATGAACTCATTGACTGCGGTGAAGGGCGTCGACTTGAACGATTTGCCAACTGCATAGTAGATCGCCCTGCTCCGCAAGCTACATGGCCCAAAAAACTGGCTCAAAAACATTGGCAACTGGCTGATGCTTATTATCT
Organism: Enterobacterales bacterium; assembly: GCA_041556195.1. GTDB lineage: Bacteria > Pseudomonadota > Gammaproteobacteria > Enterobacterales > 21-14-all-40-8. The sequence continues at coordinate 17,410 of JBFFIY010000014.1, forward strand.
TCGGGAAACAAATGGTCAACATCAGTGGAGTGAATATTCAGCTTTTCCTGATCCCTGGATCATAAAGGTAGGTAATTTTTCTTTGGCACTTAAAGCCACTATGAATAACCAAATTGGCATTTTTCCTGAACAGTTCTCAAATTGGAGCTGGCTGACTTATAAATTACAAAAGTATTCTGCAATCAACAAACCTACACCAGACAATCCCATTAAAGTTTTAAATGCCTTTGCTTATACAGGTGCAGCCACCCTGGCCGCTGCTTCTGCTATTGACAATATTGAAGTTTGTCACATTGATGCCGCTAAAACCTCTGTAAATTTTGCCCGTAATAATGCCAAACTTTCAGGTTTAGAAAATAAACCCATTCGTTGGATTGTAGATGATGTATTAAAATTCATCAAACGAGAGCTGAAGCGAGATAATCGCTACCATGGCATTATCCTGGATCCTCCTGCATTTGGCAGAGGTTCCGGTTCCAGCACTTCCTGGAAAATTAAGCGTGATCTTCCCCTGTTATTAGACGGTATTAATCAACTTTTAACCGATAATCCATGTTTTGTTATTTTAAGCTGCCATGCACCAAATTTAACATCTAAAGAATTGGCAAAAATGATTGAAAAATTGAGTGTCTTTAGTGGAAAAAAAGCTAAAGCAATTGATCTTGTATTACGTTCTAATCCGGGAAATGATTTACCTTCCAGCATTTGTGCGAGGATCTGATAGTTGTAAAACCTGAATCATTAACTACCGTTTTATTTAATAATAATCTGTCTGAACACAACTATTTTGACAAAAAAAGAATTTGAAAATACTTTTCTGGTAAGCTGATGTGGTTCAACCTGGATTCCAGATCAACATGCTGATATTAATTCTCATTTAGCTAATCTTCATATTTTTTCATATCTTTTCACATCTCAGACTATCCATTTTTAACAATTTATAGCTATTGTTATAGACATATCATTAAAATTGGTCTATTTATTTCTATAAGCAGAAATTTTCAAGTTAGTTATCATCCAACCACAATCTTTCTGGATGGACTTAGCTTTAGGGATATACAAATAGATACAATAAAAACAGGGGTTTATTTCTAGAGAATAACGACAATAATTATGATTATTCATGGAATTCACACCTCAAGGAAGCTTCCCTCATAAATATATGAAAATTTTAAAGGAAACAAAAATACAATTAGTGTCTTTTGCCAAAGACATAATAACAGCATCATATTGTCAAGAACTTGAAGCCGCAGGAATATGTATAAAACGGAAACCAAAATTAACGCTTCATGCAACTCATCAGGCACATCCATTGATCTGGTTATTGGTTTTTGACAATCCGCAACAAATAATTGAAACAGATTTTCGCCGTTATCATGCTAATAATGAATCCTTTATATTTTTGGTCAATGATCCGTTGTTAACATTAAATGATTCTATAGAACACCCTGTGTTATCCCTCTCTTGCCCGGTAGAAGAATTACAACAAATATTACTCTCACAGGAACAGTATATTTTGCAAAGAAACCTGTTTCAAAGTAGTGATATTGATGATGAGTTATTTTTGCAACTTCATTTTTACGGACGTTCAACTGCTTTTGTTCAAACAATGAAAATGGTTCAACGACTTGCATCTACAGACAACAGTGTTTTTATTAAAGGAGAAACTGGCACCGGAAAAGAGTTAACCGCTCGTTCAATTCATTATTTAAGCAGTCGAAAAATAGCACCTTTCATTCCCATAAACTGCGGAGCCTTCAATGATGACTTGATTTTAAGCGAACTCTTTGGTTATGAAAAAGGTGCTTTTACCGGCGCATCTAAATCTAAACAGGGCTTGCTGGAAATAGCTGATAGTGGAACCGTATTTCTTGACGAAGTGGACAGTTTATCCTCTAAAGCACAAGTCGCGTTATTACGCTACTTACAAGATAATGAAATCCGTTCTATTGGTAGTCATAAAATTAAAAAAGTTGATGTTCGTGTCGTTGCCGCCAGTAACAAAGATATTAAAGAACTCATAAAGCAGGAAAAATTCAGGGATGATCTTTATTACAGGCTTGACGTATTAACAGTCAATCTTCCTCCATTAAACCAACGCGAAGAAGATATTCAGCTTTTAGCACAATATTTTATCGCACAACTCGCTATTAATAATAATAATATCTCTAAAGTATTTAGCCAACAAGTCATCACTGCCATGCAAGATTATCCCTGGCCTGGTAATGTAAGAGAATTGGAAAACTTTGTAAAACGTGCCTACCTGCTCACCAATGGTTCAATTATCACTGATCCTAATCTACTTAAAGGTACTCCATTAACTTTTCATCCAAAGTCTTCAAAAACTTCAATTGGTAAACATTTCTCAAACAGTTTTAACGAAGAAAAGAAAGTACTTATCAGTAAATTTGAAAAAAGTTATCTACACCAGATCTTACATAAAACTAAAGGCAACATTTCTAAAGCGGCTGATATTGCAAAAAAAGAGCGAAGATCATTTTGTAGACTGATGAAAAAACACGGTTTAGAACGCAAAAATTATTTAAATATTTGAACTGAACTAGTTGTAAAGATTAATTAAACACAAAATTGATAGCTCCCATGACTTTAGACAATTTAAAACTTGTCATTTAAGTTTATAACTTAACATGCTACAAAATTTTAGGGGAGTGGTGAATGCAAATTGAATTTTTTGGAGCAACACGTGAAGTTACCGGCTCCTGTTTCTTATTGAGTGTAGGAAACTTCCGGGTTCTGGTTGAATGTGGATTGATACAGGGCTCTTTTTCACATGAACGTAAAAACAGAGAACCTTTTCCCTTCGATCCTGAAACCATTGATGCTGTTGTACTAACTCATGCCCATCTCGATCATTCCGGACGTTTGCCCGTGCTACTGAAACAGGGCTACTCTGGTTCAGTATATACACACAAAGCCACTGCCGACTTATGTAAAATCATGTTGAGTGATGCAGGATACCTGAATGAGAAAGACGCACAGTGGGAAAATAAGAAACGCGAACGCAAAGGTCTGGAGTTAGTAGAACCTTTGTATACACGTGAAGAAGCAATTCAAACCCACAATCGTTTTCAGACTCTTGACTATGCAAAGACCATAGAAATCCTTCCGGGCATAAAACTGACCTTACGGGATGCCGGGCATATTCTCGGTTCAGCTATCGCCGAATTGGAATTGACTGAAGGCAATCGTTCTCGCAAAGTAGTTTTTAGCGGCGATCTGGGACATAGTGGAGCCCCAATTTTACGCGATCCGGAAATTATTAAACATGCTGATTTAGTGGTCATGGAAAGTACCTACGGGGACAGGCTACACCGAAACTTCGATAAGACCTGGGAAGAAATTGGAGAGATCATATCCAGTGCACGTTCTGGTAAAGGCAATATATTAATTCCGTCTTTTACTGTCGGAAGAACCCAGGAATTGCTTTATGTTTTCAAGAAGCACTTCGATGAATGGAAAATCGGAGACTGGAGTATTTTTCTAGATAGCCCTATGGGCATTGAAGCAACTGAAGTTTATGCCAGGTATGAAAATCTGTACGATTCAAAAGCAAGAAAAATTCATCAACAAAGTGGAAATCTTTTTGATTTACCCAATCTACACCTATCCCGAGAGACCGAATACTCAATGAAAATCAACCAGATCAAATCAGGTGCTATCATCATTGCCGGCAGTGGTATGTGTACTGGTGGACGCATCAAACATCATTTCAAACACAATATCTGGCGCGAACACGCCCATGTGATGATTGTAGGCTTTCAGGCAAGGGGTACTCTCGGTCGTTCATTAGTGGATGGCACCAAACATATTCGACTATGGGGTGAAACGATGCAGGTCAAAGCCCAGGTGCATACCATTGGCGGATTATCTGCTCATGCAGATCAACAGGGATTGATTGATTGGTATCAACAGTTTGAGAACAGACCTCGCGTAGTCCTCGTACACGGTGAACCCATAGCCATGGAGCCGTTAGCTAACCAGTTAAAAACTAAACTTGGTGCTGAAGTCATACAGGCAAACTTTAAACAGAAGCTGGAAATTTGACTAGCTGAACTTTTTCAGAAAAAACACAGCTATCTATTCCAAGTCTGAGCTACTACATCTGAGCTAGTACAATTAATATGTACTAGCAGACACCCAACCACTCAACGCTTCCAATACACACGCACAATGTTCGATTCTTTAGTATATTGGATCTCAAGTTCACCTTCATAAGCTCGCTCAATTGCCTCACCCACTCCTCTTGGCAGATGTAAATCAGTAAAAGTAATAACAACACTTTCATCATCATGATCTACAATATCCATGAGACGTTTCAGGGGACGTTGCGCTTTCTCTTGCTCAACCTTATTGTGCAAAATACGCATTATTTCATCGCGATGAGCTGTAAAAAACTCTCCACTCAGGGTTAAATAACCAGCAGGCACCTTGTCATGAATACGATGACATGCCGGGCATAATTCCTCATTGCCAGCATCAGGAGCATTCTCCAGCCACTGCCATCGTCCTCCACTAAATACCACCCCACATTCTGGGCAAAGGGTAGGTTCTACCAGTTTTTTGCCCCTGACATAGGGATCATGTTCATTTTCATGCAGCAATCGATCATGCCGACCCTGTTTGGCTACATCACTTTGTTTACCACTCATTTTATTTACTCCTGTTTAACTCATATACCTCTAATTCCATAGTCATTAAGACGACTTCTCTTGTTCATTCAGGCGTGCTCTTAATCCCTCAATCTCATCAATAAGATTCAGTGCCAGTGCCGAACCAGCAAGATTGACCCCGAGATCCTGCTGCAAGCGCCTAACTGTACGTGCTCGTTTGAGGCAAGTTCCGCTGAAACGCCAATGAGTAATTTCCTCACCCTTCGGCTCCAGAATACCTTCATCTACTAACTCAATAATCCATTCGCTATGCACCATGCAGGCTCGGCTTAGTTCATTCAGAGTTAATGTATTTTCTTCATTCAATATAATACCCGTCAGAATATCTTCTATCATAATCAACTATACCCCCAGCCTGGCACGTGGATTGAAAGCCAGTTCCTGTTCCATTTTTCGATAAAATTTTTGAGCCTTTTGTGTATTTCCTGACGGTAAAGAGATCTGCAATATCACATAGAGATCACCCGCAGGCTTTCCAGGGATACCTCGCCCTTTCAGTCGCAACTTATTCCCTGCTCCAGAATCAGCTGCTATTTTCAGATCAATGATGCCTGCTGGAGTTGGAACTTTGACTTTTGCACCAAGTGCAGCTTCCCAGGGCGTTAAAGGGAGATCAAGATAGAGATTTTTTCCTTCAGCGCGATAGAACGAATGTGGCTTGAATTCTACTTCAAGATAAAGATCGCCTTTTTCGCCACCTCCTGTACCGGGAGTTCCCTGCCCCGACAATCTGATTTGTTGTCCCTGACTGATACCCTTTGGGATCTGAACTTTAAGAGTTCGGTCCTGAGTCACCAGATGTCCATGAGAATTGAGTTTCGGTGCGTGTAACGTGAAAGCACGGGTAGCACCATGGAAAGCATCTTCAATATCAATCATAACCTTTGCATGATGATCTTCACCCTGAGAGCGAAAATTTGAGCCCTGTCTTTGCGAACCGGAATATGTTCCACGATTCTGCCTGCCAAACAGAGACTCAAAGAAGTCACTGAATGCTGAAGCACCACCCGAGGCGAAGTCTCCACCACTAAATTCATAATTTGCATTCCAATCAGGAGGAGGATTAAATTCCTGACCTGATTTCCAGTTGGAACCAAGTTGATCGTAAGCGGCTCTTTTTTCAGGATCCTTTAGAACTTCGTAAGCTTCACCCAATACTTTAAATCTTGATTCTGCATCTGCTTCCTTGCTTACATCGGGGTGATATTTCCGGGCAAGTTTACGATAGGCTCGTTTGATCTCTCCCTGAGAAGCATCTTTATTAATCTCCATGATTTTGTAGTAGTCTTTAAATTCCATAGCGTTTTTTACCCATTCCGCGATAACAAGCCAGGCTCACCATTTGCGACTCTTCTATATCTCCTTATAGGCACCTATAGACCCCTTAATTTACTATTCAAGAATACAGGAGTTTTTTGTTGAAACATCTGATAAATATCAGGGACAAATGCAAAAGTGTTGTTACAATTTTAAAGTAAGGTACAGTTAACAACAGCCTATTGATAGTCAACGAACAACTCCCTTTAGTATTTCATCTTCGTAGGGGAGCTAGTTCGTTATTTGTCTCTTTATTTAATTATCGGTGCATAGTTCAGGGTTGCAATAGTTCAGGGTTGCGTTAGTGCATTAGTGCATTAGTGCATTAAAGAAAAACTGAAAGGCTTGAAATAAAATGGAAGTAAAACGACAAGTGATAGTCAAAACACTGTTGAAACACAGGACATTGTTCCCTGAGTCTTCTATTCCACGGATCCTTAGAGCTATTTCAATACAAGAGGGTAAATTATTATTTTATTACACCAAACAACCATTTTCCCTCAATGCTTCTCTTGTTGCTTTCAAAGAACCAAAGAAACTCTTATGGCGTTCTGCAGATCCCTTCTGGCAAACCGAGCAAGAGATAAAACCCAAAGCAATAACTATGGAAAAACGCATAATCCACTTTCACTATATTGCAAATGGGAAATATAAGATCATTAAATTCACCATAAATGACATTCTGGACTGGAAACCAAAAAAAGTAACACCCGCTGCTCTCGAAAGAATACCGATAAATCCAATTTTGAAACCAAACCCGACTAACCAATGGGAATCTCTTGCTGTTTTTAATACGGCAGCATTGTATTTAGATGGCAAAGTACACTTGATTTATCGTGCAATCGGTGAAGATGGGTTGTCAAACTTTGGTTATGCCTCAAGTGAAGATGGTATACATATCGATAAACGTCTGCATGAACCCGTTTTAGTTGCAGAAACATCACAGGATATCGACAAACAACAACAATTGTTATCTTCACAATCCTATCAATCTGGCATTAATTGGGGAGGATATGAAGATCCTCGATTGAGCAAAGTCGATGATACCATCTATATGTCCTATACAACTTATGATGGTATGCACCCCCCCGGTGTGGCGCTAACTTCGATTAAACAAAGTGATTTTTTGAAGCAAAAATGGAACTGGCAAAAACCAGTCTTATTATCATCACCACAGGAAGCACATAAAAACTGGGTCATATTTCCAGAAAAAATAAAAGGAAAATATGCCATTTTACATAGCCTGACCCCGGAAGTGCTTATTGATTACCGCGATAGTTTAAACTTCAAAAAAAATACATTGATCAATAGCCACTATCAGTCTTCAGGAAGAGAAGAACAATGGGACAATTCGATGAGAGGTGTAGGAACACCACCTATCAAAACCAGCGAAGGTTGGCTGGTGCTTTACCATGCCATGGACAAAAAAGATCCTGATCGCTACAAGATTGGTGCCATGTTGCTCGATTTGAATGATCCCACCAAAATCATCTACCGTTCTTCGGCTCCCCTTTTAGAACCTGATGCAACCTACGAGAATATTGGTTTTAAATCAGGGGTTGTGTATACCTGTGGAGCTTTGGTAATCGATGAAACACTTTATGTTTATTATGGTGGTGCTGACACGGTTATCTGTGCAGCCTTTATCAACTTAAAAGAATTACTCTCTCAACTTAAAGATTTACGTTGTCACTCTTTACGCAAAGTTCTCATTCCTGTTCGTAAAAAAAAGAGATTAAGCATATGTATGATCTAAAACGTTTTGATGAAAATCCCTTTCTATTACCTGGCAACGAGGAGGATTGGGATGCATGTGCAGCTTTTAATCCTTGTGTGATAAAGGATAAAGATAACTATCACCTGTTATACAGAGCTCAATCACGGCAGCAAAAGGTGCAAGAGATGACAATGTCTGTCTCTTCCATTGGTTATGCCAGGGGAGTTGATGGAATACATTTTAGCGAACGTAGACAACTGATAAAACCGGAAGAAGGCTGGGAAAGGTTTGGCTGTGAAGACCCCAGAATTACCAAATTGGGTGGCAAGTATTACATATTTTATACGGCATTATCGATTTATCCATTTGAAGCAAACGGTATTCGCATTGGACTGGCCATTAGCGATGATCTCAACAAGATTAAAGAAAAACATGCCGTCACTCCATTTAACTCTAAAGCAATGGCTCTTTTTCCAGAAAAAATTAATGATAAGTTTGTCGCAATTTTAACCGTTCATACTGACTTGCCTCCAGCTAAAATTGCTCTGGCAGTATTTGACAGGGAAGAACAGATTTGGTCTGAAGAATATTGGGAAGATTGGTACGCTTCTCTGAATATACATACTATCCCTTTATTAAGAAGTTCAAATGATCACCTGGAAGTGGGAGCACCGCCTGTCAAAACAGACAAAGGCTGGCTGCTGATCTACTCGTATATTAATGACTATTTTTCATCTGATCGTACCTTCAATATAGAAACCGTATTACTGGATTTAAAAGATCCATTGAAAGTAGTCGGTAGAATTAATGAATCGTTACTTATTCCGGAAAAAGATTATGAACTCAAGGGTGATATTTCTAATGTTGTTTTTCCTTCAGGTGCGCTAGTGCATAAAAAAAATCTACAGGTTTACTACGGTGCAACGGACATGACATGTTGTGCCGCGTACGCGCCTTTAGATCAGATACTGAAAAAAATGGATCATAAAAAATCAAGCCGTTTTATTTCTAGCAAGAGTGTTAAACAAGGCTTCAAAAGATATGTAAACAATCCAATTATTACACCCAGAGCAGAATTCTCATGGGAGGCGAAAGCGACCTTTAACCCGGCAGCTCTTTACCTTGGCGGAAAATTTCACCTGGTTTATAGAGCCATGTCTTACGAAAACACATCTGTAATGGGATATGCATCGAGCCGGGATGGTATTAATTTCGACGAAAGACTGCATACACCAATTTACGAACCGAGAGAAGATTTTGAGTTAGCCCTGAGACCGGGAAATTCCGGATGTGAAGATCCGAGACTGACAATAATGGGTGACTCTATTTATATGTTCTATGCAGCCTTTGATGGCTATACGCCAAGAGTTGCTTTTAGTTCTATCTTAATTGATGACTTCCTTAACAAACGCTGGCTCTGGAAAAAAGCAATGGTGATCACCCCTCCCGGCATAGATGATAAAGATGCATGCCTGTTATCCAGAACCTTCAATGAAAAATATGTTCTTTTTCATCGAGTGGGCAAAAGAATTTGCATTAATTTCGTTGATGAGCTGAAGTTTGACAAGAACAATTGGCTAATCAGAACGGAGGATATCATTACTCCCAGAAAACCTTATTGGGACAACAAAAAATTCGGTATCGCGTCTCCCCCCATTGAAACCAGGCATGGTTGGTTACTTTTTTTTCATCGTATTACCCTACCTGGTGATATATACAAAATTGAAGCGCTACTCCTCGATTTAAATGACCCGACACAGGTGATAGCTGAAACCGATGCAACTCTTCTGGAGCCAGAAATGGACTGTGAAAAATATGGGCAAGTTCCCAATGTTGTCTTTCCCTGTGGTTCCATTTTGCATCAGGAAGAAATATTTTTATATTACGGCGGTGCCGATAAGGTTGTGTGTGTAGCAAAAATGAAACTTAGCGACATCTTTAAGCGACTGGGTATCTAGCTAAACCAGAATATGAGTGAAATTCGAGGGTAATCATCCTACAGAGCAACGGGCAGCATCTTGTTTTTTAAATCTTGCACCCTCAAAACTCTTATTGAATACAGAAACAACAACAAACAAGGAGTTTTAAACATGCAATCCGTTATCCCGATAATTTTGTCTGGTGGTTCAGGTTCAAGGTTGTGGCCATTATCAAGAAAGCACTATCCCAAGCAGTTACTTAAACTGATTGATGGAGAGCCTTCTCTGCTTCAAAGTACTGCCCTTCGACTAAAACAGCTACAGCCCTCCATAGTGGTCTGCAATGAAGAACACCGTTTTATGGTTGCTGAACAGTTAGCGGCTATAGATTCCAGGTCAGACGCAATTATATTAGAACCAATAGGTCGCAACACAGCACCAGCCATTACTGTTGCCGCTCTACAGGCCCGGATCAGGGATGATAATGCCATTATTGCAGTTTTTCCTGCAGATCATGTCATTGGAGATCAAACTGCGTTTGAAAGTGCTCTTGAAGCCGCTGTCGAAGCAGCTCAGAAGGATAATTTAGTTACTTTTGGTGTAATGCCTACCAGTCCTGAAACGGGTTATGGCTACATTAAAGCAGGAACCTCTCACGGTTCTATGCGTCCGGTTGCCAGCTTTGTGGAAAAACCTAACCATGAATTGGCAGAAAAATACTTCCGTAGTGGCGACTATTTCTGGAACAGTGGTATGTTTGTATTTAAAGCAAGTGTTTATCTCCAGGCACTTAACCAATTTGATCCCGAAATCATTAAACACTGCGAACAAGCACTGAAAAAAGCAAACATCGATCTGGATTTTATCAGACTGGACAGGAAAGCCTTTGAAGCATGTCCAGACGATTCGGTAGATTATGCTCTGATGGAGAAAGCAGATAATGTCGTAGTGGTCCCTCTGGATGCAGGCTGGAACGATGTGGGTGGCTGGAATTCCCTATGGAACGCTGCAGACAAAGATGAACACAATAATGTCTTCAACGGAGAAGTCATAGCGCTAGATACTCAAAACACATTTACCAAGGGTAGTGGAAATAAGCTGGTTGCTCTTGTCGGTTTGGATAACATAGTGGTTGTCGACACCAAGGATGCACTATTAGTGGCAAAAAAGGACAAGGTTCAACTACTAAAAAGTGTTGTAGAACAACTTAAAATTCAAAATAGAAGCGAGCATCTTGTGCATAAGGAAGTATTCCGCCCCTGGGGAAGTTATGAGTCCCTGGAACAGGGTGTAAGATATCAGGTTAAACATATCACTGTTAAACCTGGCGCTTCATTGTCATTACAGCTGCATCATCACAGAGCTGAACATTGGATTGTAGTGACAGGTAGTGCATTAATACAAATCGGAGAAAGCCAGCAATTGTTAACAGAAAATCAATCTGTGTACATTCCCATAGGAGAAAAACACCGACTAACAAACCCGGGTAAGTTACCGTTACAATTGATAGAAGTTCAGAGCGGTGGATATTTGGGGGAAGATGACATAGTACGATTTGAAGATTTATATGAGAGAAGCTGACAGACATATACCCGTTCTACCTACTGTTTTTGAAAACAGTAGGTAGATTTTGTCTTTCACAGAATTATGTCAATCAGGAGAGAATATATGAGTAAGTTTGTAATTATCATAATGTCGATATTTTTGATCCCACTAACAACCACCAGCTGTGCATCCAAACAGGACGCCGGTGCATTAACAGGTGCTGTTGTTGGCGCAACTGTGGGCTCCCATGTCGGTAAAGGTAGTGGTCGTATCGCAGCAATGTTTTTTAGTGCCATTATTGGAAGTGAGCTTGGAAAAGCCATTGGACAACACATGGATGAACGTGACAGAATGAGAACAGTCCAGGTGTTGGAATATAATAAAACCCGCCAATATTCCTCCTGGCACAATCCTGATACAGGACGTAATTATCGAGTTGCACCTACACGCACCTATTCAGCCGCCAAAGGCCCTTGCCGGGAATTTCATGTAGATTCGCAAATTGGAGGAAAAACCCAACAGCTCTATGGTACTGCCTGCCGTCAGGCAGATGGTAGTTGGGAAATGCAGAAATAGTTATTAAGGGTATATTACTCTGGCTATGCAACCCTGTCTAAACAATAGTCAGAGCATAGCCACCTCGGAATTGTCAAAGTTACGGTTAGAATACCGGATATACTCGACCTTTCGCTCCAGAGAGTGGATGATCTCATGGCAAAACCTGGCTTTTTCAAGCTGCTCACAACCAATTAAACCACCTGGGCTGAACACGTTTATCTCCATTAATTTATCACCGACTATATCCAGTCCAACCAGAAACATCCCATCCTGAGTCAATTTGGGACGAACTATCTCTGCTACCTCCAACATTTTCTGAGTCACTTGTGCTTTTTTACTAATGGCACCTGCAGTCATGTTGTTTCGCATATCTTCATCCCCCCCCTCTCGAATGCGTTGAAGTGCAGCTATCTTGTTTTTATATTTCAACGGCTTGCCATTGAGTAAAAATAGTCGAGTGTCACCATGTATTGCTTCATGCAGATACTCCTGGGCAATAACATATCCTTCACAGGATATGGCCTCAATGATCTGATTGAGATTAGCCCTCTCTTCAGGCTGGATCAAAAAAACATTATGGCCACCCGAACCAGCCAGAGGTTTTAGCACAGCATATCCCCCTTGTTGATTGATGAATTCTTTGATATCGACGGGATCACGGGTAATAATGGCTCTGGGTCGGATCTCTTCAGGAAAATATTGTAGATACAACTTATTAACGGCCTGACCCAATCCATCTGGATCGTTCAGCACTAATACCCCGTGACGCATAGCAATACGGCCAAAGTTTAAGCCTGCTAAAGCAGCCCAGGATCGTGTATTTACATCCTCTGCCGGATCATTACGTAACCAGAGGATATCAAGTTCATCAATGATAACTCTCTCCTCTAGCGCTTTTTCACTTTGTAATACACGAACAAAGGTTTCCAGAGAATGATATTTGTGGTCCGGGATCCTTCTGGCCCTGGCATATACCAGATCACCATTACCATAGGAGAGTTGATCTATACCAATATACCAGACATCGTGTCCCATATTCATAGCGGTCAAAGCAAACAACGTAGTGGTATAATCTGCTTTTTCGGTAAATATATTATTAACTACCAACCCTAATTTCATGGTTATTACCCTCGATTAAGTCGAGCACTGACATACCGTTGCGTACAGTTTTCAAAAGGCGTTTACCTTGTTCTGTTTTTAAATAATGAGGCGTTAAAGCCCCCTCTTTGAGTACTTTTCGCCACCTCAATTCTTCGACAAAGGGAATATTCTCCTGAGCAATTTTACCGAGGTAGAGGATTTCCAGCTCGCCACCCTTGCCCAGATAGTCAAGCAGTTGAGAAAACCCTTTAAGATAGACTGCATCCTTGGTGAATCCACCACCTCTGAAAACCCGTAGAGTGATAAAGTAAGCTAAATAAGATGAAAAACCGAAATCTAAATGCAGTGTTCGGAATACCTCGACAAAATCGGCACCTTTGATAAGGGAATGTACTGCGATAACTCTGGCAGCCAGACCTCTTAACCTTTGTGGTTTTAAACCGCCCACCAGATACTCCGCGAGTACAGCGATCCCTTCCTGAAGTGATTCGTAGTTCGCCATTCCAGAGTAAAATTGATGGAACGGTTGAGCCTTGCCATTTAAATAGGTAACTATATGGGTTCCAACCTCATGTGCCAGAGTAGCCTCGACTCTATCTTCTGAAAAACGGCTGTGACGACCTATCATCAGGTTACCTCTCGATACCAATATGCCAGGTATATCATCCCTGATTTCTATCTGGCTTTGCAATTGTGGCATCTCTTGGCGGTAACCGGAAAGGAGCTGTTCGGCACGTTCGGCAAATTCATCGGCTGACAGATACCTGCCCTCTTCTGTTGTTTGCTCTTGCGGAATTCCATTCAAAATTTTCTTTGCAAGCTCCAGTAGCCAGGGCTCTACTCCACCATAAACCTGCAAACTACCATAAAGAAAGTTACTGGTATTGCGATCGTTTACCATAGTCAATTGACGATCGATCTCATCACGCTGAGATCTGAAAATTTGAGCCAGAGTGGGATCTTCGATTCTTTCAACCGGAACTTTGTAGAGCTGACGCTTGAGTAGATCTGGATCGATAGGACGGGGACGGTAGTTGAAAACGGGGGTTTTAGTAAAGCCGTTCTCCTTAAACTGTAACCAGGCTTCATAGTTATTGACAGGGGTGACATGAAACAACATATCGAATTGTTCTTTAATTTGCGCTAATTGCTTATCTGTTTCCCACACTGACCGAGTCATAGAATGCCGGCCCAATTCATTGAAATGAGATGGTTTGTGTTTGGTATATTGATGGATAAATGTATATAAACTACGCCGTAATGCCTGGGTCAACCAATGATGCAATTGACGCAAAATATAGGGAAGCAATTCTCCGTTCCGACGGTAGATAGGTGTGGTGTTCAGCCCTACCCTGAAGCAACCAGCATCAACAAGCTCTTCACAACTTAACTCTTCACAACTTAACAAGGGCGACATATGGAGCGGTTCACAATGTATACAGTAATCAAGTTGTACCTCATGTTTTCTATTCTCAATGGGGATCTCTAACAACGCACTTTCCAGTTCTTCCAGCATGACATGTGGTACATGTTGTTTAGTTGTCTTGATAGTAAACCTGGCAGGTTGCATCTCCTCTTCATCAATTTCCTCTGTTTCCCCAGACCAGAGCTCAAATAGAAGAAAACTACCAAAATCATTTAATAAATTTGCCACTATGCTTTTAAGCAACTTTTTAAATCCTGCACTTTCAGCATCTTCTTCTCGGATAAGTATATATGAGGCTTGCCCCAACAGTAGTCGCTCAGTTCCTTTATCCTGTCTTTGTGCAGGGCGACGATAGATGCATAAAAAAGGCAAACGTCTATCAATATGGAGCCTGCCCCATTCAGGGAACTTTATCCGCACAGCTTGATTTCCGTTCAGGGAAATGAGTACATTCCTGATAAACTGATCGTTAATAATCGGCTGGTTATCTTTCACAACGCCCCTAACTCCTCTGAGATACCAGGCAAAGTTGACTTCAAGGCATAATACAACAAACGGAATTTTTCAGAATCTACAACACCCGTCCATTCATCCATAAAAATCTTCTTAAGTTCAATAGAGAGGACACATCCAGAATCCGGGAAATTAGTATGCACCCAGGTAGCAAATTGTCGGCCGACAAACTTAACATTTTCTCTCACATCCAGATGTGTACCTCCATAATCAAATTGCCTTAAATCTGTGATAAATCGGTCAACAACACCTGACCACTTCTGCCGCTCCATAGTACCCGTGCCTATATTAATATCCGGGTGAGTTGCCGGGTCCTCCGGATCTGCATCAGGACCACCACGCCTATAGTTATAACTGTGCAGATCGAATACAACAAAGTGGCCATAATCCCACTCAAGCTGTTGCAACAATTTTTTTGTTTTGGCGTAAAACTGATCAAACTCCTGCAAAGAACGATTTATCATCTCCTGATCTGGCTCCTTTTGCCAAACCTGTAATCCCCAGGCATCATCCGGTGTGAGATATACGGAATCTTCCCTTGCTCGATTCAAATCAACTTCGAAGCGTGAACGTAATGGAATAATACGATTTTCAGATACTTCAGCTAACAAATCTGTATAGGGATCTTCCTCTCTAAGCCTGGAAGTTTCATCAAGCGCAATGATCTCCGCCATCTCCTGACGAATTTCATGGCCCGCATGTAAAGCTGTGGCAAAAATGACACTTTTTCCTTCATGAACTGACCAAAGAGGATGAAGGTTATCAGCATCCTTATTCAAAATAACATTACTCCCTGCCTGAAGTATGGGAAAAACCTTTAATTTTTTAAAAAATCAATAACTACTATCTGATAATTCTCTGCTGAAATTTCTAATTATTTTGATTTACTAAAAATATCAATGGGTAGTGGAAAGACAATTGTCGAACTTTTATCACCCGCAATATTATTAAGCGTGCTCAAATAACGTAATTGAATAGCTTCCGGTTGCTCGGCTAATTTTTTTGCCGCTTGTAGTAGCTTTTCAGAAGCTTGTAACTCACCTTCCGCATGGATCACCTTAGCACGTCTTTCCCGTTCGGCTTCTGCCTGTCTTGCTATAGCTCGGATCATTACTTCATTAAGATCTATATGTTTTATTTCAACATTGGAAACTTTTATTCCCCAACCGTCAGTTTGTCTATCAAGAATATCCTGAATATCTTCGTTGAGTTTTTCTCTTGATGCGAGCATTTCATCCAGTTCATGCTGGCCCAGAACTGAACGTAGGGTTGTTTGTGCTAATTGACTTGTCGCATCAAGGTAATTTTCTACATTGATAATGGACTTTTGCGGATCAATCACACGAAAATAAATAACAGCATTCACTTTTACCGACACATTGTCGCGAGAAATAACATCCTGGGTCGGCACATCCATTACCAGAGTACGTAAATCTACCCTCACCATTTGCTGAATAAAGGGTACAACAATGATCAGACCCGGCCCTTTGACACGATAAAAACGTCCCAGCAAAAAAATAACACCACGTTCATATTCCCGTAATACTCTAAAAATAGTAAATAAAAGGGATAATCCACCAATTACTAAAAATAAACCAACCTGGGGTATCATGCTCAATCCTCCGTTGTTACCTTAAGCCGCAATCCATCTATTGCTTTAACTCGAACTTTTTGTTCCTTTTGAATTTTATCTTCACAATCTGCCTGCCAGATTTCACCGCGGATCATAACTCGCCCAGCTCCTTCAAAATCTTCAACTGCAATGGCAAGGTGATTAATTAATTCATCTACACCACTTACTAACGGATCTCGTCTGGATTTTAGTATCAATGACACACAAAAAATAACAATAAAACCACTCAATAATGAGGTGGTAATAATCAAAGCGGGTGCGATCTGATAACCGGGTATTGAAGAATCCATCAACATAAAAGATCCTATGGTGAAAGCTGAGATACCGCCAATGCCCAATATGCCGAAGCTCGGCACAAAAGCCTCTGCCACCATCAGCATTATACCGAAAAGCAAAAGGGCTAATCCGGCCAGATTAATCGGCAACATATTCAACCCGTACAAGGAAACTAATAAACAAATTGCTCCAACCGTACCTGGAAGCAAACTACCAGGATGTAAAAACTCAAACATTAATCCATAAATTCCTGCTAACAAAAGTAAGTAAGCCACACTGGGATCGGTAATAATAATCAAAAGATCCGTGCGCCAGTCGACCTTGAACTCAATCACTTCAGGATCAACCAGATTAATTGTTATCTTTTTTTCAGAAACCATAACTTCACGTTGGTGTAATGATTTAATCAGGCTGGCCTCATCATAGGCAATTATATCGATAACGTTTTTATCCAGCGCATCAGTTGCCGATAAATTAGATGCTTTACGTACGGCTTCCATCGCCCATTTTTCATTTCGTCCACGCAGTTGAGCAAGACTAAGAATATAGGCCTCAGCATCATTCACCATTTTGTGTTGCATAACACTATCTATCTCCATATCACCAGCATCAGTTTCATCAGAACTATCACCACTGTCTTTTTCTTTATCAAGAGGTGGAGGTTTTATCATTCCAATAGAAACTGGTGTTGCAGAGCCCAGATTGGTGGCAGGAGCCATCGCCGCAATATGGCTGGCATAAATAAGATAGGTTCCGGCACTTGCTGCACGAGATCCTTTAGGAGAAACATAAATAACCACAGGAATGGGGGAGTCAAGAATAGTCTGGATCATCACTCGCATGGACTTATCAAGGCCACCTGGTGTATTTAGATGAAGCAATAATAAATCAGCATTATCATCCACAGCCAGAGCAAGACCACGATTAAAATAGTCAGCAGTCGCAGGACTGATAGCACCATCAATAGTTAACGAATAAACTTTACCTTTACCACCAGAAACAACTGACGAGAAAAGTAGCAGGAAGATCCCGAGGATTATCACAACGACATAAATTTTTTTCATGTGCCGGTGCATAACATACACTGCCTGAGTAAGCAAATACTTATCTAAAGTATAGACCAGAAAACACTATTTTGTGAACGAACATTAATCGCCCTCTAATTTTCAATCCCATGTTAGGTTTAATGAAATCAGTTTATTGTGCAATTCAGTAATAGTAAATTTCAAATTCGTATTTCCAGGTGAAATTCACAACAACTTCTTTGAATATATATGACAAAACATTCATCACTTTTTCGTAAAAAGTACTTATTATAATAAAAAAACATAAAAGCATACATACATAGACTAAAAAGTTGCATTAACATAGTCAATCTACCTTTATAAAATTAATTTTCCATGAATCATATACCTGTTCCTGTAAACTTCTGCCATTTCAAATAAATGCTCAATTACAGCTCTGGAGACAGGGCAGACAGAGTTTTTATTTCCTGTGGTTCAAAAAACTTGTTTTCCAAAGCTTTCAACAAATAGATATTAGATAGCAGCAATTCGCGATTAACATTAAAAAAAGTTGATATATTAATTTCCGAGAGTCCATCGGTTCCACTTTCCTCAAATATCGACAGATGGTAACTCTGATGAAATTGTTCCACCTGTTCAACCAGCTGGGTAAATTTTTCATAAAGTTCTTCTTTACCCATTGGTACAAATAGCTCATCTAAATCCAGGTAGATTTTTCTCATTTGCTCTTGAATAAATTCAAACTGTTTCATTATTTTAGGATTGGAAGAATGTAAAAACTCCTTTAAATCAGCGCGAATGTCTTTAATAGGTTTTGTCGAAAAAACTAAATCTCTTACGCTATCTAACTGTTGTGTCAACCGTATCGAGTCATCCTTTTTTAAACAATGTGGTTGACATTGAATGACATAATCAATAATTTTCCCCTCTAATCGTTTTAAACTATCATAATGGTTGATATAACTGGCATCAGGAGCGAGCTTCTTTTTGTTTTCAAGTATGTGTGCTGATTGCTTCAAATTAATATTCAAACATATGCTATTTAGCTGAATAACTTGCGCCATAACATTGCCGGCTTCTTGTTCAAGAGCTGCCAAAGCTGCATCAGTGATCTTTGGTGACACGTTATTAATGTACTCTCTTTCATCAGTATCGTTCGCTGGAAAAAGAAACTGTAAAAATCGTTTAAATTGAGACAGAAAAGGAACAAATAATAGAAGACCAAAAAAATTAATGCTGCTATGTAATGCAACCAGTGAGAATAAAGGATCGTCGATAGCATAAATATCGGTTACCAGATAAAGTAACCATGGTAAAGCAGCCAATGCTAACAAACTGGTGACAAGATTAAATATAAAATGTGCCAGAGCAACTTGCTTTTTAGAAACTGAACCCTTAATTCCACCCAATAATACGGTTCCGGTAGTTCCAAGGCCAGCCCCGATTATTAATGCAGCAGCTGATCCCAATGGGATAATCTCCGCATGAAGAGCACTCAGCGTAATAACCATTGTTGCAGAGCTGGATTGAATAATAGCGGTAAATAACAAACCGCTAAAAAAGAAAACTAACAGGCCATATTGTTTTAATCCGCTAACATCGAATAATTGCGTGTTTTTCTCCATGCTTTCTTTCATCAACACCAACCCCATCAGAAGCAAACCAATTCCAATTGTCAGCTTGCTAAACTGATAGGGTTTTCGTTCCGGATTAAAAATAACTACACCAAAACAACCTAATCCAAAGAGGTACAAATTAAAATCACTTAAAATGAATTTGAATCCCAAAGTAGCAACAATCCAACCCGTAAGTGTTGTTCCCAGATTTGAACCTATGATAATACCCAATGCATGTGTGAGCTCAAGTATACCGGCACCTACAAAGGCTAAAGTTATGAGACCAACAACAGAACTACTTTGCAGGACTGCAGTTGCCAAAGCACCTCCAAAAATAGCTTTAATCGGGTTCTGTGTATGTCGTTGCAAAAAGACTTTGATACTTCGACTTCCTAATAACTTTAATGCGGCTTCCATTTGCATCATAGCGAATAGGAATATTGCTAATCCTGCGGCAAACTTCCCAATGTCAAATAGCGAAAACATCATTGTGCTCATCAGGTTGCCTATATCCACAAATCCAGAGGTTCATGTTCGATCATTGCACGTAATATATCACTTCGAGTAACCATACCCAGTAGAGAACCGGCATCATCAGTAATTGGAATTGCTCCGACATGCTGGCTAAACATAACTCGACAAATTTCACGTATATGCGTGTCAGCAGAAGCTGTTAGAACTGGTTTATTCAATAAAGTAACTATTGAATTATAACTTTGTTGGGTTTTATCTTCTAAAGAAGCGACCTCAGTTAATATATCTCGATCTGATATTATGCCAAGCAAATGTTTATCTTTATTAATAACCGGAAAATGACGAAATCGATGTTCTAGAAATCTTTGTCTTGCATCACTAATCGAAACATTTTCATTCAGGGTAATAACGGGTGACTTCATGATCTGACTGGCAACAAGAACGAGCTGTCTCCTTTCAGACTCGGGTTTCTTGTAGGCTTGTTCAACTGCTGTAATGGGCGTTACTTGCCGGGTAGATGTGTAGAGTTCCTGTTTCTTTGGAGTTTTGTGTACTTCATCAGTTCCATGAACTCTGGCTTATTTGGTTAATTTAATTAAAGGATCAACTTTACGTTTAGGTTTCAATAGTTGATCAGTCATGGGCACCGCCAGCCCCATATTGTATAGCCAAAACGTCATATCACCCGTCCATCAATCTTTATTCCGTAATAAAGTAATTTTAGACTATATACCCGTTATCATCCATAATGCCTGTTTCCGAACTTATGAATGACAACGGGTATAGTTCTTCATTTTGGTAACGGATCAGAATTTTAGTAAATAAACCACCATCTTGAATGATTAGTAAAAAAAAGAACCGACAGAGATTTTATCGCTGTCGGTTCTTGTTCTAAGTAAAAGCCAGGTTTTAGCTATATACCCCTAATCATTCATTATGCCTGTTTCAGTGGGATTTAAAATCGCTTTAGGCGCGGCGTTGATTGTAGCCAATGGTTATTCCCTTAGCAAAATCAACAACAAAGCATAAAGTGATTTTAAACCCATCGTAGAAGTGCTTGAGCTTCCCCACTTCTTTTTAGACGCTCCTGCATAATGCGCATATCCATATTCATAATTTAACTTTCGGTCAACATGCCACGAGTCACATCATTTAAACTGGTTCTCAGACGACCATCATGCATCCACACTTTTTTATGCGCTGCATTAATAACTGAAGGTGAGTTTCTGAAATGTTTATTACCCGGATAACCAGGTGAAAGCTTGTCTGGATGTGCAAAACCATTTTCAGATCGATGGCAAGTAGCACAAGAAATTGCAGCATCACAGGATAACCTTGGATCAAAAAACAAACATTTTCCTAATTCTGCTTTTGCTTTATTTTTTTAACTGGGGAAGCGGGCCTATTTTATCAGGGCCCCGGCGCTTGTAGAACCTTCTGCCATAAGCTGTAACGAGCCAGTTAATGCCATTACAGCTGCTAAACAGAGGGATCGGTATTTTTTTTATTCGTCCCATTGTTATCTCTTCACAAATTGAAAATCCAATTAAATTACGCAGCTTCAAAAAACCAGAAAACAAGCTCTTCATTTGCGCCTTCAACAACTGCTAAGGCAATAACAACACCAAGTTGTTGCAAATTATGTTTATTATTTAAATACATAGGGTTACAGGATTAATGTGAAATAATAAAATGGGTTTTATTACGACTGCTGAACGTTTTGTTCAGTTTGATTAATCAGATTGTTCCAATTGTTTAATGGTAGTGTTTTTGAAGTTTGGAGATGCTGGGGTGTAGGGTCGTTAAAAAGACGGAAGTATATGGCTTATACCCGAGATTACTGGAAATGCGGCATTTCCAGGTATCACGGGTATAACATTTATATTGAAGCATTATTGACACATCATGTTTTTAGCATTATTGTTATAACATAGTTAGAACTCAATAGGTTTTTTATAAAATGCTTACTCAAGTCAGAAAAATCGGAAATTCAAAAGGTGCCGTAATACCCGCTCAATTACTTAAAACGCTTGATATCAAATTGGGTGATAGTCTTGATATTGAAGCTGAAAATGGTTGTTTAGTTATTAAGCCTGTCAAACCAAAAAAACAATACAGCTTAAAAGAATTGCTTGCTAAATGTGATGGATCAGCACCAATGCCGCAAGAATTAAGCGATTGGGATAATACTGAAGCTGTAGGGAATGAAGTTTAATGGTGGTATTTAATCGCGGTGACATCGTACTAGCCTGTTTAAATCCTACGGCTGGCAAAGAAATTCAGGGCAATTATCGACCTTGTTTGGTGTTATCGCCAAAAGCCTTTAATAAGCTTGGTATGACATTAATTGCTCCCATTACACAAGGTGGTAACTTCTCCAGAGTGCAAGGTTTTACCGTTACAATGATGGGGTGTGGCACAGAAACACAAGGTGTAGCACTTATTAGTGGTGTTCGCATGGTGGATTTAGTTGCCAGAAATGCACGAAAAATTGAACAAGCCCCTGCTGATATTGTAGATGAGGCACTTGCTATATTAAATGCGATTTTAGAGTGAGGTGAACAGTGGTGGGAAAGCTATCAGAATAGTTTATGTTTTTGTCGGAATAGTTCATATTTAATTAATGGTTGCTTTGAAGTAATCTACAGAGCAGCCTAATCTCAGTTCTCTATTTAAACCTAATAGAATAGGATGCCCTGCAATCCTGCAATCCTGCAATCCTGCAAATCCTGCAAATCCTGCAAATCCTGTGTGATTTGTGCGCTCGAGAATAGAATGTGTCCAACAACGTTGTCATCGATAATCATAACAAGCGATAACAATCGTTGAACCGGAGGGGGAGCAAAATCCGATAATTACTTCGCCAGTAGAATGGCACCCCACTTTGCCGGTACCGTCAGAGTAAGACTGTTTCCGTTACGAGTTACCTTGAATTTGTTCAGCAAATCAGTATATTCCTTGCCGACTTTCGCTGGCAGGGTGAGAGTTTACGCTTTTTTGGCATTGTTCAGCACCACCAGAAGATTTTGCCCCTGATGCTCCCGGGTAAAGACAAATGTCCCAGTCGCATCATCAGCCAACACAGCTTGATAACTGCCCACAGAGAGGGCCGGATATTGCATCGTCCTCAGGGTGAAAAAAGAACTCTGCACTGGTAAAGGCAAAGTTATAATTCATCTCGCCGTCGAACTCATCGCCCTGCAAGAAAGGTTGTACCTGCTCCATCGGCAATACCAGTTCAGCGGTCAGGTAAGCATCCGGGTTGATCGACTTTACATGTTTGCGCCAGTCCTTCCAGAAACCATGGGCAACACAGAACGCCACATCCAAACGCCAGCCATCAATACCATGTTCAATGCCTTGCCCTTTCGGGTTCATCCAGCGTTGGGTGGCGGCAAACACATACTCTTCAGGGCCCTTTGCCAGGCCATTCTTATCCTCGGCAAATTCCGGCAGGGATTGGACACCAAACCAACCTTAATACTCGAATTTGGTGCCTGTTTTTTCGTCTTCCCAGCTTTTTATAGTAAACCAGTCACTATACGGCGATTGTTGCTGGTTTTTTTTACATCCTGAAAAGCAAAACTGTTGATTCCCATATGGTTGAACACGCCGTCAAAGATAATTCGGATCCCTTGTTTGTGTGCCTGTTTGACCAACTCAAGCGCCAGCTCATCGGCTTTGGTCCAAATCCAGGTCTTCGGGTTCCAGGCTTGTTCTGTGGCTATCAATTTGCGGTCACCCGCAGGATCCGATCCAAAATCAGGGTCGATATGGTGATAACTGGCACTGTCGTACTTGTGCAATGATGGCGAATCAAACACCGGATTCAGGTAAATGGCATTGATCCCCAATTCCCTGGTGTAATCCAGTTTGTCTATCATCCCCTGCAAGTCACCGCCATAACGACGGCGCAGCAGGTGTTTCCATAATTCGGTCTTTCCATTGGCCATTTCATAAGCTTGCAGTTCATACCAGTCACTACCCCAGGGGTGAACTTGCCAATGGGCAGGCGGCTGTTGTGGATCCGAACCCAGAATGTCCTTCACTGTGGGGTTGTTGGATGGGTCACCGTCACGAAAGTGTTCCGGAAAAATCTGGTACCAGATCGCCTGCTTGGCCCAACCGGGTACGAATTCACCTTCACTGTTGAGCTTTACCGGTTCACGCAAGGTTGCATCGGAATCAAGGGGACATAAGGCGATGACCATACTGCTGATAGACAAGCAGCAAATAGCAATGATGCTGCGTTTTATTGACGACTTGCCACGAGAGAATGACATACAGACCTTAAGAATGTGAAATTAAAAAGATCAACATTAGCAACCAAAGAAGGAATTGCAAACAGGAATACGTATGCAATTGATGTAGGAAAAACTTCAGGCCCCTAATCTCAGTTCTCTATTTAAATCTGATACAAAAAACTACCCTGCAAATCAGCTCGATCTTTTTAGCGGTGGGAAACGCACCCATGTGATGATAACAAGCAAACCGAAAGCCGTGTAGACCACTACAAAAACCCATTCAGGCGCATCATAGTAAAGAAAACGTTCCAGCCAATATTGAATAAAACTCCCTTCATACTGCTCTTGTCCGGTCTGGCCTCGAAGCCATATTTCAAGGCTGGTAAGGGGGCATAATAGACCAATCCAGGATTGAACAACTACAACAGCAATACAGATAAGGTGGGCAATCCTGAACCACCAATTACGAACCCATGACCACTGACAATACCCGCCCACTATAATCAATAGTAATGCAACTACAACAAAAACAACGAACAAAGCGTGTAGAAACAAAACTACATCTGCAAGGTTTTGATATAAGTGTTCCATTCTCAAAATAGATATTTAATGACTCGGTTAACATCTAGCATGTGGAACACCCATAACTTGATCCATTTTAGCTATTAACTTATGGGTGTCCCATCAATGCTATAAAATCACTACTGTAAAAAAGCAGTCATACTGCTCACTGAGCTATCAAAGTAAATGGACTCAGGTTAACTTTTGCGTTGGCAGCAGCGCAAAAATGATTGGTATAGGTTTGCCCCTTAACAATTGTATAACAGGTATCGACAAAATCATCGTCATCACTGAAAAAGCTGGAAGGCATCGCTTCAATAATCATATTTGCGATCTGAGCAATAGCACTCAGCTCGGGTACACCAGCAAGACCACCCGCTGCTTCAATAGCATCTAGAAGTGCTAAGATCAGGGCCTGGTAATTTGTTCCACCATCATCTTCCCAAAACTGAATATTTGCGGCATTGTATGTGTAATCATCCCAGAACAAGACTAACTGATTGGGAAAATAATCCGTATTATCATGATCCAGATAGTTCAAGGGAATAATACTGACTTCAGCATCATTATTACTGCTTCTTACACCTGAAGTAATGATATAAATTTCCGCAGCCCCTTTGATCCATGGCTCTTTGTCATCCGCCAGACGAACTTTATTCATCATGGTAGTTTCTACGTTAGTTGCCTGAATTTGAAAATCCGTGGAAGGTTTAGTTGGTTTAGCTTTTTGTAATCCCGATTTGCGCAACAGTTTATTCAACTGTTCTACTCTGAAGTTATGAGCGGAACTACCACTTGTTTCCAAAACTATGACTGGTACTTCCGGTTTCGCCTGGGGATCCAGGTAAACAATATCACCATTACGGTTAAATGCCTCAATTTGCTTCCAGTTTGACTCATCGCCTGCTGGCGCGTAAGCAAACAGGATGTCTTTAAGTGAGTTTCGTGCTTGTACTGAATCTGGTTCATACAGCCATAACTCAGGAATTTCAATCCGACCAGATTGCTGAAGTTGTTGACATGAGCTAATCAATAATGCGTTATTATCTTGTACGCACTGGTTAGAACCTTTTGTTTGTAGATCAGTTAATTCTATGCTGGAAGAACCACCAGAATGAAGGTTTTCAACAACACTATTAATTGCAACGCCTGTAGAATGCTTTTTCAATAAAGTTATAGCGTTTGATAATGTAATATCATCGGCCAGCGCTTTATTGGTAAGCATGGTTAGCTGCCTCTTATCAAAAGCTGCTGCCATTGATACACTTTGTTTTGACGTTAACTCAGTTCCAGTTGAAGCATGAACTTTTGTTAAAGCTGGCGTTATACCAAAAAATATCGCCAGAAAAGACAGCAATAAAATTGATTTTTTCATTGTAAGGTACCTTTATTAAGTTTTGTGATAATAAATTTTCTCAGATAAACTTCATCAGAAAATTGATCGATAATAAATCATCTATACCTACAAACGACTACCTTGACATAAACCTCTGTATTGCCGGACTAACTTATTGACGATTGACTATCAGTGTTTAGATAAAACATTTTGAGTCATAAGATAAAATTAAAAAATAAAATTGGACATCAATTGTTATTTCCCATTTTAAAGGATGTAAGAAAGGCTATTTTTTAATACAATTAAAGCTTGTAAAAAATGTGTAATACCCCTTTGCTCTCATTTCTCAGCTCCAAATCTAGCATAAAAAACATAAAAAGCTTGCAATAACAGGAAATCTGTCGGAATAGTTCATGTTTTAATTAACCTCAACTCGGGATAAGACAGGTTAATTAATTACATTTAACACTTAAATTTCAATAAGTTACAAGTGTTTTAGTGGTTATCACCAAAAGTAGGCGCTTTAAGCGAGGCGGGCTAGTGCACCATTTTTTGAGTAAACCTGTCGCGCCCTTTCCAGTAACTACACTTTGGACATGATTCGCCAACTGGATAATCGATACCATCTTCATGAGGGCAACCTATAATTTCCTCCACCATACCGACGGACTTTACTTCATTTTCTTCAATAAATTCTAATACTTCACCAAGTATCTTTTCTGATTTTCTTAGATCATTTTCAGAAAACCATTTTTTCATTGGTTCTGCATCTGCATTTTCTGATTTTATAATTCCACAAACCAGCTTTGTAGCAACTGAGTTTGTTGGGCCATAGAATGCAACTGTGGCGATTGGATGGCCTTTATTTCCTTTCCTTACTTTTTTTGTAATAAGCTTTTTATATTTACCTTGTGCCATATTTTTTCCTACTGTTTTTCAATTACAACAACTCTATGCCATAAACCATTCATCTGCCTGAAATCCCCTACGACCGAAATGAGTCAGGGCAGTCCTCTGTGTTACTAATTTTATTCTATAGTAATAAAAAACAATGACACCCCAAAATTTTAACGCCGGGTTGCTTGCTTTTGTCAGGCACTGTTACACTCATATCTTACTATATTAAACCCCTCACTTTCTGTGGGAGCCTGAAAATATTTTGTGATGGCATCAAACTCTTCCTCTGAGGTAAAAGGTATTCCATCTTCTTTATCTTTGCTTCTTTCCTTTAGTTGACGTTTGCATATAACATCGCTGACATCAACAAAGTGAAGAACGTGTGAACAATTTTGTTGTTGATAAATATCGCGAAACCAACTTCGTTGTTCTTTTGTATTGCCAGGAAAATCCAGAACTATGGAGACACCACGAGAAAGCAAAGATTGAATATGATTCGCCAATACATTTTTCAGGCGAAATGAATATTTCAAGTAGCCGGATATATCACCTATCTCTTCCGGGTAGAGCTGGGCCAACCAATGGTCTTCTCTTAGAAGAATGGCATTATGCTTTTCTGCCAGCTCTCTTGCCAGGGTAGATTTTCCAGCAGCCATTTTTCCGCAAAAAAAATGTAAGGTTGTTTCTTTATTCATATTTCCTCAAATACGATGAACTTCATTGATGCTTAATATCGCAATTCGTATGCACTTGCATTGTTATACAATTTATTTATCACACTCAAAAGGTTTGGCAAAAGTAAATGCGGTTTTACTGATCCCAGCCCTTTGTAAGTAAAGTATGAAAGGAACAGGCACTTCTATTTACAAGCCCAGGAATATAGGATGATGTCAAGGATAGAGTCTTGCCTTGTTAGTTAGAAGTAGGCATAAAATACTTGCGCTCAAATCAATCATAACCGTGCAATTTAACCACACAAAAACAACATATCTAATTGTTTTTTATCGATATTTCATACTAAACAGTTTATAATAGAAGAGGTTAAATAAAATGGTTTTTATTAGCCAGATAACAGATTTTTAAGGCGCTGACTGAATGGGGCGTAACCCAAACAGCCAGCTAATCACAACAACCTACACAAGAGGTTACTATGACTAAAAGACATACTACGACAAGCTGTACCCAAAAATCCAATTTTTCCGACACAAGGCAACTAGCTTGAAAGCTACCGTTACCAACTACAACAACCAGAAACAAGCCGTACTAAAGTTGGGTTAATTGAGTTAAGAGGGCATTGGTTAATTCAGGCAGGTTTTAAAGTTGATCAACCTGTCACAGTTCGAGTAATGGATAAATGTCTGGTATTAACCACCCACCCCAAAACCCAATCAATAATGGATGATTTCCAACGACTTAAATCTAAAGAGAAAAAGCTGATTAGAAATCTTATTGATGAGCTTGTGAGTTAAATTTGCGCGGCAGATAACTAAAGTAATTTGCGAAATTTGCAAATTTGCAGGGCACCCAACCTTACCTTTTGTTAGTTAAGTTTGGGGTGTCCTATTATTCTTAGAAACATGATTTGTACAACAAATTGGAAAGAAAGATTGAATAAATCATTTAAACGAACAATAAAAATAAGAAATTCGATGCCAAGTGTTGATTCCGTCTTGACCTTACTCAGTAAAATCGCTATTGATATGAATAATTCGACTTACAGTTATCCGGTAAGTCGATTTGCAAAAAACTGATATGTTTAATTAACAACCGAAATCTATCTATTTAAATTAAGAGGTAGACACACTTTTTGGGACGGCACCTATTTTTGGTTGTTAATTGATTGTAATTTCGATTTTTTTAGCTGAATACGACAATAGTGATTGTATTAAAGATAAACGCTCCGAAACTTTTAAGAGTACAGATTACTAGGCTGCAACCATACGATGTCCACCAGAAAAAGCCTTGTGTTCAAAAGGGGATGGACGAATACAATTCATCAGGTATTCTAGTACTGCTGGCACAGGTGCTGGGTTATCAAGAAAGTTGGGGTAATAGTGAGGAGCCTTTACCAGTTGCCGTGCAACTAATTCATTAATGATTGGTAAATACTCAAACCCCGTCTTGCCAATATACAGATTTTTAATATCTTGATTCCTGTACATATCAAGAGCCAAGCTGGCGCCGTTAAGGTATAGGTAGTCTTTGGTAAAGCCACCTCCACGATGAACTCTCACAGCTAACTTGAAAGCTTCTTCTTGTGCGAGTTGGTGTTCTTCCAGTAAAAAACTATAAGTATGTCGGAAGTCACTCTGGTTAAGCATTTCTCTTACGGCGAGTACGCGCAATGCCAGAACCTTTAGACGTTTTAACGTCATATTTCCAGATTGGTACTCGTTTAAAATGGCTAGACCTTCTTGAGTCAGCGTATTGCCCGGTAGGCCGAGTGAAAAGACTTTTAAGCGCTGGGCACTTGAGTTAAGAGTAGTAGCCATATGAACACCTAGCTCATGATGTATCAAAGCCCGAGCTTCAACCGCAGAAATATTCAGTTTTTTGGCGATTAATACAGCTTTACGACTATTAGACACCATCGCTGAAGCGACAAGCTTATTGCTGGTTTCTATCTTACACACCATTTGCCACTTGCAAGCAGCCTGATTCATTTGTCGCAATAGTTCCTCTGTCGAAACTAACTCTAGAGCGCTTGTATCAAATTTACTAGCGTGTAACAGGAAGTGAGCATTCTTTTCATCAGTTTGACTAGGCTCACCATAGTATTTAAGCGATTCGTAAAGAAAATCAGGGGTGCCCGCTTTAACTAACAAATCAATCTTTTCACTTAACCCATCAATTACATCGCGGTAAAGTGACTTGATGCTCGGATCTCTAATAGTGTCTACTGGCAAACGGTAAAGCTTTTCTCTAAACAAGTAGGGATCGATGTCTAGCTGACGATATCTAAATTGAGGCACATAATTCCCGTGACATTTAAAAAACTGCTTTCTTTCTGATGAAATGTTTGTCGGGTTAATATAGAGCAACGTTTCAAGACCTTTAGCTAGTTGATATAAAGCTCTATCAACCTTGAGGATCGCTGGATCCATTTTTTCCGTCAGTAGATCTGACTTTTTTGCGTGTTTTTTATTGGTATATCGACGTGTAAAAAAAGCTCCAATATCGAGTAAACAGTCTTTAAATTGTTGGCTAAGTGTTTGTAAAACCATTGGGTAAGCTTCGCCACTGAGTTCATCCATAAAGACTTTTTTCAACTCTAGAGGCAACACAAGTGTATTTTGAAATCGACTGTTAATATGAGATACTAAGTAGCCTCGTCCATAGAATACCGCATTTTCTTTAGATGTTACTGGCATGTTAGGGAGTTCGATATTATCTAATCGTGTTAAAGTTAAATCTACGACTTCTTGCCAACGGTCAAGGTCAATCTGCTCACTGCCTATATTGAATGTGGGTGTATATTCATCTCGACGTAAATGGTTATACGAATGAACATCAAAGATTATTGCGGCATCAAAACGATTCTCAATTTGTGAGATTAATACATCTAATATCTGATAATACGTTTGATGCTTCTCTATGCTTTTTTGTCTCTCTTTTACTGAGAGCTTTTTAGTCCAAACATTTTTGCCCCAGGCTTTGGTATAAATACAGTTAGCGAGAGGTCGATTTAAATCGTATTCATAGCGCGAGTCCTTTGCGACCAGGGTAATTGGCATTGCTTGAATTAGCTGGTCGGTAAATGGGTCTTCTTCATACAATCTTTCTGACTCTGAAA
Organism: Enterobacterales bacterium; assembly: GCA_041556195.1. Lineage (GTDB taxonomy): Bacteria > Pseudomonadota > Gammaproteobacteria > Enterobacterales > 21-14-all-40-8. The sequence goes on from JBFFIY010000014.1 coordinate 48,052, forward strand.
GCTCACACTTAGGTTTTAAACTGTTTCTGAATTGGTGTCCCGCATGAATGGCGGTGCATACTAGCGGTGTGTACAACTCAATTTTCAAGTAAAAGCTGCCATCGCTTGCTTCACACTCAAAGTGCTCTGCAGCCTCTATTCGACGGATGATTTCTTGCTCAGACAGCTTCAGCATCTTCAATGACCTTACGGAAGATATTTTTACGCTCCACCACTAACTCTCGAGCTAAAACCACATTTTCAATAAAATCAACAATCGTTTTTTGAAGCTTGACTCTATTTAACTTATTTATACGGGTAATGCCTCCAGGACTCAGCACATTTACTTCAATTAATTTGCCATTAATTACATCAAGACCTACCAGATAAAGTCCGTCACGAACCAGTTGAGGTCCGAGTGCTTTACACAGAAGTTTCTCTTCTTTGGTCATGCTGTGCTTTGCTTCTTTTCCTCCCGCATGAATGTTTGAGCGAATATCCTTTTCAGAAGGCACTCGCCGCATCGCACCTATGGGTTCACCGTTTAGCATTAGAATTCTGACGTCTCCTTGATGTGCGCCTTCAACGTACTCCTGTAAAATCACATAGTTGCCTTGGTTTCCGCCAATGTAAAATTCTAAAAGTGATCTGAAATTTTGCTGAGCATTTTTCTCGACGACGATAACACCTTGACCACCAAATCCATTAAGCGGCTTCATGATCATTTTTTCTGTAGACGATTCCTCTAGAACTTGCTCAAGGTATTCTCGGCTTTTTGAAACGTGGGTAGCTGGAATAAAACGTGATGCTTCTCCGCTAAAAGATGCGGGATAAAGCTTGTTATTAGCTATTCGCAGTCCATCGATGTCATTCATGATAAACACATCATTTCGCACTGAATCTAAAAAGTTGAGTGCTGTAGTATCAAGCGGCGGGTTTGCTCGCATAATAATCGCGTCGAAGCCGCCCAGAGGAAGTTTGCATCTCTTAAATTCTGCTGTCCTATAAAATGAGGGAATATTGCTACTGATTTTTTGTTTTTTCTTTAATACATTACAAAAAGCGTAAGTTACGCTTTCGCGTATCGTTAGGTTGTTAGTTGTTGTAATGGCTACGGTAATACCCCGTGAGGCCATCTCATGGATTAACCTGAGGGTGCTATCAGTTTCTGAATCAATGCGTTCCCACGGATACATCAAAAAACAAATTTTCATATTTATGCCTATTCAATTGGGTCTTCTAATGGTTCATCACCAAGAGAAGTAAAGTCGTCATTATCAATTTCAGGGTTTTAGTAGAATGCAGAAATATAGGTTCGTCTTTTTTGAGTCTTCTCGCAAAATCGCATCCAGGCTATTTCATGTTCGGTTCTTGCTTGCTTTTCTCCTTTGCAAACTGCGACAAAGTCTCTTTCTTCATCATTAATAGGTGACCGCAGTCCAGAGTGCAGTGCTTGATAAGCCTCTCCATGATCTTCGAGTAGTTTTGCCTGGTCTCGATTGAATTCGCCACTTCGGGAAATGCCATAAGGGAAATGCTCATCTGCATAGAACCTCTTACAAGTCACAAATGATTCAGATTTGTACATTTAGATAGATATCTCTTATCGTTAATTATGCTTTGTATGTATTATTTTCTTGATTTAATGTTATGTAAAATGATAGTTTTTGATAGTTGTCGATAAATTATTTTGATTGAAGTGGGTAATAATGAATACCGATCTATTGAGGACGTTTATTGAAGTCTCTAAAACCCGGCATTTTGGCCATGCTGCGGAAAATCTTTTTTTAACCCAGTCTGCGGTTAGCTCTCGAGTTAAACAGCTTGAAGCAATCGTCGGTAACCCTTTATTTAGTCGTCATAGAAACAATATTTTGTTAACAACGGCGGGGGAACGATTACTACCACATGCAGAAAACCTATTGGCTTCCTGGCAACTGGCGGTGCAGGAAGTTGGAATCCCTGCTAAAAAAAATGCTCAGCTCTCTTTAGGAGGAACATCAAATTTATGGGATACCTTTTTGCAATCTTTACTCCCTCAATTAGCTATCAAATTTCCAAATCTATATATGCGAACCGAAATCAACACAACTCAGCATTTAGTACGCTCGTTACTTGGTGGTAGGGTAGATATCTTCTCAACATTAGATCCGCCAGCAAATAGTGATTTTGAGGCGGAAATCGTCGGTGATCTTGAGCTCATCATGGTGTGTAACCATTCGGGAAAACAAATCGAGGATGTACCTTCATTGGGCCATGTTTTTGTTGATTGGGGGACCGCTTTTAATATGCAACAGGCCAGGTTATTTTCTGAACCGATAGCACCAATTCTGCATACTGCACAAAGTCGAATCGCGCTTGAGTTTATCTTGAGTCATCGAGGTGCTGCCTATTTACCAAGAGCTCTGGTGCAACCATACCTGGAAGATGGAAATTTATTTCAAGTTGCTGATTCGTTGGAAGTCGAGCAAGAGGTGTTTGCTGTCTATGTAAAAGGAGCCGATAGAAGTCTTTCGCTAGGCCCGATTATTAGCTTCTTAAAAGCAAGAGATATAAAACCAGATACAACGCTAGCGCCCATTGATGAAGAGTTTTAGAAGAAACATAAGAAACATAAGACACCCATCTCTTTTTTGACAATGCTATTTTACAGGACATATATGGTCACTCCCCCACTGTCAATAGTTGCGAGTGTTTTAATCTTGAATAATTTTTCTTCTCCTGATGATTCTTAGATATAAACCACCAGCCCAAGTTAACAATCCTGTATTTATTAATAATCATTCAGGATCGTAAGTTGTTGATTTCAGACAGTAGTAAAAGAAGTGCTAAAATTTATTCTTTAGCTGCTTGTTTTGGGAAATACCAAACCGTATTCTGCAAGTAACCCTCTAATTTGATTGGAGGTTGCAACTTTACTTTTATTTAATAAGGTTTTTATTTTTTCTAAAGACTGGATATCCTGTTGTTCAACTGTTTTTATTTGTACAA